>JAJTED010000009.1 GCA_021300535.1 Planctomycetaceae bacterium | reverse complement strand
CCAGGTTCATGCTGCTCTGCAACCGGTTGGCATGCGCTGCCCGAATCGCGGCCCAGGTCTCGGGCAGGAGCACGACCATCGCCACGACGATCCCAACCACGCTGCGCGGCAGCCGGCATGCCTTGACGAACTCCTCGAGCGGGTGCGAAAGCACCTTCGCAAGGCCGACGACCGCCACAAGGGAGACGACGAGGAGCAGGAAGCTCAGCGCCGCCTGCCTACGTGACGGTGGCGCGGCATGCTCGTCGGGAAGGGCGTGGTCGTCGTGCGGCAGAAAGTAGTCGCGGTGCCGGACGGTCTGAACGAAGACGAAGATGCCCCACAGCCCCGCCGAGACGACGGCCGCGAAGAGCGACTGGGCACGGCTGTAGGTGCCGACGGCGGTCGTGACCGTGAAATGCGGGAGCACGAGCGTGACGACCGCGAGCACGATCAGCGCCGCCCGCCCCCTCGACGCGAAACGACTGCTCGCGGTGGGCCAGGCCGCCGATCAGCGTGCAGAGACCGACGACGCCCGTCGTGATGATCATCACGGTGGCATAGACCGTGTCACGGGGCAACGTCTCCATGCCGGTGCCGCCCGCGACGAGCAGCGACAGCAGCAGGGCCACCTCAATCACGGTGACGGCCAGGGCGAGGACGAGTGTGCCAAGCGGCTCGCCGACGCGGTGGGCGATCACCTCGGCATGGTGCACGGCGGCGAGCACGGCCGCGACGAGCGCCGCACCGCAGCCCGCGAGCACCCAGGGCTGCTCACTGACGGCGGCCATGAGAAGGAGAATCGCCGCGGCTGCGATTGGGGCGAGTGTCGTCCAGTTGTTCAGGAGGTGTGCCATGACTTCGCCGCGGGGCAGGGGAGATCCGGGGGCATGAGGGCAATAGTGTGGGGCGGAATCGACGAGGGCGGGCAGCGGCGACTGGATGGCCTGCACGGACGGAGCTGAGTGATTGCACGGGGAGTTCGTGCCGATTCATAGGGGTGAAGCGGCTGACAGTGCGGCGAGGATATCGGCCAAATGGATTCGGGCACCCCAGACGTCGCATCGACGTGTCGGCGCGGGCTTATCGTCCGGCGGCTGCCAGTCGTGTGCGGTTGCCATGGCCGCGATCACAGACTCGGGCGGCCCGGTGCGAGCAGGCCTGCATCGCGGGCCCGAGCATCTTCTGCGGAACACGTTGCCAGCGGGATGACTGCCGGTGCTGGGCCTGCTGGCTCTGGAAGCCGACCTGCGCGGAGGTCATCACCAGGCGGGGACCCGTCAAGAAAGAGGTTCAGCGGTAGGTGCCGGCCGTCGAGTGGAAGGTCGAGGGACGCTGCTGCCAATGCCGGCACGACGAAGAAGACCGCCCCTAGCGAGAGACGCCTGGTAGTCGTTGCCCGCCATACCGCAGCCTGCGCCACGCGTCACGGCAACAGCGTCACTTGCCCGGAGCGGAGATCGTAGTAGGCCCCGACGATCTTGATCGAGCCTTCGGCCTCCATCGTGCGGAGGATCTCGCTGCGTTCACGGACGGTCTCGACGGCGAGCCGCACGTTCTCACGGCAGACGTGTGCCACATAGGCGGGGTTGTCGCTTCCCCGCCTGCCGTCGAATGGCCTGCCCTTCTCGATGGCCGGCCGAATCTTGGCGAGCATGGGCGTGATGTTGCCGAGTTTCACGTCGTCGATCGTGGCCTTCACGGCACCGCAATTGGTGTGCCCGATCGCCATGATCAATTTCGCCCCCGCGACACCGCAGCCAAACTCCATGCTGCCGAGGATGTCTTCGTTGACGAAGTTTCCGGCGACGCGGGCCACGAAGATGTCGCCGATGCCACCCCAACTGCGATCTCCGGTTTGAGATCGGCGGCGGCCGACAGGCAGTCGACGGCGGAAAAGGGCTCCGGCCGGCGGTGGAAGGCCGGGCCGCAGGCCGCGCGCATCTCGCCGGCCCGGTCGGCGGGCGACCCGGCAGCCGCGACCGCGCCGAGGGCGATCGCGTGATGGCCGCGACGGAGCTCCTCGTCGACGGCCCGGGCCAGTTCGCCGGCATGTTCGGCATCCAGCCGGCGCGAACCGTCGGGCCACACGTCGGTTTTTCTCGCTGGCTGCACTGCCTTTGGTCGCGTATAACTCGTGGCAGGGCCACGACTCGTGGAGGCAGTCATGCGGCATTTTCTGAACAGGCGACGTTCCGTGCGGAAGCCGAGCGGATCGATCGGCCGCGGTAACGTGATCGAGCATGTCGAGCGGCTCGAGTCGCGGGCGGTGCTGACCGCGGAGAACGCTCTCATGCTGCCGCCTCCGATCGCCTCGAGCGGTGTGGTCGATGCTGTCGATGCAAGCCCCTTCGCCATCGCCTCCACCACGGTCATTCAGCCGGTCGCCGCCGCGAGGCTGCGACTCACCATGCCGACACAGGTGCGGGCCGGTGCGCCGACGTCGATGACGGTGGTGGCGCTGGACGCCGTAGGGCGGCTGGTGCCCTCGTTCAACGGGTCGGCGACCGTGTCCAGCAGCGACGGTGCGGCGAGCCTTCCGCTCATCGAGGTGTCTTTCAAGAATGGCCGCGCATCGTTCGCCGTGACGTTTGCCACGGCGGGTCCGCAGACAGTGACGGTGACGTCGCTCGCCGATGCAGCCTTGACCGCGACGGCGTCGACGTCGGTCACGGCCCCGCCGACGCTCGGGTCGTTCCTCGTGCTCATGCCGCGGCGCGTCGATGTCGGCAGGCCTGTGAACGTGACGATCGTGGCGGTCGACGCCGCCCTGCGGCCGATCCCGCGGTTTTCCGGGGCCGCGATGCTCACGAGTTCCGATGTCGCGGCGACCCTGCCGGCCTCCGTGAACTTCGTGAACGGCCGGGCGGTGGCCCGCGTCACGTTTTCCACGCCGGGCAGCCAGAGCCTCACCGTGCGGGGCGGCGCGGCCGGCGACATCGTCGCCACGGCGGCCACGGAGGTCGTCGCGACTCCTGTGGCGACGGCGTTTGCCTTCCTGCTGCCGAAGGCCGTGGCGGTCGGCGTGCCGGTGAACGTGTCGATCGTGGCGGTCGACGCCCAGGGCCGGCCGGTGCCGAGTTTTTCTGGCACCGCGACGCTCGCCTCGTCCGACACGGCGGCCACGCTGCCGTCGGCGGTGAGGTTTGTTGGCGGCCGGGCGTTCGTGCGGGTGACATTCGCGACACTCGGCGAGCAGCTGCTCACGGTGACGAGCGGCCCGTCGTCAGGTGGTGGCATCTCCGGGACCGCCAAGACGCAGGTCGGCGAGGTCGTGACGCAGCGGATCCGGTCCCTGCCGGCCGCCAGGCCCTGACCGTGACTCGGTCGCCGGCCGCTGGGCCGCGACGCGCGCCCGGTCGTCTGGAAACGCTTCGCGGCGGCCCGTGGGCGTAGAATCGGGCATGAGCGGTGCGCAGTGCTTGATCCTCTGCAAGTCGGTGCATCATGGAAACACCGCCCGGGTGGCCCGGGCGATGGCCGATGCGCTCGGGGAAGCCGCCGTCATGGCCGCCCCCGAGGACGTGTCGCCCACGAGCCTCGGCGACTACGGCCTGCTGGGCCTCGGCTCCGGTGTCTTTTACGGCCGGATGCATCCGGTGCTCGAGGAGTGGGTATGCGGGCTGCCCGAAGTCCCCGAGCGGACGATGCCGGCGTTCGTGTTCTCCACCTCGGGGCTGCCGTTTCTGGCCAGGCTCTGGCACTGGCCGCTGAAGCGAGTCCTGGCCCGCAAGGGTGTCGCGGTCGTGGGGGAGTTCGCCTGTCGGGGATTCGATACGTGGGGGCCGCTGTGGTTCGCCGGCGGCCTGAACCGGAAGCACCCCGATGCCCGTGACCTGGCGCGGGCCCGGGAGTTTGCCGGCAGGCTCAGCCGGGCCGTCTACTCGTGCTCACCCTCGATGCGGGCCGCGCCGTGATCGTCGATCTCGACGTGCAGCGTCATCGGGTGGCAGCAGACCGGGCAGTCTTCGACGTAGTCTTGCCGGGCCCCGGCCGACAGATCCACCGGCACGACGATTTCCTCGCCGCAGGAGTCGCAGGTGTACGTCGCCTCGGCGTGCGGCGACCGGCCTGCAGGCCGGCGTTTTTTCTTGGGCCTCTTCTTCATGGCGGCAGTCATGATACCGCCGGGAAGGTTTCGGGAAGCTCATCCGCGTGGGGCCGCAGCCGGGTCACCAGCACCGAGGAGTTCGTGACGCCCTTGAGCGCATGGGTTTCGTGCGGGCAGAGATAGACCAGGTCGCCGGCGTGGAGGTCGAGCGCATGTCCGTCATGATCGAACGAGACATGGCCTTCGAGGCACTGCACCGTGATTTCACTGGCCGCCCGGTGGGGCGGAATCTCCTTGCCGGCGGGAATCACGAGGCGGATCAGTTCGAGCCCGGCCGCCTTCAGCAACGTCTTGGAAGCGGCGGCAGGGATCGCCGGCCCCAGAGGCAGGTGCAGGATGCGGCCGGAAGCCGGACAGGTTTCCATCGGCGGCGGTTCGTCTTGCATGGCCGGCTGATCCTCCTGGCACGCCGGGCCAGTGGCCGGCGTATCGCATGGAATCGGGGAAGGTGGCCCGCCCTCGTTGACTTCCGCGTCGATCATGGCGGCCACCTCGCCATTCCGGGGGACCGACGTGTCGTGGTGAATCGGATGCATGGTGTGCGCACGGCCCGAGCCGGTTGTGCGGCCGCGATGCAGGACGCCGCCTGTTGCACAACCTTACGACTCACGGCGGGGGCGGCCCGAATCGTGCGTCGCCTGCGGTCGAGCGACGGTTCACGCCCCGGAGACACTCCGTAGGAACAGAGAGCCGCGGCCGGACGGGTTTTTCGCTCCGCGGCACGGGCGGCTCACGCTCGAGCGGGCCGCGGCCGCTACGATGGGCGGCCACGGCGCGAGCCGATCGCTGGAATCAACGGATGCCGCTCGTCACCCTTCGCAACCTGACGCTCCGGTTTCGGGGCCCGCCGCTGCTCGACGACGTGACCTGCCACGTCGAGGCCGGGCAGCGAATCGGCCTGCTCGGCCGCAACGGCGCCGGCAAGACGTCGCTCATGCGTCTGCTCGCCGGCACGCTGCAGCCCGATGCGGGGGCGGTGGTTTTCGCGCCGGGGGCGGCGGTTGCCCTCCTGCAGCAGGACGTGCCGCAGGATCTCGGCGGCCGCGTGCAGGACATCGTCGCCGCCGGCCTGCCGCCGGCGCCGGCCGCCGAGGCTGCCTGGCAGCAGGAACAGACGGTCGCCCAGACCCTCGCCCGGATGGCGCTCGACGGGGCCGCCGACTTCGCGGCCCTGTCGGCGGGCATGAAGCGGCGGGTGCTGCTGGCGCGGGCGGTCGTCGGCCAGCCCGACCTGCTGTTGCTCGACGAGCCGACCAACCACCTCGACATCGAGGCGGTCGAGTGGCTGGAGGAGTTTCTGGGCCGCTGGCGGGGCACGTTGATGTTCGTCACCCACGACCGCACCTTCCTCCGCCGCATGGCCGACCGGATCCTCGAGATCGACCGCGGGCGGATCTTTGACTGGTCGTGCGACTACGACACGTTTCTCGTGCGCAAGGAGGAGGCGCTCGCCGCCGAGGAGAAGCAGAACGCGCTGTTCGACAAGAAGCTCGCCCAGGAGGAGGTCTGGATTCGCACCGGCATCAAGGCCCGGCGGACCCGCAACGAGGGTCGGGTGCGGGCCCTGGAGGCGATGCGGCGCCAGCGCAGCCAGCGGCGTGACGCCGTGGGCCGGGTGAAGCTCGAGATCCAGGAGGCCGAACGCAGCGGGGCGCTCGTGGCGGCCCTCGAGGGGGTGTCGTTCCTGCGCGGCACGCGGCCGATCATCCGCGACCTGTCGACCACCGTGATGCGTGGCGATCGCATCGGCATCATCGGCCCCAACGGATCGGGCAAGACCACGCTCCTGCGGCTCATGCTCGGCGAGCTCGCGGCCGCGACGGGCTCCGTGCGGCTCGGCACCAGCCTGCGGATCGCCTTCTTCGACCAGCTCCGCGACCAGTTGGACGACGAAAAGACCGTGGCCGACAACGTGGCCGACGGCTACGAGACGGTGCAGATCGGCGGCCAGCCGCGGCACGTGATCGGCTACCTCCAGGACTTCCTGTTCACGCCCGAACGCACCCGCACGCCGGTGAAGTTTCTCTCGGGCGGCGAGCGCAACCGGGTGCTGCTGGCCCGGCTGTTCGCCAAGCCCGCCAACCTGATCGTGCTCGACGAGCCCACCAACGACCTCGACGCGGAAACGCTGGAGATGCTGGAGGAGCGGCTCGTCGATTTCGCCGGCACGGTGCTGGTGGTGAGCCACGACCGCTCGTTCCTCGACAACGTGGTGACGAGCACGCTCGTGTTCGAGCCGACGGGAGGCGACGCGGAGTATCGCGTCAAGGAATACGTGGGCGGCTTCAGCGACTGGCTCCGGCAGCGGGCCCCCGCGCCGCCGCCCCCGGCGGCGGATGTCCGGCCGCGCGCGGCTGCGGCGCCGTCGTCCGAGCCGGGCGTCACAAAGAAAAAGCGATCCTTCAAGGAGCAGCGGGAACTGGAATCCCTGCCGGCGCTGATCGAGACCCTCGAGAGCGAGATTGCCGCGTTGCACGCGGCGATGGCGGGGTCCGACTACTTCCGTCAGCCGGGCGAGGTGCTTGCCCGCGACCAGGCTCGCCTGCGGGATCTCGAAGCGCGGCTCGCCGCGGCCTTCACCCGCTGGGAAGCCCTCGAAGCAGACGCGGGATGACGGGGTGCCGAGCAGCCCGACAGAGCATCGCAGCTGCAGGAATGCATCTGCGAACCGTGTTTTTCAGGCTCATTGAACAGGGAATTGGTCCGGTCATCGTTCCAAGAAGCCCCGGGCGGGAGCCCGGGGACACCGGGTACGAAAACCACTTCGCCGTCCATGCCGAACGACGGCCGGCGCTTTCCCGGTTCAACCCCACATCGCATGGCACGCGGGAAGAGATTCGACCCAGAGTCCCCCGGCTTCCGCCGGGGGCTTGTTGTGCGGTTCTCGCGTGATGAGCCGAGAGCCAGACAAGACTGGAGAGCCCGCACCAGCAAAAATCGCACGATGCGATGTTTCGCCAACGGACAGCCACCGCCGGCTAACGCGTGCCCACGAAAATGGAGTTCCAACTGCCGCCGGTCGGATGCGTGCGGGCCTTGACCACTTCCACGGCGAAGCCCGCCTCCTCCATGCGGGCCGCGAACCGCGGGTCGCTCCCCGCCGACCAGACGGCCAGCCGGCCCCGCGGCTTGAGGGCCGCCCGGGCCGCCCCCAGGCCCGTGGCCACGTAAAGCTCGTCATTGGCGGCCGCTGTCAGGCCGCGGGCGCCGTTATCGACGTCGAGCATGATCGCATCGAACCGGCCGCGGCTTTCGGCCAGCACCTCGGCGACGTCGTCGGCCACGATCTCCACCCGTGGGTCGTCGAGCGCGTCGGCCGCCAGCCCGTAGGCGGGGTTGCGGTTCCAGGCGATCACGGCCGGAACCAGCTCGGCCACCACGACCGTCGCATCGGCCGCCACGTGCCGGAGCGTCTCGCGGAGCGTGAAGCCGAGGCCGAGCCCGCCGATGAGCACGGCCGCACGGCGGCGGTCGCGCAGGCCGGCGCAGGCCAGTTCCGCCAGCCGCTCCTCGGAGTGATGCTGCCGCGTGGACATCAGTTCCACGCCGCCCACGCGGATCGCGAGCGAGCCGTCGTGCTCGTGGAGCGTGATCGGCGTGCCGTCGGGCGTGGCGGCGCTGTCGAGGAGCCGGGTGGGTTTCATGGCGACCGGCAGTATGCGAAGTTCGGCTGCGCGAAGCCAGCGATTCCCGCATCGTGCCGCCCGAAAACCGATCGTAGGGATGGTGCCGCCACAGTTCGACCGCCGCCCTGCCCACGGCCGATACCCTCTTTCACCATGCCCACGCAGACGTATCTCCCCGGCCCCACGGCCAATGCCGTCCGCACGCCCGCGGGTCAGACGCTCCCGGTGCCAGCCGGCTGGGTGCTGCTGCCTCCCGGAGACGCCGCCCTGACGCGGCGCGTGAAGGCGGCCGGAGACCATTGGCTCGTCCAGGAGAAGGTCGGCCGGCGGGTGTTCTCCCGCGGTGTCTGGGCGCCGCGCGAGACCATCGAGCGGATCGAAAACGACCTGGCGGCCGAGCGGGCCACCGCGGCCCATGCCCGCCGTCGTGAGGCCGATACGAGACGCCGTGCGGCCCGGCAGGTGGAGTACGTCGAGGACTTCCAGGCGGCGGTGCTGGCGTTCCTCGCATTCCATGAACGGCACGCGGAACTGGCACGGGGACTTGCCGCTGCCGTGGCCGCGCATGCCACGCCCGTCGGCAGCGGCACCGTGGCGCGGACGCAGCGGATCCCGATCGAGCGGCGGGCCGAGGCCGCGGTGATCGCCTGGATGCGGCATCAGACGACCGGCTACGACGCGATGAAGATCGCCCGCGTCAAAGGCCAGCGGCGGGAAGTGCGGCGGATGCTCGCCCAGCGGTCGAAGGAACTGCTGGCGGCCTATCGCCGCGGCGAACCCGCCTCCCCGGCCTGCCCGCTGGCGCGGGCCCTGGCGTCACCGCAGTCACGGTCCGCCTGACGGGCGGGGACCGTCTGGCGCGGCTCGCTGTCCGTGGACAAAGCCCTCCATGGCCTTTGTCCACTTGGCCCACCGGTGAAAACGCCGCGGGTTTCCACGGTCGGCATTCCTCGCATCCTATTCGGGCAGACTTATTCCAAAGTCTGCTATGACACGGGAAATCACTGCCGGCGGGCCACGGCCCGCCGACGGGCGTCTATACTGTTCGATAGTTGGAAGGTACATCCGGCTCGAACCGGGCGGCCCACGCGGCAGCCCGACCCAACCTCGCGAAAGCAAAGGTGGTGACCTGAACCGGCGACGGTTCAGGAGGATGTGCGGCGACGATCGCCCTCTGCCGGCAGGCGGCGGGGACGGTCGGCGGCGAAGCTTTCGAGGATGATCCGTGGCCGGCGGCCGCGGGGCGTCCGCCGAGGCGCCTTCCTTTCTTCACTGGAGAAAGGAGAGGAGCATGACGATCGGATTTCCCTCGATTCGCGTGGACGACGCCAACCCGCTGCATCACCTGTGGTGCAACAACGGCACCTGGTGGGTGCACTACACGCTGCACTTCGACCATCGAAAGCGGCGGGTGCGGCGCACCCTGGGCACGCATGCCCTCGACGAGGCGGTGCGCCGCCGCGACGAACTGCTCGCCCGCCTGGCCCGCGACGGCGAGCCGGTGCCCGACCGCGGCCGGCGGCCTCACGTGGCCGTCATCGCGGCGAAGACATCGGCGAGCGGCACCGTGGCGAACGTCGTCGCGTAGTCGCTCATCGAGTAGGGGACGACGAGCAGACCGTCGTGCAGCAGGGCTCCGCACGTGTAGACGACGTTGGGCACGTAGCCGGCCCGCTCGTTGGCGTTGGGGGCGAGCAGGGGCTCGGGCAGCCGGGCGAGCACGCGGGCGGGATCATCACGGTCGAGGAGGACCGCGCCGATCGCATACTTGCGCATCGGGCCGACCCCGTGGGTGAGCACGAGCCAGCCCCGGGGCGTCTCGATGGGCGGACCGCAGTTGCCGATCTGCACGAACTCCCAGGCATGCGTGGGCCGGAGGATGAGCCGCTTGGCATGCCAGAAGTGGAGCATGTCCGACTGCATGAGGTAGATGTTCTCCCCGTCCTGGCGGGAGAGCATCGCGTAGCAGCCGCCGATCCGCCGCGGAAACAAGGCCATCCCCTTGTTGGCGATCTCCGGGCCGTTGAGCGTGCTCACGCGGAAGCGGATGAAGTCGTCGGTCTCCACGATCTGCGGCAGCGTGACGCTGCCGTCGAAGGCCGTGTAGGTGGCGAAGTGGCGGACGGAGCCGTCGTCGTCGACGAACCGCACGAAGCGGGCGTCCTCGATGCCGTTCGTCTCGGCCGGCGAGTAGGGGAAGATCACCCGCTCCGAGACGTCGGAGGCTGGGTCGCACTCGATCTCGTAGTTGGCGCGGGCCAGGGCGAGGATCGCGCCGGCGAGCGGCTCCCACTCCTTGCGACGGGCCCGCTGCTGGCGGGTGGCCTGGGCGAGGGCCGCTTCGAGCGCGCCGAGCGTGAACTGGTCGTCGAGCGCGTCGAAGACGAGTTCCACCAGGCCATCCACGATCCCGAGTTCGGCGAGCTTGCGCAAGAACAGCGGCTTGTCGTAGGTGGCATTGGCCACGACCCGCGGGGCGGTCACGAACCCGGTCGGCTCGGCGAGCGCGATCGTGCCGGCCGCGTCGACCGTGCCGGCCCGGAAGCCGACGCTGGAGATGTGCCCCTCGCCGATGGCCCGCAGGCTGATGAGGAATCGGCGCGTGCCCGACGGGAGCCCCGACTGGTCGGGATGCCAGACGATCGAGGGATTGAAGAGGGCGGCGCTCTCCAGGGCGTACTCCTGCGTGAAGTAGGAGCCGATCACCAGCCGGCGGGCCTCGGAGAGCGGCCGGTCGGTGAGCAGGTGGTGGCGGACGGCCTCGAACCGCTCGAAGAAGAAGCCGAGGAGCCGCTGGTGGCGGCCGTGAAACTCCGCCAGCACACCGGCGAGCAGTTCCTCGATCACCGCCTCGGAGAGCTCCATGATCCGGCCGATGATCCGCGGCGCCCGCTGCGGATGGGGCGGGTGGAACGGACGGTACAGCACCCGGGCGTTGTTGGGCCGCAGCAGGATGCCGGTGCGGCGGACGTGCATCAGACTCCCTCGGGGCGGGTGCGGCGGCGGCCTGCGTGTCGGCTGCCGGCGCCCGTCGTCGCGGCGGTCGCGACCGTCTTCATCTCCACCAAGGCCGCCAGGTAGGCGAGCGTGGACTCCGCGCCCTGGTTGTCGTTGGTGCGATCCTCGAGGAGCCCGTCGCGGCAGCCGCCGGTCCGCGGGTCGCACAGCGCCAGGCCGAGCACGTTGTGGCCCTGGAACCAGTCGAAGGCCGTCCAGGCGACGTCGATCCACGACGCATCGCCGGTCGCCCGCGCCGCCTCCGCGCAGGCCGCCACCATGCCGTGGGCCTCGAGCGGCTGCTGGTCGAAGGCCGCCGCGGTCCCGCCGCGGCGCAGGAAACCGCGGCAGCCGATCGGGGCGAACCGGCCCGTGGCGGTGCGCTGCCGCTGCGCGAGCCAGGCGAGCATCCGCAGGCCGACGTCGCCGGCGGCGGCCGCGCCCAGCACGCGGCCGCTGCCGATCAGGGCCTGGCAGATGCGGGCGTTGTCGTAGGCGAGCGCGTCTTCGAGCCACGGCCAGTCGGCGCCGGCCGTGGCCCGCCGCAGCCGCAGCAGCCGGGCCGTGAGCCGGCGGGCCGCCGCCGTGATCGGACGGTCGCCGCCGAGTCGGCCGAGATAGTCGTGGATGCCGATCAGGGTGGTCGCCCACGCCCGGGGACTCGTGCAGGCCTCGACGGCCGCGACCGCCGGCGCGAAGAGCCGCATCGCCCACCGCTGCAGCGCCGGCCGGCGCGAGCGGCCCAGGCAGGCGCCCAGCGCGAGCACGGCCCGGCCCAGGCAGTCGTCGGTGCCGGCATCGTCGCGCCAGCGACGATCGAAACCGAGCAGGTTGCGAAACCGGCCGGTGGCCGGGTCGAAGGCGTGGCCGAGGATCGTGGCATACACGGCGGTCGCCCGGATGGTGTCGGCCGTCTCGCAGCCGAGATCCTCGATGGCCACCATCAGCTCCAATGCCCGCGCATTGTCGTCGGTGCAGTAGCCGTGGTCGGCATCCGGGATGTCGTAGACGGCGTGCTGCAAGAGCCCGGTCGAGTCGGTCATCCGCCACAGGTGACCGAGGGCCAGCGGTGGCAGCGTGCGGCGCGGGGGCGGAACCGGGCGGGCCGCGGCACCACCCCGTGGCTTCAGCGTCACGCCGGCGCGTGTCCTGCGAAACGCCTCGGCGTAGCGGGCGGCGACGCGGGGCCACACCATGTCGCGGCCGAGCAGGTAGGCCCGCTTCCGCATCGCGTGCCGGCGGGCGTGGTCGGCGAGCAGGCTCGTGACGCCGGCCGCGATGGCGGCGGGATCACGAAACGGCACGAGCACGCCGCGGTCGTCGGCGAGCAGTTCCCGGGCGTGCCAGTAGGGCGTGGAGAGCACCGCCTTGCCGCAGCCGAAGGCGTAGGCCAGCGTGCCGGAGGTGATCTGGTCCTCGTTGAGGTAGGGAGTGATGTAGACGTCGGCGGCGCCCAGGAAGGCGAGCAGTTCGGGCATGTCGACGTAGCGGTCGTGAAACACGACGTGCCGTGCCACGCCGAGCTCGGCCGCGAGCCGTTGGAGCGACGTGCGATACCGCTCCCCCTCGCTGCGGACGAGGTGCGGGTGGGTCGCGCCCAGCACGACGTACACCGCGTCGGGGTGCTGGGCCACGATCGCCGGCAGGGCGGCGATCGCCTGTTCGATGCCTTTGCTCGGCGAGAGCAGGCCGAAGGTGAGCAGCACATGGCGGCCTTCGACGCCGAAGCGATCCTTGTGGAAGTTCGGATCGACGAACTCCATCTCGGGGATGCCGTGCGGGATGACGTCGACGCGGTCCTCCGGCACGCCGTACAGGTCGCGGAGCAGCGCCCGGCCGCGGTCGGTCATCACGGCCAGCCGCGTGGAGAGCCGGACGATGCCGGCCAGCACCTCGCGCTGCTCCGCGGTCGGGTTCGCGAGGACGGTGTGCAGGGTGGTGTGGACCGGCGCCCGCAGCTGCCGGAGCAGGTCGAGCACGTGACTGCCCGCAGGGCCGCCGAAGAGGCCGTACTCGTGCTGCAGGGAGACGACGTCGGCTTCGAGCAGATTGACGAACTCCGCGGCCCGCCCGTAGGCGGCCGGATCGTGGTCGGCGCAGGCGAAGCCGACCTCCGCGGGATAGGCGTGACGCAGCCCGCCGTCGTTCATGGCGACGACGGGGCAGGCGACGCCGCGCAGGTGCTCCGCGACGGCGCAGCGGAGATCGCGGGTGTAGGTGGCGATGCCGCAGCGGCGCGGCACGTAGTTGCCGATCCAGGCGATGCGGTTCAGTGGCGGGGCGTGCATGGCGGACTCCCAAAGGCAGGCGTGCCTGCCGGGGTGCGGGCGGTCCATGCAGCGGGCCGATTCTAGGCCGGGCCCCGGAAGACGGCCGCGCGGACGGTGCCCCGCGGGCGGCGGCCGCGGACAGTTGGTCGCGGTCGACGTGCGGCGCCGGTGACGCCGATGGTGACGCGGACAATCCCCAGGGCGACAGCGGCGTCGGCGGCGCCGCCGGCGGAGAGGCGACGAACTGTCCGGGCCGCGGCTGCCGGAGCGCCGCCCGCTGCTGGCGGTGTCGCGCAACAGGCGACGGGCCAGCAGGTTGCGCAGCGTGTTCCGGGCCTGCACGGGGCGGCGGGCGGCTTGCCCGCCGCGCCGGTCGGTTCCTAGGGTTCGCGGCCTTCGGGTGGGGCCGCCCATGGTGGGCCGTGCCCCGCTTTTGCCCGAGGGGTTCACAGAGGGTATCCACGATGATCGGCCACAAACTCTTCGTTCGCCTCGTCGGGGCGGTCACCTGTGTTGCCGCGGTCGCGGCCGGCTGGGATGCCGAAGCGGCCCGCTGGCATCACCGGCGGGCCTGCTGCTACGAGACCTCCTGCTGCGATCCCTGCTGCTGCCTGCCCGACCGTGTGTGCGCCCGCGTGCGAGCGGGTGTGCGTCACCTACCGCGATCCGTGCACCAACTGCTGCACCCGCACGTGCAGCTACCAGGTCGTGAACGAGTGCGTCATCAGCGTTGCGCCCGCATGCTGCGAAGGCGTCGTCGTGGCGGCGGCCGCCCGGCCGACGGAGACGCCGATCGCCGAGACGACGCGGTCGGCGCTGAAGACCGTGGCCGTCAAGCGGTAGCCAATCGGGCATCTTGATCCGCACGATTCCCGCGTGGGGGCGGTGCCTCCCACGCGGGAACGGCGGCGCGAGGTTTTCAGAAGTGGCGACCGGCCGGTAAACTTTCGGCATGCATGGCCCCGCCGTCGCCCGCCGCATTTTGCCGTTCGCGGTCCTCGCCGTGGCGATCGCCGCACTGCGGTGCGACGCGGTCGCCGCCGAGCATGGCGGGCGTGCCGGCATGCTCGATCTGCCCGGAGGCGGGTCCATGGACGGGAGCCTCGTGCCCGCCCCGCCGACCGCCATCGGCGGCCGGACCACGCTGCTCTGGCGGTCGCCGGCCTTCACGGCGCCCTTCGAGTTTCATCTCGACGAGATCGTCGGCATCCTCTTCCCGCGGCCGAAGGGCCGAGTGGTTGACGGAGCCTGGCGGATCATGCTGCACGGCGGCGACGTGCTCACCGCCGACCTGGAGGCGATCGACGGCGAACGCGTGACGGTGCAGTTCGGCGGCGGTCACCGCCCGCAGCGGCTGCGGATCGAGCGGACGGCCATCGACCGCTTGGTCCGTGTCGATCGCGGGGCGGCGGGGGGATTCGTCGGGCCGGGCGGGCTGGCCGGCTGGGAGCAGCGGCCGGCGGACGCGTGGACCGAGAGGGCCGGCGGCATCCGCAGCGGCGTTCACGGGGCGGAGGTGTCGCGCGATGTCGGGGGAGCGACGCGGGCGGTCTACGACATGGTGCTCGCGTGGCGGCGGCAGCCCGCGTGCCGCGTGGCCGTGGCGGCGGGCGCGGCAGGCGATTCCGAGCCCTATCAGGTGGAGATGTTTTCCGTCGCGGAGGATGCGGCGCCGGAGCTGCTGTTGGTGCGGGAGGAAGGCGACCGGGCCGCGAGCGAGCCGGTGTCCGAGACAGAGCCGGCCGCGGATGCGCCGCGGCGGATGCGGGTCGTCGTGTTCGTCGACCAGGAGAAGGGCCGCCTGGCGGTCGTGCTCCCGGAGCGGTCACCCGAGCCGGCAGCCGACGTCACGATCGCCCCCGCCGCCGGTCGCGGGCCGTCGGGACGCTTCCGGCTCGCGTCCGGCGGCGACATCGAATTGGAGAGCCTGCGGGTGACCGAGTGGATCGGTGACCAGCCCGCGCTCGAGCGCCGCGAGCAGCCGGTCGTCGTGCGCCGCGACGGCACGCGGATCGCCGGCACCCTCGAACCGCTGGCGGCCGGTGCGGCCGAGGTGCTCGTGCGCGGCGCAAGCGGGGACGTGCCGGTGCCGATCGCCGACGTGCGCGAGATGCTGTTTTCGGCCGCGGCTGCGGCGGCACGGCCGCCGGTGGTACGGGCGACGTGCGGGGCCGGGGACATGCTCGGCGGGGATCTCGTGAGGATCGACGACGAGGCCGTTTGGCTGCGGCGCGACGGGATCGACGAGCCGGTCGGCGTGCCGGTGGCCGAAATCACGGCTCTCGAGAGCCGACAGCGGCGGGCGGAGCCGAGGCCGTTGCCCGGCCGCGTGGGGCGGCTGCGAGTCGCGGGACTCGACGCCCGCGGCGCCGTCGTTGCGGCGGCCGACGGCATCGGCTGGCAGCCGCTGGGCAGCGTCACGGCGAGCGGCCTGACGCCCGGACCGGGAGCCGGAGGCGTGTTGGACTACGTGGAGCGGCAAGACGATGCCAAGAACATCGACGAGGGCGAGGTGGGGGGGCTCGGCGCCCAGGTGAACGAGAACGGTGACGGCTTCTTCGTGATCGTCATGATGCGCGACGACGGCGCGGCCGCAATCGACGGTCGGATTCAGCCGGGCGACCGGATCGTGGCGGTGGCGCCGGAAAAGGGATCGCGGTTCGTGGAGACGAAGGGACTCGAAGTGGAGATGGTGATGAACCTGCTTCGCGGCCGGATCGGCACGCCGCTGCGGCTCAAAGTGACCGCTAACGACGGCACCGACCCCCGGGAGGTCAATCTCGTCCGCCGCTCGATCCATGTCGTGGACACCGAAGTGCTCAAGGCGGCCCTGACGGCGCATGCCCGCCTGGCCCCCGGCGAGTCGTCCATTGAGGGGCAGGACGCCGATTTTTCGGCGCTCTTGTTCCTGCGCAGCGGGGACGTGCTGCCCTGCGTCGTGGAGGCGATCGACGGAGACGGAATCCGCGTCCGGACACCGCTCGGCGACGCGTCGCGGCGCGAGGTCGTGGCCGTGCCAGCCGCGCTCGTGCAGGCCGTCGAGCTGATGCCCTCGGCCGCGAGCCGGGGCATCGACAAAGCCCGCCTGGAGCGGCTGCTTACGCTGCCACGGATGCAGCGGGCCAACCCGCCCACGCACCTGCTGCGGCTCGCCGATGGTGACTATCTGCGCGGCCGGATCGTCGCCCTCGACGCCCAAACGGTGACCTTCGCCATGGGCGACGCCGCGAAGGATCTGCCGCGGGACACGGTGGCCCGCGTGATCTGGCTGCACCCCGAGGAACTCGCCGAAGCCGCTCCGCCCCCTGTGGCCAAGGACGGCGGCCTGCTCGTGCAGGGTGTCGCCGTCGATGGACGCCGCGTGACGCTGGTGGCCGAGGGCGTGGCGGGGGCGAAGGTCCGGGGCCGCAGCCCGGCCATCGGTCCGGCGGAGATCGACACGCAGCGTATCGATCGGCTGCTGATCGGCACCGCCATCGAGGCGGAGTCCGAGTCGCTCCCCTAC
Organism: Planctomycetaceae bacterium; assembly: GCA_021300535.1. Lineage (GTDB taxonomy): Bacteria > Planctomycetota > Planctomycetia > Pirellulales > UBA1268 > QWPN01. The sequence goes on along the minus strand of JAJTED010000009.1, from coordinate 31,224 downwards.
CGGCAGTGGAAACTCAAGCCCGCACCGGAGCCTCGGGCCCTGCGCAAGCCCGCCGCGGGGTGATCAACGCCGCGCGGCCGAATAGGTCGGCAGCCGCCGGTCCGGCACCTCGAGCGCGAGGAGATGCAGCGCGGTGACGTAGATCCGCCCGCCGTAGATGCCCCAGCGGTCGGGGGCCGGCCCCAGTGGATCCCAGCTGCCCGCCTTCGGGCCGGCGGATTCCTGCGTGGCGGCGAGCGTGTCGACGAGCCGGCCGTACCAGGTCTGCCATTCCGGTCCGCCGGTGTGGACGAGGACCTGCGAGGCGTAGTACCAGAGGTAGGAGTCGCGGGTTTTGCGGGTGGCCGTGCCGTACTCGGGCGGCATGGCGGCGAGCAGCCGGGCGGCCTGCATCACCCGCGGATCGTCGGCCGTCGCCCCCGTGTGCAGACGCATCAGGCCGCCGACGGCCGTCATGCAGGCGGAAGACAGCGGCGACATCCGCTGCTCCGGCTTGAGCGGGTTGTAGGCGTAGCGGGTGGAATCAGTCGCTGTGGAGGCGGCTTCGAGCAGCCTCCGCACGCCGTCGAGCGTGCGCGGATCGGTCTTCACGCCGCCGAGCTCGCCCGACCGCACGGCCACGAGCATCCATCCGCTCACCGAGAGGTCGGCATCGCTGCGTGGCGTGTACCGCCAGCCGCCGCGGGTCGGATGCTGGCTGGCGGCGATGAACCCGCAGGCCTTCTCGGCGGCGGGCTTCACGAGCGGGTCGCCGGTCATGCCCACCGCCTCGCAGAGCGCGATCGCCGCGATGCCGTGGCTGTAGAGCCAGGCGCAGCTGTTCGACAGCTCGTCGGCCGGCAGGTAGAGATCGCCGTCGGGCTTCTGCGCCGCGAGCAGGAACTCGAGGCCGCGGCGCACGGTGTCGCGGTGGGGGCCGTCGAAGTGGTCGTGGCCGGCGCCGAGAAAACTCAACAGCGCAAGTCCGGTGGCCGCCGTGTCGGAGCGGAGCTTGGGGACGTCGGCCGGCGTGCCGCCCGCGAACGTGCCCAGAGACCAGCGACCGTCCTTGTGCTGCGACCGGGCCAGGAAATCGAGACCGCGGTCCACCATCGCCGTCGCCCGCGCGGCGACGGGCGTGGCCTCCCGATCGGTGCCGCGGCGTCCCGGCACGCGGCGGGCGAAGGCGGCGGCGACGTCGCGCACCCGGCCCTCGGCCGGCAGCGCGGCCGCGGCGACGCGGGCCGGTGGCAAGGTCTCCGCGGCCCCCGGGCCGTCGCCGGATGCCGACCGGCGGGCGGCGATTCCGCCGCCGGGCAGGTCGGCGTCACCGGGCGACACAGAGAGCCCCTCGTCATCGTCTCCGCCACCGGCGACAGCACTCCGCGGCCGCGCCACCGCGGTGCCGACGGCCGCCGCGGCCCCGGCATCGGCGAAGCGGCCGATCGCCGCCGGCATCGGCCTGCCGCCGCCCGGTGCCGCGGTTGGCGCGGCGGTCGGCACCGTGATCGACACGACCGCCGGGGCATCCGCTCCCGGGGCGGCGGTGACGGACGGGCTGCGGCCCGGGGACGATCCGCCGCCACGCGGAGCCTCGATGTCGCCTGTTCGGCCGGCGGCCGCGCCGCGTGAGACACCGCCACCGCCACCGACGGCGACGCTTCCGACGCCCGCTGCCGGCGCATCGTCGGCGTCGCTGGCAGCCCCACGCGCACGACCCGCGAGCGCAGATGACGGACCGGAGGCCGCCGGCCGACCACTGGCGGCGGGCTTGGCCCCGCCGCCGGAGGCAGGCTTAGCAGTGGTCGCCGCCGGCAGATCGATCGCTGCGACGCCGCTGCCGGCCATCGCCGTGGCTTCGCTCTGCCGGCGGCTCGGTGAGCCGCCGTTTGAGCTCGGCGCGGAGTCGCCGGTGGCAGGCCGAGCGACGCGTCCGCCGGCGACAGCCACGGCGGTCGTGGGCGGCGCCGGTGTCGAGGCACCGTCGTCGGCCGCGGCCGATGACGGTGACGCCGCTCCCATTGTCGGGCGTGCCGCCGCCGGCCGCTGTCGGCTGGCCGGAGTCAGCGCCGCGACTGTGGCTGTGGCCGCCGTCGACATCGCGACTTCGTCGGCGGTCGCGTCGGCCGCGGCCGCATCGGCGGCGACCGCAGCCACACGTGACGTCGTGGCCGCAACGGCGGCAGCGGCAGCCTCGCGATCACGGGCAGACCGCGCCGCGGGGGCGGCGCTCGGCGCCGTGAGCCGTTGCAGGAGCGCCACCTCGCGCGGCCGCCACCGGGAGGCGATCGGGGCGGACTCGGTCCGCAGCACGGGCGCGGCGACCGCCGGTGCCGGGGCGGGCGTCGCTGGGGCCGCTGCCGCGGGGTCGATGGCCGCCATGTCCGCGGCAGCGGCAGCCGCCGCGGACGATACGGCCTGCTCGCGGGCGGGCGCGGCGGCCTGCGGATCGAGCGCGACGTCGCGGGGCGGCTCCCGCTTTGCCTGGACCTGGGCGGCCGGCATCCATTCCGCACGTTCCTCCGCCTGTCGCTCGGCGACGTTGCGGTCGGGCTGCCGGGGAGCGGGCGGCTGCTGCCGACGCTCGGGCGTGGGGATGCGGACCTCGAGCGGCCGCTCGTGGACGGGCTGTTCGGTGGATGGCGATCGCGGCACGGCCAGCGGGAAATCGGCCTTGCGCTTCGGTGTGAGCGGCTTGTCGGCCGCCGGTGCATCGAGGGCGACGTCCACGCCCAGAGGCGTGATCGTCAGGCCCTTCGCGAGGAGCAGATGGATGACCACGCTGGCGACGGCCGCGAGGGCCAGCCGCCTGCGGTACACGCTACGCCGCGTCGTGGCCGCATCGCTGTTCACCGGATTCCGCCTCCGCGTCCCAGGCTACTGGTCGCCCGCCGATTGCACCTGGTAGTCCTCGATGCCCGCCTGGACGCACGCGTCCATCGCCCCGACCACGAACTTATGAGCGGTGTTCTCGTCGGCCCGAACGATCACCGTCTGCCGCTGCGGGTTGTCGGCCGCCGACTGGCGCAGCAGCTGCTGCAGATCCTCGAGCCGCACCGGACGGGCGCCCGCGAAGTAGTTGCCCTCGCGGTCGATGTTGATGACGAACTCGCGGGGCTTGCTCGTCAGCGGCTTGGCGGCGCTCGCCTGGGGGAGGACGACGTCGATCGACCGGTCGGCCTCGTCGAGCTTGCTGGCCACGAGAAAGAAGATCATGAGCAGGAACACGACGTCGATCATCGGCGTCAGCTCCAGGCCGCCGGCGAGCCGGCCCTTGTCGATGCGGACGCTCATTTCTTGGGCACCACGGGCGGCAGGGCGGCCAGCTGGGCCGGGGTGAGCCGGCCCTTGTTCTCGTACCGCTCCAGCTGGGGCAGCACCTCGGCCACGAGGTCGTCTACGCCGCGAAACCCGCGCAGGATCCGCCCCTCGAGATAGTGCGCGATCATGGCGGCGGGGATGGCGACGCACAGGCCGGCGAAGGTGGTGATCAGGGCCACATAAATGCCGCTGGCGAGCTCGGCGGCGCGGTTCGCGCCGGCCTCCAGGTTGGCCGTGGTGTAGAAGGCCATGATCATGCCCTGCACGGTGCCCAGCAGTCCGAGCAGCGGCGTGACCGTGACGGCCAGGCTGATGGGGCGGATGTTGGCATACAGTCGCGAAGCCTCGCGGTCCTTGGCGACCTCGGCCGCCCGCTCGATCTCCGGCACCGGACGGCCGACCTTTTCGAGCATCGCCGCGAGCACGTCGGCGGCCGCGGAGGGAAACTCTTGGCACAGCCGGTAGGCCTTCCGCGGATCGAAGCCGCCGGTGACGAGCTTGCCGATGCCGTCGCGCAGGCCGGAGGGCAGGAAACGGCCGCCCCGCAGGGCGACGAGCCGCTCGATGCCGAAGGTCACGACGACCAGCGACATGACCACGATCGGCCACATCAGCAGGCCGCCCGCGAGGAACAGTTGCCACAGGGTCTGGACGCGTTCGCTCATGGTGCCTTGCCTCCGCCGGGGCCGAGCGCCTCGAGCCGCTTGCGGGCCGCGGGAATCTGCTGGGAATCGGGGTATCGGGCCACCAGCTCGGCATACAACTTGCGGGCCTGATCGGGCTGCTTCAGCACCTCGAAGCACCGCGCCGCCTCGTAGGTGGCCTGGGCCTGCCAAGGGTGGAAGGCCGGCGGCGCCTGCTGCTCGCCGAACCCGTAGGCGGCCTTGAAGAACGCCTTGATGGCTTCCTTGTGCCGTTCCTGCTCGAACAGCACCTCCCCCTCCATGACACGCGCGCGGCAGGCGACCTCCGTCCGCGGCCCGTCGGCCACGGCCCGATAGCCGGCGAGCGCCTCGTCGAGATTGCCGAGGTTCTGCCGCGCCCAGGCGGCGGCGTAGCGGCCATCGGGGGCCTGGGGCGACTGCGGTGCGGCGGCCAGGAACCGCTCGGCGACCGCCAGGCTCTCGTTCCACTTCTCCTGCCGCGCGGCCGCCTCGGCGGCGCGGAGGAAGGTGGCGTCGCGGAGCGCCGCCGACGACAGGCCGATCGGCTCGGCGAGCGCCTGGGCGAAGGCCCGGGCCGCCTCGGCGGCCTTGCCCTGGGCGAGCAGCGACTCGCCCAGCATGGCGTGCGCGTCCTTGGCGAAGCTGCCCTGCGGCGCGGCTGCGAGCTGCTCCGTGAAGGCCCGGGCTGCGGCGGCGTGGTCCTTGCGCATCGCGTGGGACCAGCCGAGCTTGTGCCGCGCCTGCTCGGCGACCAGCGCCATCCGCCCCTGGCCGGTGCCGCTGGCCGCGACGGCTGCCGCATAGGCCTGCGCCGCTTCCGCGTATTGCTCCCGCCCCCAGCGGTGTTCACCGACCTCGAGCCAGGCCTCGGCTGCGTAGGGGCTGGTGGGAAACTTCTCGGCGAGCGACTGGAACGTGACCGCCGCGTCCGCCCCCTTGCCGTCGCGTGACTGCACGACGCCGAGCTCGAAGAGGACACGGTCAGCGGCGGAGAACTGCGGCTGCTCCTGGAGAAGCCTCTGCAGTGCAGCTGCGGCCTGGCCAAACTTCTTTTCGCCGGCCAGGCACAGGCCTTCGAGCAGCCGCGCCTCGCCGAGGACCGCGGCGTCGAACTTGCCCTGGCCGTCGCGGGCCTGCTGCAGGAGCCGTTGGGCATCGGCCAGGCCACCGGCTGTGTCGCCCGTCCGCTGCCGCACGTCGCTGCGGGCGAGCAGGCCGGACGCGGCCGCGGGCGACTGCGGATGCTTTTCGAGCAGCTCGCTCCAGGCGCGGAGCGCATCGGGCAGCCGCCCCTTGGCCTCGTGGCACCAGCCGCTCGCCAGCAGCGCCCACGGTGCGCGGCTGCCCCGGGGTGCGAGTTTGACCGCCTGTGCGAAGGCGGCGATCGCGTCGTCGTGCTGGCCCGCGTCTTGCCGCAGTTGGCCGAGCCGATACCAGGCGACGTCGGCGGTCGTGCCGGCCGGAAACTCCTGCACGAGCCGCTCCGCGACCGCGAGGGCGGCGGCCTTGTCGCCCGCCTCGCGGAGGGCCCGCACCTGGAGCAGCAGCGCCTCTTCGCGGCGGCTCCACTTCGGCAGGCTCGTGTCGATCTCCGCGAGCAGCTTGACTGCCGCGGCCGGCTGCTTCAGCTCCACGAGGGCGGAGGCGTCGAGCAGGAACGCCTCGGCCCGTGGCTCGCCTTGGAGCTGCGCGACGGCCTTCACGAGCGTCTCGTGGACCCGCTGCCACTGCCGGTCGGCGGCGAGCGCGGCGGCCTCGCGGACCTGCCAGGCCCCACGCCGCTCCGCCCGAGGATTGGCGGCCACGAGCTCGGCGAAGGCGGTGGCGGCATCGGCATGGCGGCCGAGCGCGAGCAGGCACTCGGCGCGAATGGCGCGGACGTCGAGCACGGCATTGGCGTCGGCCTGCTGGGCGTACTTGGCAAGATAGGCGTCGGCCTGCTTCAGGGCCTCGGCCGGCTGCTTTGCCTCGAGCAAGGCGAGGGCCGTCATCGACGACGCCGCGGCGGCGGCCGGCGACTGGGGATGCTTGTCGGCCAGGGCTGCGTAGGCCTGTGCGGCCTCGGCGCGGCGATGTGGAATCTCCCACAACGCGTCGGCGCGGTCGAGTTCCAATTTCGGGAGCAGTGCCGGGTCGACGCCCTGTCTGCCGGCGACGGCCGCGAGCGCCTTGGTGGCCACGTCGAGCGCCTTGGCCGGCTGCTTGGCTTCGAGTTCCAGCAGCGCGAGGCGATGCGCGGCGTCGATCGCCTCCGGACCGGGGCCGGCCGCCGCCTGCTCGAAGAGCGGCCGCGCGTCGTTCGGCCGACCCGCCTCCACGAGGGCCCGACCGGCGGCCACCCGGGCCTTCGCTGCCAGCGGCGATGCGGCATGCTCGGTGGCGAGCCTGCCGAACGCCTCCGCGGCGCCGGCCCAATTCTTCTGGTTCCACCGGGCGTTGCCCAGCCGATCGAGTGCGTCGGGCGTGCGCGGCCCCTTGGCGGCGAGCAAGGGGGCGAGGATCTGCTCTGCGTCGGCGTGCCGCCCAGCCCCGGCTGACACGTCCGCCCGCCACAGGGCCACGTCGGCCGCGAGCGCATGCTGCGGAAACTCTTTCGCGAACCGCTCGAGGGTTGCTGTCGCCTCGGCCCGTTTGCCGGTCTCGGCCTGGCCCACGCCCAGTGCGTAGAGCACCTCGGGGGTTCGGGGCGACGCGGCGTATTCCTTCAGGAACCGCTGCCAGGTGGCGATCGCCTCGTCGCGCTTGCCCGCCTGCCAGAGCGACTCGCCGAGGAAGTGGGTGGCGTCGGCGGCCTGCGGCTGCCCGGGGCTGTTGTCGAGAAATCCGCGGAGGTTCGCCGCGGCGGCGGCGTAGGCGGCGGGGGATGGCGCCCGCTGCGCCGCCTCGAACGCACCGCGGCCAAGCTCCCAGCGAGCGAGCGCCACCGTGGCGGCGTCGGCCTTGCTGGCCACGACCGCGTCGAGTGTCTTGGCGGCGGCCGGCCAGTCGCCGGCTTTGAGCTGGCAGATGGCGAGATAGTAACGGCCCTTGAGGGCGAGCGGATCCTGGGGATGAGCCGCGATCAAGGCCTGCCACTCCTCGGCGGCCAGGTCCCAGGCTTCGCGATTCTGCAGTGCGGCGGCCGAAGCGTAGGCCGTCTTCGCGGTGTCGCTCGAGTCTGGCTCGGCGGCTCGCCCAAAACCGCTTGCGATGCCGCACATCATGACGGCAAGGGCGATGCGGCCCGGGATGCTGGCGAACATGGCGGGCCTGCGAGCGGCGACGAGGGCGGCGTGAGACCACGGAGCGATGCCGGAGGCCCGTAGTGTAGCCGCCGGATCGCGGTTTTCGGAAACCAGGGCGGACGTCGCTGTCGGGGAACGTCCGGGCGGTGGTCGCCAGGCACGGCGGAGGCCCTGTGTCTGCCGGCCGCAGGGGTGCCTCCGTGGCCACCATCCTCCCGGGCGCAGTGTGCTTCGTCCAGGCTCGCTGCGTACGATCCCCTCCCCTGCGGAGGTGCGCGCGTGGCGGCAGCGGAACGGCGACGGGTGGTGGTGACGGGCGTCGTGCAGGGCGTAGGCTTCCGACCGTACGTCTGGCGGCGGGCTACGCGGCTCGGCCTCGCCGGCTGGGTGGCGAATGACTCAGGCGGCGTGGTGATCGATGTCCGCGGCCCGGCCGCCGCGGTGGCCGCATTTCTCGACGGGCTCGCTGCCGCCGCGCCGCCGTTGGCGGCCGTGCAAGAAGTGCGGGTCAGCGACGCGCCGCACGCCGACGACCATGGAGGAGAGGGCGACGGCTTCATGATCGTCGCCAGTGCCCAAGGTCCCGGTGCGGGCACGCTGCCACCGGCCGACGTGGCGAGCTGTGCTGCCTGCCTCGCGGAGGTCGCCGCTCCCACGGGCCGGCGAAACGGCTACGCGTTCACCAACTGCACCGATTGCGGGCCGCGATACACGATCATCGAGGACCTGCCCTACGATCGCGCCGCGACGACGATGCGTTCCTTCGCGATGTGCCCGCGGTGTGCCGCGGAGTATGCGGACCCGGCCGACCGTCGCTTCCACGCCCAGCCGATCGCCTGCCCGGCCTGCGGGCCGCGGCTGTGGTTCACCACGCGGGAGGTGGCAGCCGGCCGGACGGAGCGGCCCGTCGGTCCGCCCGATGACGCCGCTGCGATCGCCGCGGCGCGGGCGCTGCTGCGGGCGGGCGGGATCGTGGCCGTGAAGGGGCTCGGCGGGTTTCATGTGTGCTGCGACGCCACCAGCGCCGCCACGGTGGCGCGGCTTCGCGCGGGCAAGCAGCGGCCGGGAAAACCCTGCGCCGTCCTCGTGGCCGACGTCGTAGCCGCGCGAGAGATCGGTGTGTTCGACGCGGTCGAGGCCGAGGCGGTCGTGGCCCGCGACCGGCCGATCGTGCTCGTGCGAAAGACCGTCGCCGGCAGCATGTCCCTGGCCGCAGGAGTGGCGCCGGGAACCGATCTGGTCGGCATCATGCTGCCCTGCATGCCACTGCAGCACATGCTCTGCACGGGCATGCCGCCACTGGTGATGACTTCGGGCAACGTGGCGGAGGAGCCGATCGTGACCGACAACGCGGCGGCCGTGACGCGGCTCGGGGCGATCGCCGACGGCTTCTTGCTGCACGATCGCCGCATCCACGTGGCGTGCGACGACTCGGTGGTGCGGTGCGTGGCGGGGCGACCGGTGCCCATGCGGCTTGCGCGGGGACGGGCGCCGCTGCCGATCGGCCTCGGCGGCGACGGTCCGAACGTGCTCGCCGTGGGAGGTGATCTCAAGGCGGCGCCGTGCGTCACCCGCGGCGACACGGCGTTCATGGGGCAGCACGTTGGAGACACCGGCAGCCTCGCGACGCTCGGGGCGCTCGCCCGCACGAGCGGGCATCTGCTCGGGCTGTTGCGGATCGAGCCGGAGGCGGTGGTCGCGGACCTCCACCCGGGATCAGTGGCATCGGCCTGGGCCGCGCGGTTCGCGGCTGCCCGCGGGATTCCGCTCGTGCGGGTGCAGCACCACGAGGCGCACCTCGCGGCCCTGCTCGCAGACCGCGCGGCCGCAGCGGCGGACGTGATCGGCGTCTGCTGCGACGGCACCGGATACGGCCGCGACGGCACGATCCAGGGAGGCGAGTTCATCATCGCCGGTCGCGACGGGATGCGCCGGGTGGCGCACCTGGAGGCGTTTCCACTGCCCGGCGGTGATGCGGCGATCCGCCATCCCTGGCGGGTGGCGCTGGCGCTGCTCCACGCCGCCGGCGTGCCCTGGGACGAGCGGCTCGCACCGGTGCAGGCGGCGGGAGCGGCCGGGCGCCGCGTGCTGGCGCGGCAGCTCGCGACGGGCATCGGCTGCGTGCCGACGACGAGCATGGGGCGGCTGTTTGACGGCGTGGCGGCGCTCGCCGGCCTGCGGCAGTCGGTGACGTACGAGGCGGAGGCGGCGTTGGCGCTCGAGGCGGCGGCCGATCCCGACGGGAGTGACCGCGGATACGCATTTGCGATCGGGAACGGCGATCCGCTGCGGGTGGAATGGGCCGGGGTGGTGGCGGGCGTCGCCGCCGATGCCCGCGCCGGGGTGCCGGCGGCTGTGATTGCGGGGCGATTTCACCGCGGCGTGGCCGCGATGATCGCCGACGTGTGCGGGCGTCTGCAGGGCCGCGGGGCGGGGCGGGTGGTGGGGCTCACCGGCGGCGTCTTCCAGAATGCGGCGCTGGCTGGCCTCACGGCCGACGCGCTGCGGGCGATCGGCCGCGACGTGCTCATGCACGACCGCGTGCCCTGCAATGACGGTGGCCTGGCCCTCGGGCAGGCTGTGCTGGGCCGCGCGGCGGTCGCGGGCGGGGACGTTCCCGCAGCGGCGTTGTCGGGGCTTGTGAAGCGATGATGGCGGGGCCGGCCCGCATTCGCACGTTTTGATGGTGCACGTTCTCCAGTCGTGCGCTCGGCTCGAGACGTGCGAGCGGCACAAGAAGCCCCCGGCGGAAGCCGGGGGACTCTGGGTTGCATCTCCATCCCGGGTGCCATGCGATGTGGGTTTGAACCGGAAATCACGGTGAGTCATGTGGCATGGACGGCGGGCTGGTTGTCGTGCCCGGAGTCCCCGGGTTGCCACCCGGGGCTTCTTGTCGCGCCGTCCCCAAGAAGCCCCCGGCGGAAGCCGGGGGACTCCGGGTTGCATCTCCATCCCGGGTGCCATGCGATGTGGGTTTGAACCGGAAATCACGGGGAGTCATGCGGCATGGACGGCGGGATGGTTGTCGTGCCCGGAGTCCCCGGGTTGCCACCCGGGGCTTCTTGGGCCGGTGACGGGACCGATCCCCTGTTCACGGGTCGGCGACGCTCCGCTGAACTCCTCCGCTAACCATCGAAAGACGGACGCCTGGAGGCGTGGGGCACGGGAGAGGCGTGGGGCACGGGCAGTCATTCCCGCGCGGGGGTCAGGAGTCGGTGGCGGCGGGCAGTCAGCAGGTCGAGCCACGCGTCGAGCCCCGCCCCGGTGCGGGCCGAGGTCTCCACGAGCGGCATGCCGGGCCGCACGGCGGCGATGTTGGCCCGCGCGAGCGGGGCGTCGAAGCCGCAGGCTGCGGCGAGGTCGAGCTTGGTGAGCGCCGCGACGTCCGCCGTGTTGAAGAGGGCGGGGTACTTGAGCGGCTTGTCCTCGCCCTCGGTTACGGAGAGCAAGGCCAGCCGCAGCGACTCGCCGAGGTCCCAGCTCGTCGGGCAGACGAGGTTGCCCACGTTCTCGATGAACAGGTAGTCGAGCCCCGCGAGATCCCAGTCGGCGACGTGCGTGCGGATCATGTCGGCCTCGAGGTGACAGAGGCCGTGGGTGTTGATCTGGCGGACCGGCGCACCGGAGGCGGCTAGCCGACGGGCGTCGTTGTCGGTCTCGAGGTCGCCCACGACCGCCGCCACGGTCGCCCCGCGCCGCCGTAGAAGCAGCAGCGTTTCCAGCAGGAACGCCGTCTTCCCCGTTCCCGGGCTCGACACCATGTTCACGACGAGCACGCCGTGGCGGGTGAAGTCGCGCCGCAGGTCGCGGGCGACCGCGTCATTGCGTTTCAGGATGCTCGTGCGCACCTCGAGGATCCGGGGGATGCTCATCGGACGGGTTCCTGGGCGGGTTGGCCGTGGCCCTCGAGGGTCAGCGACTCGATCTCCAGTTCCCGGCCCGCACGGATCTCGCCGGTAGGCAGGCCGCACCCCGGGCATGCGAACCGCTGCAGGCCCGGCAGCTCGACCTCGGCGGAACAGGCCGGGCACCAGACCCGGACCGGCACGTCCACGATCGCGAGCGTGGCGTCGGCCAGCGGCGTGTCGGCGGCGACGAGATCGAAGCCGAAGCGGAGGGCCGCGGGGTGAATGCCGGCCAGCCGGCCGATCCGCAGCCTGATCGTGGTCACCCGCGTGCCGCCCGCGCGGCGGCAGTGTTCGGTGGCTTGCTCGACGATGCTGGCGGCAATGGACAGTTCGTGCATGGCAGGCTCGCGGAGGTGACGCCAGTCGGGGGGCGGCCAAGTGTCCGGCCCCGAGATCAGGCTCGTCGCGTGCCTGCGGGTGAAGGGGAAAGCGATTCTACGGGCAGGGGCGGTTTCCCGGGAGCGGTACCGCGGCTAACGTTTCCGCAGTCGCAGGGGGCGAACCGCCGTCGTGACACGGTGAGGCAGGGGGGCCATCCGCAGGTCTTCGCCAGGACGCGGCCGGAGCACGCGTCCCGATGTCCGCCGCCGTCGCCGCCACCGAGACCGCCGCGCTGTGCCTGACGGCCGGATCGGTGGCCGCGATGCACACGCTCCTCGGTCCCGACCATTACGTGCCGTTCGTGGCGATGGCGAGGGCGGGCGGCTGGTCGACCGCGAAGACACTGCGGGTGACGCTCGCATGTGGGCTGGGGCACCTGACCGGCTCCGTCATGCTCGGCATCGCCGGCCTGGCCCTCGGGCTCGCGGCAGCGCGGTTCGAGCCGATCGAGTCGGCGCGCGGCGCCGTCGCGGCCTGGCTGCTGATTCTCGGCGGCGTCGTCCTGGTCGCCTGGGGCTGGCGGCGGGCGGCCATGCACCGTGACGGGGACCCGGCTGCCGGTGCCGTGGCGGCCGCGTCGGTCTGGCCGCCGTGGGCTGCGTTTCTGGTGTTCGTCTTCGGGCCCTGCGAGCCGCTGATCCCGCTGGTCATGCTCCCCGCCGCGCGGGCGAGCGGCGGGGCGGTGGCGGCGGTGATCGCGGCCTTCGGTGCGGCGACGTTGGCCACGATGGTGGCGGCCGTGTGGGCGATGCGGCATGCCGCCGGCCTCGTGCGGCTCCCGCGCCTGGCCCGTTGCGCTGATGTGCTCGCGGGCCTGGCGATCCTCGCCTGCGGCGTGCTCGTGCGGCTCGGGCTCTGACGCCTACCCCTTCACGCGGAGAACGACCATGGCCACCCTTCTCTGGCACCCGTCATTGGGCGTCGAGATGGGGCACCTGGCCCGGTCGTTCGATTCGTGCCTCGTGTGCACGGCGCACGCCGACGACGGCAAGACCGGCCGCGCACGTCCGGCCTTTCGCCTGGGCACGGGAGGCTGATGCCATGCCGCCGACCCGCGTGCTCGTGATCGGCTGCGGCAACCCGCTGCGCGGCGACGACGCGGCCGGGCCGGTGCTCGTCCGCCGGCTCTGGAACCGCGGCCTGCCGGAGGGGGTGCGGTGTGCCGACGGGGGCACCGGGGGCATGGACGTGGTGTTCCAGATGCGGGGGGTGCCGGAGGTGATCCTCGTCGACGCCTGTCAGACGGGGGCCGAGCCCGGGGCGATCTTCGAGGTGCCGGGGGCCGAGGTGGCGAACGTGCCGCCGCCGGCGGGGATCAACCTCCACGCGTTTCGCTGGGACCATGCGCTGGCGTTCGCCCGCTGGTTGCTCCGCGAGGGCCGCCCGGACCGGGTGACCGCGATTTTGATCGAAGGGGCGGTGTTCGACGCGGGAGCGGAGCTGTCGCCGGCGGTCGATCGGGCCATCGACGCCGTGGTCGAGCTGCTGGCCGCGCGGCTGGCCCCGCTCGCGGCCGGAAAATGCTGACGACGCAGCCGCGGTCGGAGCCGCAATCTGCATCCTTATATACGAAGGGATGAGCGATGACACAGGCGGACGGAGCGGCACTGGACGGAGACGAGTTGGAGCGGCTGGCGGAGCGGGTCGATGCCGAGGTCGAGGCGGTCGATGAACTGGATGCCGCCGGTCGGGAGCGGGCGATCGCTTTGAAGCGGGCGGTGGAGGCCTTTCATCGGGCCGGCCTGGTGGCGATCGTCCGCCGGCTGAAGGCGGATCCCCGGGGCCTCGAACTGCTGCTCGAACTGCTCGCCGAACCGGCGGTGCGGGTGCTGTTTGCCATGCACGGGATCGTGCGCACGGCGGCGTCGGCCGCGGCCGAGGAACGGCACGACCTCGTCCAGATCCGCCTGCCGGTCGTGGCGGAGGGACGGTGATGTGCCTCGCCGTGCCGGGTCGTGTCGAATCGATCCGCGTCGAGGCCGGCGTGCGGATGGGCCGCCTGAACTTCGGCGGCGTGCTCAAGGACGTGTGCCTGGTCTCCGTGCCCGGCATCGCCGTCGGCGACTACGCCATCGTCCACGTCGGCTTCGCCATTGGCCGGCTCGACGAGGCCGCGGCCCGGGCCACGCTCCGCACCTTCGCCGAGATCGGCCGCCTGGAGGAGGAACTGGCCGAACTCCGGGCCACCAGCGATCCGGACGCTGCCTCGTCCTCCGCATGAAGCACCGCGCCGAATATCGCGACGCGGACCGTGCCCGACGGCTGGCGGCCGAGATCGCCCGGATCGTGCGCCGGCCCTGGGCCATCATGGAGGTCTGCGGCGGTCAAACGCACGCCCTCGTCCGCAACGGGATCGACCAGATGCTGCCGCCCGAGGTGGAGATGATCCACGGGCCCGGCTGCCCGGTGTGCGTGACGCCCGTCGAGGTGCTCGACCGGGCGATCGCGATCGCCCGCCGCCCCGGCGTGATCCTCTGCTCGTTCGGCGACATGCTCCGCGTGCCCGGGTCGCGCGGCGACCTGTTCGCCGCCAAGGGCGACGGAGCCGACGTCCGCGTCGTCTACTCGCCGCTCGACGCGCTGGCCGTGGCGGCGCGGCACCCGGACCGTGAAGTCGTGTTTCTGGCGATCGGGTTCGAGACCACCGCCCCCGCCAGCGCCATGGCGGCGAAACTGGCCCGGGATCGCGGCGTGGGCAACTTCTCGCTGCTCGTCGCGCACGTGCTCGTGCCCCCGGCCATCGAGGCGATCATGCGGTCGCCGGGCAATCGCGTGCAGGCGTTCCTGGCGGCGGGGCACGTGTGCACCGTGATGGGGACGGGGCAGTATCCGCCGCTCGCCGCCCGGCATCGCGTGCCGATCGTCGTCACCGGCTTCGAGCCGCTCGACCTGCTCGACGGGATCCTGCGCACGGTGGTGCAGCTCGAGGCGGGCCGTCACGAGGTGGAGAATGCCTATTCGCGGGCCGTGACCGACAGCGGCAACGAGACCGCGCAGGCGCTGCTCGCGGAGGTCTTCGAGACGGTGGACCGACCGTGGCGCGGCATCGGCACGATCCCCGCGAGCGGCTGGCGGCTGGCGGCCGCCTACCGGGATCTCGACGCGGAGCTGCGGTTCGACGTCGCCGGCGTGACGGCGGCCGAGTCGCCGGTCTGCCGGAGCGGTGACGTGCTCAAAGGGGCGCTCAAGCCCGATCGCTGTCCGGCCTTCGGCAAGGAGTGCACGCCGCGGACGCCGCTCGGGGCGACCATGGTGTCGGGAGAGGGCGCCTGCGCGGCCTACTGGTATGCGGGGCGGAGGCCGCGGTCATGAGCGGGGCGTGCACGGCGGTGACGCACCGCCGCCGGGACGGCAGATGTCTCCTCGCTGTGGCCGCGGCCGGGCCACACGCTCGTCGAGCATCCGCCGATGCCGTCGGCTCCCGGCGGCGGTGGCGAGTGCGGTGGCGATCCATCGGTGATGCGTGGCTCCATGACCTTGGCAACGGTTGCGTGTGGGGAAGCCGGCCGCGCTGGCGCACGAGAAATGAGAGGGTGAGCGATGGCTGACGCCGGCGGTGCGATCGACGTGGCGAGACTCGTATGTCCGACGCCCGTGCGCGAGCGGGAGCGGGTAATTCTCGGGCATGGCGGGGGCGGGACGCTGTCGCACGAGCTGATCGAGCAGGTGTTCCTGCCGGCGTTCGCGAATCCCGTCCTCGACCGGCTTGGTGATTCGTGTGTGCTCGACGCGGCGGACCTGCTCGCCGGCGGCGGCCGGCTGGCGATCTCCACCGACTCCTATGTCGTCCGTCCGCTGACGTTTCCCGGTGGCACGATCGGCGATTTGGCAGTCAACGGCACCGTCAACGACCTCGCCATGAGCGGGGCCCGGCCGTTGTGGCTGACCGCCGCCTTCATCATCGAGGAAGGATTGCCGATCGCCGAGCTCGCGGAGATTGCCGGCTGTATGGCGCGGGCGGCGCGGGCGGCCGGCGTCGCGATCGTGACGGGCGACACGAAGGTCGTGGAACGTGGTCACGGCGACGGCTGCTACGTGAACACCGCCGGCATCGGGATCGTGCCGCCGGGAGTGGCCCTCGGGCCCGAGCGGGTGCGGCCCGGCGACGTCGTGCTCGTCAGCGGCACGCTCGCCGACCATGGCATGGCGGTGATGAGCGTGCGCGACGGGCTCGAGTTCGACGCCCCGATCTCGAGTGACACGGCCCCGCTGCATGGGCTCGTCGCCGCCATGCTCTCCGTCTGCCGCGACTTGAAGATGCTCCGCGATCCGACCCGCGGTGGGGTGGCGACGAGCCTCGCGGAGATCGCGACGCTCGCGCGGGTGGGGATCGAGATCGACGAGGAGGCGATCCCCGTCGCCTCGCCGGTGGCCGCGGCCTGCGAACTGCTCGGCCTCGATCCGCTGCTCGTCGCCAACGAGGGCAAGTTGCTCGCCGTGGTGCCCGCCACCCATGCCGACCCGGTGCTGGGGGCGATGCGGCGACACGAGCATGGCCGCGATGCCGTGCGGCTCGGGCGGGTCGTCGCCGCCCATCCGGGCCTGGTCGCCATGCGAACGGCGCTCGGCGGCACGCGAATCGTGCCCATGCCGATCGGCGAGCAGTTGCCGCGGATGTGCTGAAGACACGCCTGCTCGGCCATTGTCCACAAAAAGCCCCCGGCGGGAGCCGGGGGACACCGGGTCGAATGGCGATCCCGCGTGCCATGCATGTGGACGTTGCGCAGCAGTGGCGCGGGGCGTTTGCGGCATGGACGGTGGGATGGTGTTCATGCCCGGAGTCCCCGGGTTTCCACCCGGGGCTTCTTGGGCCACGCGCGCTACGCTCCCACAAAAAGCCCCCGGCGGAAGCCGGGGGACACCGGGTCGAATGGCGATCCCGCGTGCCATGCATGTGGACGTTGCGCAGCAGTGGCGCGAGGCGTTTGCGGCATGGACGGTGGGCGTTTGCGGCATGGACGGTGGGATGGTGTTCGTGCCCGGAGTCTCCGGGTTTCCACCCGGGGCTTCTTGGGCCGGGCCGGACAGTTAAAATCGCGGCCCGACTCCGGTTCGTCTCGCAGGAATGTGTCGCCATGCCGGACTGGACTTACCGCACCGTCTTTCGGCCAGCGCTGTTTCGCTTGCCGACGACCGTGGGGCGTGATCTGGCGCTGGCCGCGATCGGCACGGTGGCGCGGCTGCCGTGGGGGCGACGGGTGATCGAGTTCATGGGCCACATGCGGCCGGCGCGGCCGCTGCGCCGGCGGCTCGGGGCGGTGGAGATCGATGCGCCGGTCGGGCTCGCGCCAGGTATCGACCCCCGGCTCCTGGGACTGCCCGGACTGTGCCGATTCGGGTTTGGGTTCGTCGAGATCGGGCCGGTCTCCGTCGGGCCGGTGCCCGAGCGGCGCACCGTGCGGGATGACGCCACGGAGACGATCGGCATCGCGCCACCCGACGCGAGTCCCGGGCACGCCGCTGTCGAGGCCGCGCTTGGACGGATGAAGACACCGCGGCCCGCGGTCATCGTGCGGCTCGCGGCTGACGGCACGGCGGCCGACGATCAAACCGTGATCGACACCCTCGCCGCGCAGGCGGCGGTGTTTTCCATTCCCATGCCGGCCGGCCGTGGCGCCGATGCCGATGCGGCCTGTGTGGCACGGGTGCGACGCGTCGTGGAGCGGGCCGGTGGGCGACCGGTGTTCGTCGTGGTGCCCGCGAACGCGGCGCCGGAGACGATCGGCTTGGTCACGGCGGCGCAGCACGCGGGCGCGGTCGGGGCGATCGTCGGCCGGGCCGAGTTCACGGACCGCGTCGAGATGGGGGCCACGTGGCTGGACGCTGCCGAGTCGTGGACGCGGCGGCTGCGTGAGACACTCGACGCCGAGGCCTGCCTGATCGCGGCGGCCGGCATCCATGCGCCGGGCGACGCGGAGCGGCTCATGGGCCTGGGGGCCGATCTCGTGGCGATCGACAGCGGCCTGGTGTTCACAGGGCCGGGGCTCGCGAAGCGGTGCAACGAGCTGGCCCTGGCACTGACGCTCGCCGCGGATGCGGCGGTCGCCGCCGGCGACGACTCTGCCATGCGGGAGAAGTGGCCCTGGGCGCTGGTGATCGGCGCGAGCATGTTCATCGGCGGCCTGATGGCGCTGGCCATCGCCTGCACCCGCGTGATCATGCCCTACGACGAGGCGATGTCGGGGCTCACCCGGGCGGCGATCGGCGCCGTCAGCCCCCGGCTGCTCCCCTTCATGGCGCACGACCGCGTCTCGCTCGCCGGGGCGATGCTGGGCGTGGGCATCCTGTTCGCGGGGCTGGCGTGGTTCGCCGTCCGGCGGGGGCAGCACTGGGCCGAACAGGCGATCATCGTGCCGGCGCTGGTCGGCTTCTTCTCGTTCTTCTCCTTCCTGGGCTTCGGCTACTTTGATCCGCTGCATGCCTTCGTGACGGCGATCCTCTTTCAGTTCATGCTCCTGGCGATCGTGGGGCGGCCGAGCCGGCTGCAGTCATGTGCCGCGGCCGACCGCGTCAACGACGCCGCCTGGCTGCGGGCCCAGTGGGGGCAACTGGGATTCATCGTTCACGGCGCGGTCGTGCTGCTGGCCGGTGTCGTGATCTCGATCATCGGCATGACGGCGGTCTTCGTGCGCGAGGACCTGACCTTTCTGCAGCTGTGTGCCGCCGACCTCGCGGCGGTGCCCGGCCTCGTGCCCCTGGTGGCCCACGACCGGGGCACGTTCGGCGGCATGCTGATGGTGGCCGGCCTGACGATGCTCCTGGCGGCGCTGTGGGGATTCCGGCGCGGGGCCGGCTGGCTGTGGTGGACGCTCGTGATCGCCGGCACCGTGGGCTACGCGGTGGCGATCGCCGTGCACCACGCCGTGGGCTACGTGGACGGCTGGCACCTCGCGCCGGCCTACGGCGGCCTGGCCCTGCTCTGGTCCGCGGCCGCCGCCAGCCGGGGCTTCCTATGCGACGAGGAGTGACTTTCCGCCACGCTTCCCCGGGATGGGGCGGGAAGCGCGGCGCTCCCCAGGAGCCCGCCGCGACGACCCGCGACCGCTACCGCGTCGCGGGGGCGCCGCCGTTCGCGGTCAGTTCCCGGTCGATGGCCTCCGCCATGAGCAGCAACGCCCGCGAGGACCACCGCTTCTGGCCCGTCGGTTCCGTGTTCGAGCCGAAGCAGGCGACGATCGTTCCGTGCCCGGGATGCACCCACAGCATCTGTCCCGAATGGCCCTGGTGGACGATCGCGCCATTCTTGGAATACGAGTGGTTGTGGTAGCGGTAGTCCCGCATGATGATCAGCCCCTTGCCGGAGGTGTTTTCCTCGAGCCACGCCGCGTCGAAGACCCGCGTGCCATCCGGCGCCACTCCGCGATTGGCCCAGATGGTGCCGTAGCGGGCCAGGTCGCGGAGCGTCGAGCTCATCCCGCCGCCGGCGAACGGCACGCCGTGGCGGTCGACGCTCACCACGGCGTCGGCCACGGCCCCGATGTGCCGCCAGATGCTCTCCTCGAAGTATTGCTGCATCGGGCGACCGCTCTGCCGCTCGATGATCCAGGCCAGCGTCTGGCTGTTGGAGCCCGTGTACCGCACCTTCTGCGCCGCCTCGCCGTCGGGCCGGGGCCGCCGCTCGATGGTGAGCAGCAGCTGCTTCACGCCGCCCGGCCACCGGCCGTCGTCGGCGAACCAGCCGATGGCCCGCCCCCAGTCCCAAAACGGAGAGTTGGGGGCGGTGTAATTCGACTCGTTCATGTCGACGTCGGCGTCCATGTCGGCCAGCTCCTGCACCGTGAAGCTCCCGTAGCCCTTTCCCTTCAGTTCCGGCAGGTAGTCCTCCACCTTCCGGGTGAGGTCGAGTTTGCCCTCCATCACCAGCCTGCCCATCAGCATGTTGACCGCCGACTTCGAGATGCTCATCCAGTGGTGCCGCTGGGCCGGGTCCATGCCGGGGTAGTCTTCGAAGACGATCTTGCCGTGCCGGACGACGAGGATGCCCTGGCCATTGCCGATGTCGAACACCCGCCGGGCCGGCAGCGGCACGTCGCGGTGCGGGAAGGTATCGTCGGGGATGGTGACCTGCGTCCGCTCGAGCAGGTCCGGCTGGCGGGCGCCGCCGAACATCCACACCGGCCCCGAGCCGCGGCCGATCTCCGCGCACCGCACCACGCGGTCGAGCTGGAGCAACGCGTAGACTCGCATCCACCCGTCGTGAAACCAGGTGTCGAGCGTCAGCCCGGCCGGCCGCTGGAGCATGCCGGCGGCATACTCGCCGGCGAACAGGCCTTCGCTTGGTGGCAGGCCGGGCTGGAGCGCGTCCCACCGCAGCGGTGGCGGCTCCGGGGCCGGCGGCGGGTCTGCGGCGGTGGCTGAAACCGCGATCAGAAGGAGTACGAGCGTCGTCATCGAGACCTCCGGAAGGGGACTGAAACCCGTGATTCGCACGCTGTCGCCGCCCACCGGCGGCGGCCTGGATTATGCCGCGGGCGTGACGCGGCCGCCACGGCGGCAGCGGCCGCCAGCCGGGGCTTGCTCTGCGACCAGGATTGTCTTTGCTCCGCGCGTCCGCCTGCGAATAATGACGCGGTCTCCGGTTGATGTCGGCATGGACGGGCCGCGGGAGGTGTTCCGTCCATGGCTCTCGATGCCATCCCTGCGGTCGTGCCGGCGGTCGCGCCGAACATGCCCGACTACGCGCTGGCCCGGCGGGAGTTTTCCTGGGCGCAGGCCCGGGCGGCGCTCGACGGGCTCCCCGGCGGCCGCGGGCTGAACATCGCCCACGAGGCGGTCGATCGGCATGTCCGGGCCGGCCGTGGGCCGCGGGTGGCGGTTCGCTATCTGCCGCTCTCGGGCCGGCGGCAGGAGATCACGTTCGCCGGACTCGCGCGGTCGACGAACCGGTTCGCCAACCTGCTCGGGCGGCTCGGCGTGGCGCCGGGCGACCGCGTCTTCGCCTGCCTGGGCCGTGTGCCGGAACTCGTGATCGCGGCCCTCGGCACGCTCAAGGCCCGGGCCGTGTTCGCGCCGCTGTTCTCGGCCTTCGGCCCCGAGCCGCTGCGGGCCCGGGTCGCGATCGGCCGGCCCAAAGTGCTCGTCACCGCCCAGAGCCTCTATCGGCAGAAGATCGCCGCGATCCGTGCCGGCCTGGAAGGGCTTGAGCACGTGCTCCTCGTGCGCGACGAACCCGGCGCGCTGCCCGTCGGCACGCTCGATTTCCATGCGCTGCTCCGCGCGGCGTCGCCGGCCTTCACGATCGAGGCCACCGATCCCGAGGACGCCGCGCTGCTGCACTTCACCAGCGGCACGACCGGGCGGCCGAAGGCGGCCGTGCACGTGCACGAGGCGGTCGTGGCCCACCATGCGACCGGGCTGCTGGCGCTCGACCTGCATCCCGACGACGTCTTCTGGTGCACCGCCGATCCCGGCTGGGTGACCGGCACCTCCTACGGCATCATCGCCCCGCTCACCTGCGGCGTGAAGAGCATCCTCGACGAGGGCGACTTCGACGCCGAGCGCTGGTATGCGATCGTGGCCGGGGAGCGGGTGACCGTGTGGTACACGGCCCCCACGGCGATTCGGATGATGATGCGGCTGGGCGCCGAGGTGGCGCGGCGGCACGACACGAGCCGGCTGCGGTTCCTGGCCAGCGTCGGCGAGCCGCTGGCCCCCGAGGCCGTGGCCTGGGGAAGCAAGGCGTTCGGGCTGCCGTTTCACGACAACTGGTGGCAGACCGAAACCGGCGGCATCATGATCGCGAACTTTCCCGCGACCGAGATCCGCCCGGGCTCGATGGGGCTGCCGCTGCCGGGCATCGAGGCGGCGGTCGTGGAGCGGCGGGCCGACGGCGGTGTCCGCGTGCTGCCGCCGGGCATGCAGGGCGAGATCGCGCTGCGGCCGGGCTGGCCGTCGATGTTTCGCGGCTATCTCGGCGACCCGGCCCGCTATCGCGGCTGCTTCGCCGACGGCTGGTACCTGACGGGCGACCTCGCCCGGCGGGACGACGACGGCTACTTTTGGTTCGTCGGCCGGGCCGACGACGTCATCAAGTCGTCGGGGCATCTGATCGGCCCCTTCGAAGTGGAGAGCGTGCTGCTCGAGCACGAGGCCGTGGCCGAGGCGGGGGTGATCGGCCGACCTGATCCGGCGGCGTTCGAAATCGTGAAGGCCTTCGTGTCCCTCAAGCCCGGATACGCCGGCGACGAGGCGCTGCAGCGCGGCATCCTGGCGCTGGCGCGGCGGCGGCTCGGAGCGGCTGTCGCGCCGAAGGAGCTCGCGTTTCTCCCGGCCCTGCCGCGGACGCGGAGCGGCAAGATCATGCGGCGGCTGCTCAAGGCGCGTGAGCTGGGCCTGCCGGAGGGGGATCTCTCGACGCTGGAGAACCCCGACGGCCCCGCGGCCAGCCCGAGGGCCACCGCGCCATGAGCGAGGCAGCGATTGCCTCCGTGCCCGAGGCCGAGGCGTGGCCGGCCCGGGAACGATGCCTGGCGCTCCTGCGGCAGATGCTGCTCGTGCGCCGGTTCGAGGAGCGGGCCGCCGAGTGCTACCAGCAGGGGTTGATTCGCGGCTTCCTTCATCTGGGCATCGGGCAGGAGGCCGTCGCCGTGGGGGCGATCGCGGCCCTCGAGCCCGACGATCGGATCGTGGCCGCCTATCGCGAGCACGGCCAGGCCCTCGCCCGCGGCGTGCCCGCGGCGAGCGTGATGGCGGAGATGTTCGGCAAGGCGACCGGCTGCTGCCGCGGCCGCGGCGGCTCGATGCACCTGTTCGACGCCGCGCGGCGGCTGTACGGCGGCAATGCCATCGTCGCCGGCGGGCTGCCGCTGGCCTGCGGCCTGGCGCTGGCCGATCGGATTCTCGGTCGGCCGCACGTCACGGCCTGCTTCTTCGGCGATGGCGCGGTGGCCGAGGGGGAGTTTCACGAGTCGCTCAATCTGGCGGCCCTGTGGGTCCTGCCCGTGCTCTTCCTGTGCGAGAACAACCTGTATGCGATGGGCACGCGGCTCGATCGGCACCAGGCGATGGCCGACATCCATCGCAAGGGCGACGCCTATGCGATGCCGCACGCGGTCGTCGACGGCATGGACGTGCTCGCCGTCGAGGCGGCGGTGCGGCGGGCCGTGGAGCAGGTGCGGGGCACGGGGCGGCCGTTCCTCCTCGAGGCGCGGACCTACCGCTTCCGGGCCCATTCGATGTACGACGCCGAGCTCTACCGCCCGCGGGAGGAGGTCGAGCGTTGGAAGCAGCGGGATCCGCTGCCGCTGTTCATCGCCCGGCTCCAGGACGGGGGGCGGCTCGATGATGCCGCCCTGGCCGCGGTCGAGGCCGAGGTCGCCGCCGAGATCGACGCCGCCGTCGCCGCGGCGCAGGCCGCCGCCGTCGAGCCGGTCGCCGACCTGCTCCGCGACGTGGTCGCCCCGTCGAGCCCGGAGCCGCAGACATGACCCGGATCACGTACCGCGAGGCGGTGCGGCAGGGATTGCGGGAGGCGCTCGCGGCCGACGACCGCGTGGTGCTCGTGGGCGAGGACGTGGGCCGCTACGGCGGCGCCTATGCGTGCAGCAAGGGGCTGCTCGACGAGTTCGGCGCCGAGCGGGTGCGGGATGCGCCGCTCTCGGAGGCGGCCTTCGTGGGGGCCGGGATCGGTGCGGCTCTCGCCGGGCTCTTGCCGATCGTCGAGATCATGACGGTCAACTTCAGCCTCCTGGCCCTCGATCAGATCGTGAACAACGCCGCCACGCTGCGGCACATGAGCGGCGGCCAGATGAGCGTGCCGCTCGTGATCCGCATGGCCACCGGAGCCGGCCGCCAGGTGGCGGCCCAGCATTCGCACAGCCTCGAAGTCTGGTACGCCCACGTGCCGGGGCTCAAGGTGCTCGCCGCCGCGACCGTAGCCGACGCCCGCTGGATGCTCGCCGCGGCGCTGGCCGACCCGAATCCGGTGATCCTCTTCGAGCACGCGCTGCTCTATCCGGTGGAGGACGACGTCGACGCGCGGCCGGCCGGCTTCGACCCCTGGCATGCGGCGATCCGCCGGCCGGGCCGCGATGCGACGATCGTCACCTATGGCGGCTCGCTGCCCAAGTGCCTGGCGGCGGCGGAGACGCTGGCGGGGGAGGGCATCGACGCCGAGGTCGTCGATCTGCGGTGCCTGCGGCCGCTCGACGTCGGCTGCGTGCTCGAATCGGTGGCGCGGACGCACCGGGCCGTGGTCGTGGACGAGGGCTGGAAGACCTGCGGGCTGGGGGCGGAGATCTCGGCGACGATCGCGGAGGAGCGGCTGTACGAACTCGACGCGCCGGTGGCGCGGGTCTGCACGGCGGAGGCGCCGATTCCCTATGCACAGCACCTCGAGACCGCGGCGCTGCCGAGTGCGGCGCGAATCGCGG
The DNA here is from genome assembly GCA_021300535.1 of Planctomycetaceae bacterium. GTDB lineage: Bacteria > Planctomycetota > Planctomycetia > Pirellulales > UBA1268 > QWPN01. The sequence continues at coordinate 7,375 of JAJTED010000009.1, read as the reverse complement.
CGGCGGTCCGCGACGTGGTGCCGGGCAAGACCGCCGCCGCGGCGGCACCACGAGCGGAGTGAGTCATGGCGGAGTTTCGCATGCCGACGCTCGGGGCCGACATGCAGGCCGGGACCGTCGTAGCCTGGCTGAAGAAGCCCGGCGACGTGCTGCGGCGTGGCGACACGCTCGCGGAGGTGGATACCGAGAAGGGGGTCATTGACGTCGAGGTGTTCACGGCGGGCGTGTTGGAAGCGATCGTCGTGCCCGTCGGTGCCAAGGTGCCGGTGGGCACCGTGATGGCGACGATCCGCGCCGGCGCAGAGCCGGCCGCGGCCTTGCCGCTCCCGCCACCGCGTGGTCTGCCCGAGACGGGAGAGGAGCGGCCCGTGCCGCCCGCGGCCCCGGCCACCCCGGCCCCGGCCACCCCGGCCCCGATCCCGCCGGCCCCGATCTATGCTCCGGGCCTCGCCGCCGCCGTCCGGCTGAAGATCTCCCCGGCCGCACGGCGGCGGGCGCGGGAATTGGGCGTCGATCCGGCCGCCGTGACGGGCACTGGACGCGGCGGCGCGATCACGCTCGTCGACGTGGAGCAGGCCGCGGCCCGGGCGGCGGCCGCACCCCGCGCCGCGGCGATCGCAGCCCCACCGTCCGTCCCCATGCCGCCGCCCGCCGATCGTCAGGAGCGGATGCGGCGGACGATCGCGGCCGCGATGGCCCGATCGAAGCGGGAGATTCCCCATTACTATCTGGCGACCACGATCGACCTCGGGCGGGCCATGGCCTGGCTGGCCGACCGCAACGCGGCCGTGCCCGTCGCCGAGCGGCTGCTGCCGGGGGTGCTCCTGCTGAAGGCCGCGGCCCTGGCCGTTCGCGAGGCGCCCGAGCTCAACGCGGTGTGGGATGGCGAACGCGTCGTGCTGCGGGAGACCGTGCATGCCGGCGTGGCGATCGCGCTGCGCGGTGGGGGGCTGGTGATCCTCGCGGTCCACGACACGGCCACGCGGCCGCTCGCCGAGCTGATGACCACCGTCTGCGAGCTCACGGTGCGGGCCCGGGCGGGCCGGATGAAGAGTTCCGAACTGGCCGACTCGACGCTCACCGTGACCAGCCTCGGGGACCGGGGTGTGGAGGCCGTGTATGGCGTGATCTACCCGCCGCAGGTGGCGATCGTGGGCTTCGGCAGGATCACGGACCGTCCGTGGGTGGTGAACGGCGGCCTCTGCGTGCGGCCGGTGGTCACGGCGACGCTCGCGGCCGACCACCGGGTGAGCGACGGCCATCGGGGCGGACTGTTTCTCGACGCGGTCGATCGCCTGCTGCAGGAACCGGAGAAGCTCTGATGGCCACGCGGGAGGAGGTGCGGGCGGCGGCGGTGGCGGTCCTCGGCGGCATCGCCCCGGAGGCCGACCTCACGGCCCTCGGGGCCGACGTTCCCCTGCGCCGCGCGCTCGACCTCGACTCGGTGGACTTTCAGAACTTCCTCATCGGGCTGACGAAGGCCCTGGGCGTTGAGATTGCGGATCGCGAGGCGGCGGCGCTGACGACGCTGGCGGCCTGCATGGACCGGCTGGCGGCACGATCGTCGCCGCGGTGACGAGGCGGGGGGCGTGGTGTCCAGTCGCAGGCGGCGGGGCGCGGGCGACGCCCGGCCGCTTCATCCTCAGCCGCGGGAATCCAGCCGTCGCGCGATGGCCTTCCCGGCCTCGACGACGAGTTCGCTGACGTCACGAAAAGCCCCCTTCGGCAGCCGTCGCGCCGGCGCCGAAAACCAGATAGTGGCCACGCAGCCGCGATCCGCTGCGCAGATCGGCGCCGCGACGCAGTGGATGCCCGGCTCGGTCTCGGCATGGTCGGTCGCGTAGCCACGGGCCAGGATGGCGTCGCACTCCCGCACGAGCTCGGCGGGACTGGTGATGGTGCGGTCGGTGCTGGCCGTGAGCTCGAGACGGTCGATCGTCTCCTGCCGCTGCGGCTCGGGCATCCAGGCGAGCAGGAGCTTGCCGGGCGCGTTGTCGTGGAATCTGAACCGCAGGCCCACATCGACGGCGATCCGCAGCGGTTCGAGCCCGTCGGCGTGCGCCACGACCACACCCCCCTCGTCGAGGCGGACGCCGACCTGCACCGTCTCCCGGGTGCGGTCGCGGAGGGCCCGCATCGGCTCCAGGGCGGCCTCCGTGAGGGATACGCCTGCCAGCCTGGGCTGCCAGAGATCGAGCACCTGCCGACTCAGCTCGAACCGCATCGTCGCCGGATCCCGCAGCAGATAGCCGCGGGCCAGCAGGGTCTGCGTGATGCGGAACACCGCGTTCTTGGGAAGGTGCAGGGCTTTGCTCAGTTCCGAGAGCGTCTGGCCCCGGTCCGCCGCCCGCAGCCGCTCCAGGATGTCGAGCGCCCGCTCGACGGAGGGCACCCCGCCGGCCTGTCCGCGGCCGCCCGCGAGTCTGGCGGCCGCATGGGATCCGCTCACGAGCAGAACTCCTCGAGCGGGCTGTCGGCGTCGCCGAACCGCGGGAGTTCGAGGCCGACGTTCCGCGCCATGGAGAGGAACAGGCGGTTGAGCCGGCGCTTTTCGTCGCCCGCCGTGGCGAAGTCGAGCACCTGGCCCGTCTTCACGCGGCCGCCAGCCCGTCCGGCCATCAGCACCGGCAGCCGTTTCGAGTCGTGCGAGGGCCCGTAAAGCATCGAGCCGGCGAGGAGGATTTGGCTGTTGTCGAGGATCGAGGTTTCGCCCTCGCGGGTGTCCTTGAGCTTCTGCAGGAAGCCCGCGAACACCGTGGCGATGTAGGCGACGATGTCGGCGTGCGGATGCTCGCCGCCGTGGCTGATGTCGTGATAGGCCGCGGTCGCCTTCGCCACGACCTTGCGGTAGCTCGCATCCGACCGCTCGTTGTTGAGCATCACGGTGCCGATGCGGGTGCGGTCCATGCGGAAGGCCAGTGCGAGGACGTCCACCATCAGCTGCGTCCGCTCGGCGATGTCCGGGTAGGGACGGTCGGCCGGGCGGTCCATGTCGGGATCGGAAATGGCCGGGTGCCAGGCGGCATCGGCGGCGGTGACGAAGCTCCGGTCGATCCGCCGCTCGAGGTCCCCGACCGACTCCAGATAGTCGTCGAGCCGCCGCTGATCGGCCGTGCTCACCCGCCGCCGCAGGTCGCGGGCGTCGCCGAGCACGAGGTCGAGGATCTTCTTCGTCGACGCCCCGCGACCGCCGCGGCCGGTGACACTGTCGAAGGCGAGGGCCGGATTGAACTCCCGCGGCACCGGCACCGTCGCCGTCTTCCACGAGATGTTGTTGAGGTAGACGCTCGCATAGCCCACGTCGTTGCCGGGGCAGGGAGGCTCGCAGCTGAGGTCGAGGCTCGGCAGGTGGGTGCCGCCGCCCCAGGTCCGGGCGAGCAGCTGGTCGAAGCTCTCGGCGATCCGCACCTCGGTCGTGCTGTGATTCGCCTTGGCTCCGCTGAGCATCGACGCCGCCTTGGCCCCGTGCGTGCCGTTCTGCTCGCCGCCGGGGTGATAGAGCCCGTGGGCCACGTTGACGTCCTTCGCCAAGCCCGCCAGGGGCGCGAGGCCGAAGTCGAAGTCGATGCCGCCGTCGGCCGCCTGTCGCGTCTTGTCCCAGCCGCGGACGCCGTTGGCGATGTAGAAGAAGGCGACCCGCTGCGGCGGCCCGGAGGCGGCCGAGGAGCCCTTGTCGCCTGCGGCGGCGACGGGCAGGCTCTCGAGCCAAGGCAGGCAGAGGCTCACGCCCAGTCCGTGGAGCACCCGGCGGCGGGGGACGCGTGCGGTGGAGCAGGAAACGTCGGGTGTCATGGAATCTCCTTCGTGATTGGGCGACCTGCCACGGCGGTCGGCGGGGCCCTGCTGAAATATCGTCAATTTCCAGTTTTTTTCATCGCCGAAAGCGGAACTGCTGGCTCAGAACCACCCGTTCCACGACCGCGGAAAACCGGTAGTCGCTTCGGGGCAGGGCCGCGACGATCTCGTCGATCAGCGGCCGGTCGGTGAGGAGCACGCCCCGGTTGAGGGCATAGCCCAGGAAATGGCGAACCAGGCTGCGGAGCGTCTCATCTTCGTGGTCCCGCAGGTAGGTCCGCAGGCCGTCGAGCCCATCGATCCGCCGCCCGTCACGATCCTCGAGCGAGACCAGCGACGCCAGGTGCTCGCGGGATCGGCGCCGGCCGCTGGCCTCGAAGGACTCGAGGGCGTAGCCGTAGGGGTCGATCCGCCGATGGCAGCCGGCGCAGGCGGCGTCGCGGCTGTGTCGCTGCAGCTGCTCGTGGAGGCTCAGGGTCGCGGCCGAATCCGGCTCGTCGGGCAGGGGCTGCACGTTCGGCGGCGGCGGCGGGATGTGGCGGCCGAGAAGTTTCTCCACCACCCAGGCGCCGCGGTTGGTGGGGCTGGTCCGCTTCTGGCGGCTGTTGTTCACGAGGATCGCCCCCAGGCCCAACGCGCCTCCACGGCCGGCCGGCCGCATGTCGGTGACTGTAAATCCGGCGAGCGGCGGGGCCGCGGCGGCCAGGGCCGCGGGCAGACCGCCGCCCGCGGCCGCCGTTTCGGCGAAGCGGAAGCCGGGCTCGCCGTCGGGCCGGTAATACGTCGCCGTGCAGCGACCGGCGGACCTGCGGCGTGAACTCGGGAAACACCGTGGCGTCGGGGCCGCGGGTGCTCGTGCCGAAACCGACGAAGCCGAGCCACTCGCCGAAGAAATGCTCCACCAGGCCGGTGCCGCCGGCCCGTGGATCGGCGAGCATCCGCCGCACCTGGGACCGCAGCACGTCATCCTTGAGCAGGCTGCCGTCGGCCGCGTGCCGCCGCAGTTCCTCGTCGGGCAGCGAGGCCCAGAGCGTGAGGCTTAGCCGGGTGGCCAGCTCCCAGGGAGAGACGGCGGTCGTGGCGGAGCCTTCACCCTGACCCTGTTCCATGCGGTAGAGAAAGTGCGGCGACACCAGCACCCGCGTGAGCAGGGCCCGGAGCACGCCCTCGGCGTCCATCAGGGCCAGCTGACCGGTCGAGACGTAGGCCGCCGCGAGGGCTTCGCGGTCGGCGTTCGTGAGCGGACGACGCCAGGCCCGCGTGGCGAATTCTTCGACGGCCGCGAGCGTCCGCTCCCGCCAGAAAACCCGGGCCTCGGCGGCCGCGCGGCGGTAATACTGCCAGCGCTCGAAGAGGTCGTAGGGGGCCACGCCGATGCCCGGCGGCGGCTCGCCGCGATACCGCTCGCCCTTCGCGGGCCGGCGGGCGTCGAGAATCTTCTGCACGGCGGCCGGATCGTCGCGGTCGGCCGCGGTTTGGAAGGCGGCGGCGGCGGCGGGCGAAACGGCCAGCCACGAGAGTTCGACTGAATCGGCCTTCGCCACGCCGAGCCGCATGCGCTCCGCGAGCCCGCCGACGTCCACATCCCTCAGGTTGCGGCAGATGCCGACCCGGAGCACGATGTCGTCGTTGGCGGCCACGACCGGGAGCACGACGTCCACCGTGACGCCCGCCGGCAACTTACCGCCGGCGTCGAAGACATCCAGGTGGGCGAGTTCGGTGAGACGTATTCGAAGATAGATGGGAGCCCCGAACGTGATGGCGGGCAACGCCAACGGTTCCGGACCCAAGCCCGTGAACGAGTGCCGCTCCCAGGCGGCTGATGAGACGGCGGCCGGAATGCCTCCCGACTGGACCGCCGGTGGCATGAACACCTCCACCGCACCGGCCGGGAGCGGCCGATACGACACGTTCGTCACCGGCTGGTTTTTGCCGTCCACGTTCTTGGTGGCGGTCTCGCTGATCCGGATCTGCGGCCATCCGAGACGGTGGCCGCCGGCGGAGCGCGGCAGGAACGCCTCCTGCACGGCAACCAACAAGGGCGGCTCGAGCAGCGGAGGCCTGACAGCCGGCGGTTTCGTGAGCAGCGTGGAGGGCACCAGCGTGACCAGCGGATTCTTCGTCATCGGCAAGTCGGCCTTGCCCCGGAGGCTTTGCCAGAAGGACGCCCCCACGACATCGAGCGTCCGGCGGACCGCCTCGGGCGGCTCGTCGGTCCATGCCCCGGGCTTGGGCAAGGCCTGCACAAAAGCCGCCCACAGGCGATGCTCGAGGCTGTCGGGCGGACAGGTCTGCCACCGCTCCCACACCTTCCCGAGATAGACGGGATTGAGTTCCATCCGCGCGGCGAGCTGCGGCAGCACGGCCGGCGGGTCGGCGGCGGCGGTCGCCAGCCAGATGGCCGTGAGATAGCGACCCAAGCCCTGCCATCCCTTTTCAACCTTTTCATTATTGCTGCGGACCCCGCGCTCATCGGAGGCACCTGGCGGGGTGGTCGACTGCCCCTTGCCGAGAAAGACGCTGCCGAGGCCGCGGCCGTTGAGCACCATCAGTTCGATGATCGAGGCGTCCTCCCGCACCCGCGGCGAGACCACCTGCCCGGGCGGGTCGAAGACGAGCCGGCCCTGCTCGTCGAACCGCGCGTGTTCCGCGACCCTGTCGGCCGCGGAGAGATATTTGTCGAGCAGCGACGCGGTCATCGAACTCTGCGCCGAACCGATGTTCGTGAACCCCTCGCCGCCGACCGTGTCCTGCCCGAGCAGGTCGCGGATCGGAAGCTCGCTTCCGGTCAGGTCGCGAATCATGTTCTCCATTTCCAGGATCGTCAGCCGCCGACCGGAAACGTTCCCAGGGTCGCCGGCCCGGGCGAGCACGAGGCGGTCGCGGCGGGCCTCGGCCCAGGCGGCGAGCCGGTCTCGTACCTCGGCCGCCGGCTGCGGCTCGTCCTCCGGCGGCATGGCGGCGTGCCGCAGGGCGTCGACGACCTTTTCCCAGGTCTCCTCGGGAAAGGCCTGCGGCGCCTGATCGAGCCGCATGTTCGCCTCCGCCTTGCCCGCGTCGTGGCAGCGGACGCAGTGCTGCCGCAGCAGGCCTACGGCGGCGGCGTCATCGAGCAGGGCGGCGGGAGGCTTTTCGGCGGCTCGCGCGAGCCGCGGTCCGCTTTCAGGGACGGCGTTTGCAAGCGTCCAGACTGCCGCGAGCAGGAAGAGCCGATGACGCTGCATACCGCTGCGGGCCATCCGAATCGCCGGAGAGCCCCGGCCTGACTGCCGGAACACGCCCGTCGGCAAGGACGCGAGCCGCAGACCTCCTGATGATTGCGAACGGGGCGTGCCGAATGAGTTGCATTCATCGAACGAGTTTCAATTGTAGAACAGCGGGGGGCGGGCTGGCAAGTTCACCGTGGCGGCCGGTGGTTGGCCCGCTAGCTGTCCGTGGACAAAGCCCTCCATGGCAATCCCGTTCAGCACGAGGGTTGCCGGAGGTGCTCGCCACGTCTTGCGAGGGTCGGGGCTGCCCGTGCCCCGTCGCCGGACGCTCACTGCGCCCATCCTGGGCTCCGTTCGCTCGAAGATGCCTG
>JAJTED010000108.1 GCA_021300535.1 Planctomycetaceae bacterium | reverse complement strand
CCGCAATCCGCCGGCTCACTTCCGTCGGCTGACGCGGCTGGAGTACGAGCGGACGATGCAGGACCTGCTCGGCCTGCCGCTGGCGTTCGGCAGCCGGCTGCCGGAAGACGGCCGGGCGAAGAGCGGGTTTCGCAACGACGGCGACATGCTCCGCATGTCGCCGCTGCAATTCGAACTCTTCGCGCAGATCGCCGAGGAGGCCTTGGACCGGGTGATCGTCGAAGGCCCGCCTCCCGCAGCTCACCGCTATCGGTTCACGCCGGCGCAGCGGCCGCCCGAAAATCTCGAGGTCGCGGTGCTGCCGCGGCCTGCCGGTCAGCCGTGCGAGACGTTCAAGTATGTCACGGGTTCCACGGCGAAGGGTCCGGGCGTCGCGTTGGACATCTGGAACGCGTCGCCGCTGTTCCCCAAGCGCCCGCCGCCCGCGGCCCAGCCGGCCGCCGCCGGCGGAAAAAACGACGTGGCCGCGACTGAAAATCACTCCGCATCGCCAAAGCCGCAGACTCCGGCGGTCGAGCCCAACCCGTACCACATGCTCGAGCCGTCAGGCATCTCCCGGAACAGTGAAGCCTCCAACAGGGCTCCGCGGGGCCTCGTCGTCGGGCTCGGAACGGCGTTTCGCGAGGACGCGTTGATTCGCCTGCGGGTCTCCAGGCTGCCCGAGGCCGAGGGCGGAGCCGATCCGGCAAGTCCACCGTGGCTGAGCCTGGCGATCGGCACGACGAACTTCAAGGGGGTCGTCCTGAAGCCGGTCGGCCAGCCGATCGTCATCGATCACGACGACTTCCGCGTCCACGAGTTTCGCGTACGGATGGAGAACTTTCCGTCGCCGGACGCGGCCGCCGGTTTTCGGTTCGTCATGTATCAAGCGCCGCGCACCGGGACCGTGCTCGCGGCGTGGAACTCGGCCCCCCCCGTCCGGGGTGTCAAGGATCAGCCTGTGCGACAGCCGCGGCTGCGGATCGACTGGATGGAACTGGAGACGCCCTTCATCGAGCAGTGGCCGCCCGCCAGCCATCGTGCGATCGTGCCGGTCGATGGCGACAGCATGGACGAGGCGGCGCGGGCCCGCCAGGTGATCGAACGGTTCGCGACCCGCGCCTTCCGCCGGCCGCTGGAAGCGGCCGAACTCGACCGGCTGTGCGGGCTGTGGAAGACGGCGCGGGCCGACGCGGCGAGCTTCGAGGCGAGCCTGCGGGAGACGTTGGCGGTCGTGCTCGCCTCACCCCAGTTCCTCGCCCTGCCCGCCGCCCGCGGTTCGAGCGGCGCCGGGAGCCAGGCACCGGCCGGCGGATCGGCCGCCGCGGAGCGGGTGGATGACTTCCAGTTGGCCGCCCGGCTGTCGTACTTCCTCTGGAGCAGCACGCCCGACGAGCGGCTGATGGCGGCGGCCCGGTCGGGGCGGCTCCGCGAGCCGGAGGTGTTGGCCGAGCAGGCCCGATGGATGCTCGCCGATCCGCGGTCGTGGTGGTTCTTCGAGCAGTTCACCGAACAGTGGCTGGAACTCGACAGGCTGCAGCGGGTCGTCATCGATCCCCGCCGGTATCGGGACTTCAACGACGACCTGGCTGCGGCGATGCGGCAGGAGACGTTGCACTTCGTCGCGGCGCTGGTTCGCGAAAATCGGAGCCTGTTCCAGCTCGTCGATTCGCCGGACACGTTCCTCAACCAGCCGCTGGCGAACCACTACGGCATCGCGGGTGTCAGTGGTCCGGAGTTTCGCCGTGTCGCCCTCGCCCCCGAGCATCATCGCGGCGGCGTGCTCACGCATGCCGCCGTTCTGGCTGGAACATCGAACGGCGTGGAAGGCCATCCGGTCAAGCGGGGCATGTGGCTGGTGAAGAATCTGCTGGACGAGCCGCCGCCGCCCCCGCCGCCGAACGTGCCGGAGATCGAGCGGGAAAATCCCAAGAACCAGGGCCTGACCATGGCCCAGATGCTGGCACAACACCGCGAATCGAAGGCCTGCTCCGGCTGCCACCGGCAGATCGATCCCTGGGGCCTGGCCTTCGAGGAGTACGACGCGGTGGGGCGGTGGCGAGCGCGGCCGCAGCAGAAAAATCCGGCGGACGCGTTGGTCGAACTGCCGACCGGGGCGAAGATCGACGGCCTGGGGCAGCTCAAGGCCGAACTCGCCAGGTCGAAGGCCGACGTGCTGCGCCGGGCCGTGTCCCGTAAGTTGCTGGCCTACGCCTTGGGCCGCACGCTGAGCATCGCGGACGTCGAGGCGGCGGACGCATTGGCCGCCCGGCTCCGGGACCGCGGCGATGGCCTGGGTGATCTGGTGGTGATGGTCGTGCAGAGCGAGGCCTTCCAGGCGCGGTGACGAGCGTCGGTAGGCCTCGTGGTGTGACGGAGGAGAGGAAAGGAAAGGTCGACGATGTTCAATGCCGCATGGCGATTGGATCGGCGGACGATGCTCCGCGGCCTGGGCTGTGGAATCGGCCTGCCGTGGCTCGAGGCGATGGCGCCGGCGGTGGCCGCCGGTGCGGGAGAGGAGACGCCGCGTCCGCGGCGGTTTTGCGGGGTGTATTTCGCCAACGGCGTGGCCCTGCCTGGAATCGAGGTGAACGATGGCCCCGCCGGCAAGAGTCCGCTGCGTCCCGAACTGCGGGACTGGCATTGGTTTCCGTACACCACCGGAGCCGACTACCAGTTCAACAAGTCGCTCGAGCCTCTCGCGCCCCATCGGGCCGACTTCACGATCCTCGGCGGCCTTTCCCACCCCAGCAGCCGAAAAGTCGTCGGCCACAACCTGGCGGACGTCTGGCTGACCGGGGCGAACATCGCCGCGAGCAACAATTCGATTTCGCTCGACCAGTTGATCGCCCGCGAGGTCGGCCACCACACCCGCGTGGCGTCGCTGGTGCTGTCGAGCAGCGGCGGCATCGGTCCGAAGAACCGGGCCACGACGATATCCTTTGACGGCGAGGGGCGGGGGATCCCGGCGGAATCCAAGCCCCGGCAGATCTTCGAGCGGCTGTTCAAGCAAGGCGGTGACGGCGACAAGGCGGCCCGCCTGCGGGCGCTCACGCGGGGCCGCCGGCGGGTCGATTTCCTGCTCGAAGACGCCAGGATGCTCCGCCGTCGCCTGGGACAGCCCGACCAGCGGCGGCTGGACGAGTTTCTCCAGTCGATGTCCGAGGTGGAGGGCCGTCTGGTGCGGGCCGAGAAGTGGATCGACGAGGCCCTGCCGCAGGTGGATCCCGGCCGTATCAACCTCGACGTCTCGCCGCAGGGCCCGACGGATTTCATCCGCACGATGTTCGACCTCATCGTGCTGGCCTTCGAAACGGACACGACCCGGGTTGCGACCTACCAGATCAGCGCGGAGGACCAGGTCGGCGTCTGCGACAAGTTCCCGGTCCTGCTCGGTCTGTCGAAGAAAGGTCACCATTCGATTTCGCACGACGACATGGAAAGCTGGGCGAAGTACGACCGCTTCCTCTCCGAGCAGTACGCCTACTTCCTCGACCGGCTGGCGAACGTGCGGGAGGGCGACGACCGGCTGATCGACAACATGGTCTGCCTGTATGGCAGCGGCTCGAGCACGGTGCACAACGCGCGGAACTATCCGCTCGTCCTGGCAGGCGGGCAGTCGTTCGGCCTGAAGCACGGCCGCTATCTGCAGCAGCCGGCCGAGCGGCCGCTGGGCGACCTGTTCATGACGCTGCTGCATCGGTTCGACATTCCTGTGAAGAAGTTCGCCGACAACGCCGGCGAGTTCACCGAGATCGTGGCCTGATCAGCCGGTTCGCGCCGGGGCGGCCGGCGTGGGGGGCAAACGTGGATTTGTTCGGAGGCATCGGGACCATGTCGCTATTGCATCTGCTTCTGGCTGGAGCCGTCGGGGCCGGGTCGGCGGATTGGCCCCAGTTCCGCGGGCCGCGGGCGGATGGGCATGCCGAGGGCCGGATTCCCGCCGTCGAATGGTCGGAGACCAAGAACGTCGCCTGGAAAGCGGCCGTCCCCGGTCTTGGCTGGTCGTCGCCGGTGGTCGTCGGCGATCGCGTCTACCTGACCACGGCCGTGCCTGAGGGCGACGGGATGTCGCTGCGGGCGCTGGCCCTCGACGCCGGCAGCGGGCGGACCGTCTGGGATCGCGAGGTGCACCGGGTCGACAAGCGGCCGAAAATCCATGGCAAGAACAGCCATGCCAGCCCCACGCCGATCGTCCGCGACGGGGCCGTCTACGTGCATTTCGGCCCGCTCGGCATGGCCCGGCTCGACGTCCGCGACGGCGGGATCGTGTGGCGGTGCGAGGAACTCACCTATCCGCCGGTCCATGGGAGTGGCGGGTCGCCCGTCCTGATCGACGGCAGGCTCGTCGTGACCTGCGACGGGGCCCGTGATCCCTTCGTGGCGGCGATCGACGCCGCCACCGGTCGGGTGGAGTGGCGGAGTCCGCGGTCGGTGAAGGCCCGGAACAGTTTCTCGTTCGCCACGCCGGCCGTCACCGAGACCGACGGCAAAACGCTCGTCATCGCCCCGGGAAGCGATCACTGCGCCGCGTATGACCCCGGCACCGGCGCGGAACGCTGGAAGGTGCGGGCGGACGGCTGGTCGGTGGTGCCGCAGCCGACCATCGCCCACGGCCTCGTGATCTACAACCACGACTATGATCGGCCCGAGCTGCTGGCCGTGCGGCTGGGGGGGACCGGCGATCTGACCGACACGCACGTGGCCTGGCGGCTCAAGCGGGGGGCTCCCAGCACGCCGTCGCCGGTGCTCGTGGGGGACGACTTGTACTTCGTATCTGACAAGGGGATCGCCTCCGCCGTCGATGCCAAGACGGGCGACGTCCACTGGACCGAGCGGCTCGGCGGCAATTACTCGGCGTCGCCGATCCTCGTTGCGGACCGTATCCTGTTTCTTGACGAAGCTGGCCGAGCGACCTGGGTGCGTGCGGGCCGGACCTTCGAGCGGCTCGAGATCAACGAGCTCCCGGGAAGGACACTCGCCACTCCCGCGTTTGCCGGCGGGGCGATGTTCCTGCGGACCGACGAGGCGCTGTACAAGATCGCCGCGCCGTAACTCCCGCGTCGCCGGCGGCACGGCAGGCCGCGCAGCGGGCGTCAGCCCGCTGCTGCCTGTCGCAGGAAGCGACGCATGGCGGCCCGGTGAACCCTCGGCGTTCGCCGCGGCCGCCTGGCGTGCCGTGGCCATGGATGGCACGGCAGGCCGCGCAGCGGGCGTCAGCCCGCTGCTGCCTTCAGCTCGGCCAGATGCTGGGCCGTGTTCACGAGGCGATCCCAGTTCTTCTCCACGTACTCCGGCGGGCCGCCGATCTGCGCGACGACCTGGGCCACCTGCTCGGTGGGCACCATTTCGATGGCGTCCCACGGGCAGACCTTGAGGTCGTACGGGTTCGACTTCTTGCCCGGGATGTGGACGCACACCTCGCAGCCCACACACCGCTCGATGTCGATCTCGCACCAGCTCTGGAGGTTGTGGAACTGGTCGTACTGCTGCACCTTGATGATGCAGTCGACGGGACAAACCTCCAGGCAGCTCTCGCAGCCGGTGCAGTTGTCAGCGTTGATGACCGCCAGTTCCTTGGGCAGCTTTTTGCGGGGTCCGGCTTTGGCCATGGTGGGTGTGATCGGCGGGACGGGACGGGGAACTTCAACTACCGCATCGTAGCCGGCACCCGTCGGCCGGCCAAATCGCCGCGTCTGCCGCCGAAGATCAGGCCGCCCGCCGCAGTCGGCCGCCGGGCATCGGGGCGGGGGTGCGGCCGCGTTGCCGGCCCGCCGCCGCGTCATCGAAGGCGTAGCCGAACCGCTCGACGTCGGCGGCGAAGAACCGGCCCACCTCGGCCGCGAGCCGGTCGTCGTAGTAGCTGCGGTAATCGGCGTGGCGGGAGCTGTTGGCCCGCGGCAAGTCCATCTCGACGCCGATCCGCCGGCAGGCGTAGGCGAAGTCATCGGCGAGCGACTCGAACCGTCCCACGAAGTCCACGAGCAGCCGGCCATCATGTCCGGTGAGCATGGCGGACTGCGACATCTTGCCGCGGCGGATTTCGTAGGCGGCGTAGGCGGCGAACGACTGCAGCCGGCTGGCGACCGGGCCACGGTGGTGCCCCACTTTTTCGCGCAGGTAGTGGTACGACGAGACGAGCAAGTCCCACGGGTTGCGGACAAAGGCGAACTTGAAGAGGTCGGCGAACACCTCGGCGGGCAGTTGCCGCTGCAGGACGGCCGCCGGGGTATGGGTGCGGAACTTCTTCATGCGGTAGGGGGCGTAGTGATTGACGTGGATGCCGACGAGCGCGAGGCTGCGGGTCATCCAGTAATGATCCACATGGTCGGCATGCGGCCACAGCGCGAAGGCCACGCTCGAGCCCGCGGTCTTGGGCACGTGGATGAAGGCGAAGCGGTGGCGGTGGGAGATGAGCATGGCGGGGGGAGGATCGCGAAATCCCGCCGCCGGGGCCAGAGGGATATTGCCGGTCCCCGAACCACCGTCCCGGGGCTGTGTACGCGCAATGCGCATGACCCAAGAAGCCCCGGGTGGAAACCCGGGGACACCGGGCATGAAGACGATCCCGCTGTTCATGCCGTACGACGGCGCGCAAGTTCCCGGTTCCAATCCAGATCGCATGGCACCCGGGAAGGTATGCGACCCGGAGTCCCCCGGCTTCCGCCGGGGGCTTTTTGTGGGACGGTCGCGCCCAAGAAGCCCCGGGTGGAAACCCGGGGACTCCGGGCACGAAAACCATCCCGCCGCCCATGCCGCACGACGGCACGCAAGTTCCCGGTTCCAATCCAGATCGCATGGCACCCGGGAAGGCATGCGACCCGGAGTCCCCCGGCTTCCGCCGGGGGCTTTTTGTGGGATGGTCGCGCCCAAGAAGCCCCGGGTGGAAACCCGGGGACTCCGGGCATGAAGACCATCCCGCTGTCCATGCCGTACGACGGCGCGCAAGTTCGCGGTTCCAATCCACAGCGCATGGCACCCGGGAAGGCATGCGACCCGGAGTCCCCCGGCTTCCGCCGGGGGCTTTTTGTGGGATGGTCGCGCGTGTCAAGCCGAGAGCAAGACTGGAGAACGCGCAACACCAAAAGACGCGAGCCGAGCGAATCGGCTTCGTGTCCGTCGGGACGCCCTACACCCGCTCGCCGCGGATCAGGTCGTCGGGGGTCTGGCGGGCGCGGACGAGGCGGGGCGTGCCGCCGTCGACGAGCACCTCGGCCGGCAAGGGCTTCGAGTTATAGTTGCTCGCCATCACGAACCCATAGGCGCCGGCGATCTCGATCACCAGCAGGTCGCCCACCTGGGCTGCCGGCAGGCTCCTCGTGGCCACGAAGCCGCCGTCGGTCTGCGTGAAGATGTCGCCCGACTCGCACAGCGGGCCACCGACGGCCACCTCGTCGGGCTCGGGCCGGGCGTGGCCGTCGGCGGGGCAGAGGCTCATGGGGTGATACGAGCCGTAGAGCACCGGCCGGGCGAGCGTGTTGAAGCCGGCATCGACGAGGACGTACTTCCGCCCCCCCTGCTTCTTCACGGCCCGCACCTCGGTGACGACGTATCCACTCTCGGCCGTCAGGTAGCGGCCCGGCTCGATCTCCAGGCGGATGCGGTGGCCGAAGACGTCCTCCAGCTTCTTGCGGGTCGCGTCCCAGAGTGTGAAGTAGCCGGAGAGGTCGGCATGCACCTCGCCCGGCTTGTAGGGGACGGGCAGGCCGCCGCCGGCCGAGATCGTGGTCAGCGACCGGCCGATCTCGCGGGCCACCTGCTCCAGAGCCCCGGCCACCTCGGCGAGGTGGGCGAGATCCGTGCCGCTGCCGATGTGCATGTGCAGGCCGGTCACGGAAAGCCCGGCCCACTCGGCCCGCCGGAGCACCTCGGGGATGTCGGCATGCCAGATGCCGTGCTTCGAGCCTTCGCCGCCGGTGTTCGTCTTCTGGCTGTGGCCGTGGCCGAAGCCGGGGTTCACGCGGAGCGTGACGCTCGCCCCCGGCACCCGCTCGGCGAGCTGTTCGAGCATGTCGGCCGAGCCGCAGTTGCAGTGGATGCCGAGCTTCGCCACGGCGTCGAGGGCGTCGCGGTCGAAGATGTCGGCGGTGTAGACGATCGGGTGGACCGGCGGCAGGCCGGCGGCCGCGGCACTCCCGGCGGCGGCATGGGGCGTGTAGCCGGCGGCCAGCGCCCGGTGGATCTCGCCGGTGCTCACGGCATCGACCATCACCCCCTCGCGACGGACGAGGTCGAGGATGGCGATGTTGGAGCAGGCCTTCTGGGCGAAGCGGACGGTGTCCCAGGCGGCGAGGTCGCGGCAGCGGCGGCGGATCATCTCCGCGTCGTACACGTAGAGCGGCGTGCCGTGCTCCTTGGCAAGCGCGGCGACGGAAGCGCCGGCGATCTCGCGGCGCAGGACGGGACGGGCGGCGTCGGTGGGCATCGGGGCTGGTGTGGCGGGGGAGATCATGGGGCAAGACCGGGCAGGGGGATGGGGCGGCCCTTGGGTACCGGGGCGGGGCCGACGCCGACGGGCCGGGGGGGAGCGGGGCTTTGGAGCATGACCATCGTCTTGATCACCTTGAGCGCACCGGCGTCGGCGGAGAGCCGGGTGGCCACGCCCCGCTCGATCGGCCGCACGAGCACCTGCACGAGCGACGACGGCAGCGCGGCGGTCTCGTCGGCGGCCTTGGTTGCCACCGCGATGCCGTCCGTGTCGTCCGGCGCGAGGAACTTCTGCGTGCCGGCGGCATACGCCACGAGCGATGCCAGCGACACGTCGAGCCCCGCGAGGGGCTTGGCGTTCGGGTCGGCCTGGCCGCCGGCCGCGGCGCCGCGGCGGTGTCGACCGTGAGGGCCGCGTCGAGGCCGCCCGCGTCGAGCATCGCCGGCACGGCCGCCCGCAGCAGCTTGAAGATCGTGTTCGTCGGTTCGGGGACGGTGACCGTCATGGTCGCCCCGCCGGGCGCCACCGCGCGGCTCGACACCGGCAGCGCCTGCACCAGGGCCGCCTTCGCCGCCTCCCGCAGCGGCTCGGGGATCGCGAGCGTCGCATGGCCGCTTACCGCCGCGGGCTTGCCGTCGGCCGTGGCGGTCGCGGGCACGCTCGCCGTGGCCTTCGCGGCCGACGCGTAGAGCGCGGCCTCGGCGGAATCCGGCACCATCGAGAACCGGTTCTCGAGGTAGACCCGCTCCTTCTCGACGTCGATGTTCGCACCAAGGAGGAGCGTCTCGATCTTTTCGAGGCTCTCGAGTCCCGCGGCGAGGGCCTCGGGATCGACGGGCTGGCCCTGCTGGGCCTGCATCGCAGCGGCCTGCTGGACCACGGCTGCGAGCTGCTTCCGCATGCCCGCCGGCATCCGCGCCGGAAACAGCTGCACGCCGAGCGTGAAGGATTTCACGACCGGGTCGAGCGCTGTTTCGAGGCCGGCGGCGGTGGGGCTGCCCTGCGGCGAGACGATCGCCCAGCCATCCTTCTCGACGATCTGGATCGGCGGCATGCCGGGCGGGCTGATCACCTTCACGCCATCCTGCTCCTGGGCCGGGCCGATGAGACCCTGCAGGGCGGCGAGGAGTTTGCCGAGGTCCTTCACCGGCACGAAGCCGCGCACCACCGGCGCACCCGCGGGGCCCTCGGCCGTCACCACCACGCCGGCGGGACGGTTCACGTCGAGTCCGGCGAGGCCCTTGAACTGCGTGGCGATCATGATGAACGATTCGAGGTAGCCGTCGAACTGCGGCTGGTCGACGAGGCCGCCCACCCAGCGGGCCTGCTTCTTCAGGTCGGCGTAGGGATCGATGGCGACGACGGCGACCACGGCCGGCTCGTCGGCGGCATGCGCGGCCGCGGTCGGGAGCGCCGTGAGAAAGATGGCGGCGAGGCTGCAGGCCAGGATCGGGCACCACATTCGGGAGCTGGTCATGACGGGATTCCTACGGCAGCCGGTCGGCCGCAATCGGGGACGGTGTGCATGTCTTCGGACATGCGAATGGATGATGGCGCACCCCGGGCCACGATCACGCGCCCGGCAGGCTCGACAGTCGAGGACCTGCTCGGAAAACGATCGTTGGCATCGAAGAACGGCCTGGGCGACGGAAAAACCACCGCGACAGTTTATCAGCCGGCGCCGGAAACGAGTATTCTCCGCAAGCGTCCATGGACATGCCCCTTTCGCCGTTCGAGCCGGTCTCCGCCGCGTCGGCCCGTCCGGCCCGGCCGCGGTCGCCCGTGCGACTCCAGGCCCTACTCTTCATCCTCACCGCGGCGACGACGTTCGCGGCCGGCGTCGTCGGCTGGCAGCCGATGCTGTTCGGCGTCGATGACACGCTGCCCACCGACATCGGTCCGCACTGGCAGCGGGGGCTCGCCTACATGGCGGCCGTGATGGCGGTGCTCGCGGCCCATGAGGCGGGCCACTTCATTGCCGCGCGGATCCACGGCATCCCGGCCACGCTGCCGTTCTTCATCCCCGTGCCCGTGCTCCTCACCGGCACGATGGGCGCCGTGATCGGCATGGAGGGCTCGCGGGCCAATCGGCGGCAGCTCTTCGACATCGCGCTGGCCGGGCCGGTGGCGGGGCTGGTCGTCGCCGTGCCGCTGCTGGCCTGGGGCATGCTCTCCGGCGCGGCCGTGCCCACGACGGACAATCCGTTCGCCTTGCCGCTCCTGGCCCGCGGGCTGCTCGCCTGGGTGCGGCCGGACCTCGCCCCGGCCACGACGATCGCCCCCAACCCGCTGTTCATGGCCGGCTGGGTCGGGCTGCTCGTCACCGGGCTCAACATGATCCCGATCAGCCAGCTCGACGGCGGGCACGTGGCCTACGCCGTCTTCGGCCGGCGGGGCAACTGGCTGGCCCGAGCGGTCCTGCTCGCGGCGATCGCGACGATCGTCGTGCTCGGCCAATACAACTGGGTCGTGATGGTGGTCGTGGTCACGCTCCTGGGCGTCGATCACCCGCCGATCCGCGACGAGGACCGGCCCCCGGGGCCGCTGCGCACGCTCCTCGGGCTCGCCGCCTTCCTGATCCCGATCCTCACCTTCATGCCGGAGCCGCTGGCGATCGACTGACCGGCAGGGGCGAAAACCGGGCCCTATGGGCCGGAAAATTGCGTGGCGGTGAACCGCGAGGTAAGCAAGAGCGTAGGGATCCTGCCCTGCCGCCGTCCGCTT
>JAJTED010000107.1 GCA_021300535.1 Planctomycetaceae bacterium | reverse complement strand
CCGCTGGCACGGCCCGATTGGTGACAGGGGAGGATCGCTGATGGCGGCCGGCAGACGCAGGGTGGTGGTGACGGGCATCGGCTGCATCACGCCGCTGGGCGTTCGCGTGGAGCAGCTGTGGAAGAACCTCGTCGCCGGGGCCTCCGGCGTCGGGCTGACGACCGTCTTCGACGCCTCCAAGTTTCCCACCAAGATCGCCGCCGAGGTCCGCGGCTGGGACATCGCCGACGAGGGGCAGGACGCCAAGCTCTGGCACTTTTGCGGCCGGCACACGCGGTTCGCGGCGGGCGCCGCGCTCCAGGCCATGCACGACGCCGGCCTCCCGCAGGGGCTGCCCGCCGATCCGACGCGGCTCGGCGTGTACCTGGGCAGCGGCGAGGGACAGCAGGACTTCGACTCCTTCACCAGCATGATGATGGCGGCGATCGAGGGCGACACGCTCGACGTCGCCAAGTTCACGAAGCTCGGCCTGGAGACTCTCCATCCGCTCTCCGAGGTGGAGCAGGAGCCCAACATGCCGGCCGGGCATCTGGCCGGCATGTTCGACGCCCAGGGCCCGAATCTGAACTGCCTCACCGCCTGTGCCGCCTCCAGCCAGGCCATCGGTGAGGCGGTGGAGATCGTGCGCCGGGGCGAGGCCGACGTGATGCTCTCCGGCGGCACCCACAGCATGATCCACCCCTTCGGCGTCACCGGCTTCAACCTGCTCACGGCGTTGTCGACGCGGAACGACGAGCCCACGCGGGCCAGCCGGCCGTTCGACAACGACCGCGACGGGTTCGTGCTCGGCGAGGGGGCCGCGATGGTGGTCCTCGAGGAGCTCGAGCACGCGAAGCGGCGGGGGGCGAAGATCCACGGCGAGGTGATCGGCTACGGCTCCACCGCCGACGCCTACCGGATCACCGACACCCATCCGGAGGGCCGCGGCGCCGCCGCTTGCATCACCATGGCGCTGCAGGATGCCGGCCTCGGCATCGACGGCATCGACTACGTGAACGCGCACGGCACGAGCACCGACGTCAACGACAAGGTGGAGACGCTGGCCATCAAGAAGGTGTTCGGCGAGCGGGCCTACAAGATCCCCGTCTCCAGCACGAAGAGCATGATGGGCCATCTGATCGCCGCGGCCGGGGCCACAGAACTGATCGTCTGCCTGCTGGCGATCCGCGACGGGGTCCTGCCGCCGACGATCAATTACGAGACGCCCGACCCGAACTGCGACCTCGACTACGTGCCCAACAAGGCCCGCGAGGGGAAGTGCGACCGCGCCCTCTCCAACAGCTTCGGGTTCGGGGGCCAGAACATCTCGCTCATCGTCAGCCGCTTCCGCGACTGACGATGGCGGGTCCGCACGGCCATCCATGGCCCGTGCGGCCCCTGCTCGGCGGAGGGGCAGCCAAGGTGCCCCTCGCCTCGCGTGGCGGTCGCACCTCCGGGCGACCGCGGCCGCCGCTGGGCGGCGGCCGCGCGGCGGCTCGACGAGGCGTCGATCCGCGGCGCGCGTGGGGCGAGGCACGCTGCGCGGCCTTCGGCCGCTGCGTGCCGTTGATCGCATGGGCGCAGCGTTGACACCTCCGAGTGAGCGGAGGGCAGGGATGCCCGAAGCGAACGTCCGGCGAGAGGGTGTGGGCAGCCCCGAGCGGGCGTCACCAACTCGGTTGAACGCGGTCACTCAACTTGCCCAGATTCGCGGCCGCAGGGTTTCCTCAATCGGCGCGTCCGGCACGACCGATACCAGTGGAGACAGCGGACGACCGCCCGCCGACGTGTGTCGGTGGCCGGCGGCCCGCCCATCGGGAACCCCGCCCATGACCACGCTTCAGCGCAGCTTCGCCTTGGCCGTCGTGGCCGCCGTGATCGGCACGTCGAGTGGCTGCTCGATCATCGACCGCCTCTTCCTGCTCAACGCCGACGGCCCCTACGCCCACCAGGCCCAGCACGTCGGCGGCCGGTATCGCGGCGCCGGCCAGCCCGGCGAGTGCGAGGACGGTTCCTGCCCCACCGGCGCGTGCCAGGAGTGCGAAGGGGGCGCGTGCCACCCGCCGCACGCGGGCCGCTACGGCGGGCTCGCCAAGCACCATCTTTCGCCCGCGGAGAAGGCGGCGGTGGCCGGCTCCGACTACGGCGCCAGCGGTCCCGCCGGGCCGCCCACCGGTGCCGTCGCCTATCCGTACTACACGACCCGCGGCCCGCGTGACTTCCTGGCCAAGAACCCGCCCTCGATCGGGCCCCAGTGAGACTGACGCACAATCTCGTGTGACGCACGCCTCCTGGCGTGCGCATGGGCCCCGGGGTGCGCTTGAGTCGGTTCGCAAGCCTGGAGGCTTGCGCCACGAGGAGCGATGCAGGCTTGGCGTGGCAGGTTGCGCGCCTTGCTGCCGTGGCGTACGCCTCCAGGCGTGCGTATGGGGTCTGGGGTGCGCTTGAGTCGGTTCGCAAGCCTGGTGGCTTGCGCCACGAGGAGCCATGCAGGCTTGGCGTGGCAGGTTGGGCGGCTTGCTGCCGTGGCGTACGCCTCCAGGCGTGCGCATGGGCCCCGGGGTGCGCTTGAGTCGGTTCGCAAGCCTGGAGGCTTGCGCCACGAGGGGGCGGTGGTCGCGGCCCGCCGGCAGCGTTAGGCTGTGCGGCCTGACCGCCACGCGTCCTTTTTGGAGTCGCTATCCATGGGTTCATCCTCGTCCGGCGGCCTGACCGCCTCGGGCCGTCTCTCCGTGACGGGCTGGCTCGTCTGCGCGATCGCCGCCATCGGCTTCGCGTTCGACATCTACGAACTGCTGATGCTGCCGCTGGTGATCAAGCCGGCACTGGCCGCGCTCGGCGGATCGACGCCCGCAGGCGTGCCCCTGCTCGTGCCGGGGTCGCCCGAGTATGCGAAGTGGGCGCGGGCACTGTTCTTCGTGCCGGCGATCGCCGGCGGCGTGTTCGGCCTGCTCGGCGGGTATCTCACCGACCTCCTCGGACGGCGCCGGGTGCTGACGTTCAGCATCCTGCTCTACGCCTTCGCGGCGCTGGCCGCCGGTTTCGCCACCTCGCTGCCACAGCTGCTCTTCTTCCGCTGTCTGGTGTTCATCGGCGTGTGCGTGGAGTTCGTCGCGGCGGTCGCCTGGCTGGCAGAGCTCTTCCCGGATCCCCAGCAGCGGGAGCGGGTGCTCGGCTGGACGCAGGCGTTCTCGTCGCTCGGCGGCCTGCTCGTGGGGGCGGCCAACGTGCTCGCCGCCCGCTTCGCCGACATGTTGCCGATGATCCACGGCGACCACGAGGCCTGGCGGTACACCTTGATCTCCGGCGTGATTCCCGCCCTGCCGCTGATCCTGATCCGGCCCTTCCTGCCTGAGAGCCCCGTGTGGGCCGAGAAGAAGGCCGCCGGCACGCTGCGGCGGCCGAGCATCCGCGCCCTGTTCAGTCCGGAGCTCGTGCGGGCGACCGTGGTGACGACGCTCGTGTTCGCCGCCAGCTACGGCATCGCGTTCGGCGCCATCCAGCAGCTGCCGCAGATCCTCGGCGCCCAGCTGCTGCCGGCCGACAAGGGCGGCCCCAAGGGGCATGCCGCGGTGATCGAGACTGCGAAGCAGGCGCAGGCCGAGGCCGTCGCCGCTGCCCAGGAGGCGGGCCGGGAACTGCCGCCGGCCCGGCTCAAGGCGATCGCCGGCAACGCCTCCGACGAGGCCGTGGCGCGGGTGACGATCTTTCAGGAGATCGGCGGCCTGGTGGGCCGCGTGCTGTTGGCGTTCGCAGCCGTGCGGGTCGCCAGCCGGCGCACCCTGCTGCGGCTCTTCCAGTGGCCGGCGCTGCTGGTGGTGCCGGCGCTGTTCTGGTGGATCTCCACGCAGCTCGGCGACGCGGCGTCGCTCCCGTGGATCAAGGCCGGGATCTTCGTGGCAGGCCTGCTCACCGTGGCCCAGTTCTCCTTCTGGGGCAACTACATTCCGCTGGTCTTCCCCACGCACCTCCGCGGCACGGGCGAGAGCTTCGCGGCCAACATCGGCGGCCGGGTGCTGGGGACGGCGGCGGCCTGGCTCACGCTCACGTTTGCCGCGGCCACGCCCCCCGATCCGGTCCGCATTGCGCTGGTCGGTGCGGCGGTCGCGGGCGGCTATGCCCTCGTGGGGGCGATCCTCACCCGCTGGCTGCCCGAGCCGGGGGCGTCGGTCGAGCATTGACTCGTTTCGCCGCCCGAGCCGTCAGTCGACGAGCGTGCGCGGCGCCTTCGGGGCGTCGTCGGGGAGCGTGGGCACCGTCCAGATCACGTACAGGCCCACGGCCACCGCGGCGAGAAACACGGAGCGCAGGGTCCAGTGCAGGCTGTTGAGCAGGAGGCTCACGGCCACCACGGCCAGCACCATCGCCAACGCCCGATACTTCAGCCCCCGGCGGATGCCGTGATAGTGCTGCCAGTCGTCGAGCGTGGGCCCGAAGGTCTTGGAACGATGCAGCCAGGCGTGAATGCGAGGTGACCCGCGATAAAAGCACCAGCTCGCGGCCAGGACGAACGGCGTGCAGGGAATCATCGGCAGCACCGCCCCGATCACCGCCAGGCCGAGGCAGGCCCAGCCACCCGCGACGTAGAGGAAGCTCCTCAGCGGGTCGGTGACGGGGCGGAGATACCCGGCCGGCGACGAGTCGGGAGCACGGTAGGGATTCGGTTCCATGGCACGGGAGCCGGGGGCGGCATGCGGGCGACCGCAGGGATTCTACCAGCGCCCGTTTTGCCGTATGCTCTCGGCGGCCGCGGATCGCGCGGCCCCCGCCTGATCCTGCTCCCGGAGAACCGCTTCCCATGCCGCTCGTCCCGATGCGCATCCTGCTCGACCATGCCGCCGAACACGGCTACGGCCTCGCGGCGTTCAACGTCAACAACATGGAGCAGATCCAGTCGATCATGGAGGCGGCGAAGGAGACCGACTCGCCCGTCATCGTCCAGGCCTCGCGGGGCGCCCGCAGCTACAGCCAGGACAACTACCTCCGCCACCTGATGCTCGCGGCGGCCGAGCTCTATCCGGCGATCCCGATCGCGATGCATCAGGATCACGGCAACTCGCCGGCCACCTGCCAGAGCGCCATCGACCACGGCTTCACGAGCGTGATGATGGACGGCTCGCTGAAGGAGGACGGCAAGACGCCCGCCGACTTCGACTACAACGCCAAGGTCACGAAGGACGTGGTCACGCTCGCCCACCGGCAGGGCGTGTCGGTCGAGGGCGAGCTGGGCTGCCTGGGGTCGCTGGAGAGCGGCGAGGGCGAGGCCGAGGACGGCCACGGTGCCAGCGGCAAGCTCTCCCACGACCAGCTGCTGACCGATCCGGACGAGGCGGCCCGGTTCGTCGCGGCCACGGGCGTCGACGCGCTGGCCGTGGCGATCGGCACGAGCCACGGCGCCTACAAGTTCACCCGCAAGCCCGACGGCGACGTGCTCGCCATGAAGCGGATCGAGGAGATCCACGCCAAGCTTCCCAACTGCCACCTCGTGATGCACGGCTCGTCGAGCGTGCCGCAGGAACTGCAGGACATCATCAACACGTATGGCGGCAAGATGCCGCAGACCTGGGGAGTGCCAAGCCCTCCCGCGAAGCGATGAAGAAGGTGTGCGCGGAGCGGATGGTGCAGTTCGGCCAGGCCGGCAACGCCGGCAAGGTGAAGTGCATCACGCTCGCCGAGATGGCCGCCCGCTACGGCCGGAGCTGACGCCGGACCGCGGAAAAATCCGCGTTGCGACGCTTGCCCAGTCGGCCTATAGTCCCGCCCCCGCGGCGCGGATTGCGCGGCCCGACACCCCGGCGGTTGGTGAGCGATGCAAGCGATGAGCGACGGCGACGTGCTGAATCACGGCCGGGAGGTCCTCCGCGCCGAGGCCGAGGCAGTGATGCGGGCGGCCGAGGCGCTCGATGCCAGTTTTTCCCGCGCGGTGCGACTGGTCGAAAGCTGCACCGGCAGCGTGGCACGTCGCCGCCCGCGGCATCCGCATCGTGGCGCTCACCGGCCGGCCCGAAAGCACGCTCGGCCGCGCCGCTGACGTGGTGGTGGCCACGGGGCCGGTCCGCGAGGCCGGCACGCTCGGCCTCGCCCCGAGCACGAGCACGTCGCTGATGCTCGCCCTCGGGGACGCCTTGGCGCTGGTGACCAGCAGCCTCCGCCAGTTCACGCCCGAGGACTTCGCCGCCCGGCATCCCGGCGGCAGCCTGGGCCGGCAACTGATGCTCGTGGAGGACGCGATGCGGCCCCTGCGGGAGTGTCGCGTGGCCGCGCCCGAAGACTCCGTCCGCGCGGTCTTCGCCCGGCCGCTGCCGGCCCGCCGCACCGGCGCGGTGATGATCATCGACGGGGCCGGCGTGCTGGCCGGGCTCTTCACCGATAGCGACCTGGCCCGGCTCTTCGAGCGGCGGGCCGACGCCGCGCTCGACGAGCCGATCGGCCGCGTCATGACCGCGCGGCCCACGACCGTGACCGTCGGCACGCGGCTTCGGGACGCCGTCGCGGTGCTCGAGTCCCGACGGTTGAGCGAGTTGCCCGTGCTCGGCGACGACGGCCGGCCCCGGGGCCTGCTCGACATCGTCGATCTCGTCGGGCTCGTGCCCCCGGAGGCCGTGTCCACGCCTCGCATCGGCACCGTCGCCGCCTGAGCCAACTCCCGCCATGCCTGAACCAGCCGACCTCGACAGCCGCCTCGCCCGCGTGCAGCTCCTGCTGCTCGACGTGGACGGCGTCCTCACCGACGGCGGCGTGACCTGGAGCAACGACGGCGTCGAGCAGAAGACGTTCAACATCCGCGACGGGCTGGGACTGCGGCTCTGGCAGCGGGCCGGCTGCCGGGCCGGGATCGTGACCGGCCGCTCGAGCCGGATCGTGCAGGTGCGGGCGGAAGAACTCGGCATCGGCATCGTCCGGCAGGGGGTCGAGGACAAGCTCGAGGTCGCCGCCGCGATCGTGGCGGAATGCGGGCTCGCGTGGGAACAGACCGCGTTCATCGGCGACGACCTGCCCGACCTGCCCGTGGTGCTCCGCTGCGGCGTCGGCGCCGCCGTGGCCGACGCCTGCCCGGAACTGATCGCGGCCGCGGATCTCGTCACCCGGCTGCCCGGCGGCCGCGGGGCGGTGCGGGAGCTGATCGAGCGGCTGCTCGGTGCCCGGGGCGGCTGGCCGCCGATCGTGGCCCGCTACGCCCCGGCCCGCTCCTGACCGCCGTCACCGGGATCACGGGTTGACCCATGGAACATCGCCTGGGACGCACGCTGCGGGTGTTCCTCGTCGTGCTCGCGACGGCCGGCTTCTACCGGCTGGCCGTCGTGCCCTGGGTCGAGCCGAAGGTCCGGGACGCGGCTGCCGCCCTGGAGATGACGCCCGAGGAGGCGGCGGCCATCCGGGCCCGCGCCGACCGGCGGCTGGCGGCGCTGGGCGACGTGTTCCCGCCCGGCGCCTGGGAGCGTGAGGATCCGATCATGCTGGAGAGCCGCCAGATGCGGCTGCTCTTCAAGGACTACCACTCGCTGCCCGACGGTCGGGTGCACCTCGTGCCCTGCACGCTCGTCGTGCTCCCCGACCGCAATCGCCTGGCCGGCGGCGCAGGGACGGGCCGCACGATCGTGCTGCGGGCGCCGCAGGGGGCGGCACTGGCGTTCGACGAGCCGCTCGACCTCAAGCAGGGCCGGCTCGCAAAGCTGATCGGCGGCAGCCTGCGCGGCCAGGTGACGATCCGGGGCACGCCCACGGCGCCGGGTGCCGAGGACGACATCGAGATCGTCACCCGCGACGTCGAGCTCGACGAACTGGAGGTGCGGAATCCGGACGGCAAGTCCGGCGATCACGGTCCGAACATCGGCGGCGTGGACTCGATCCGCATCGACCGCGACGTGCGGATGCGGCTCGAGGGGCTGGCCGGCGGGCTGCTGCCAGGCCGGCGGGACGAGCCCCAGCCGCCGGCGGGCGAGCCGGCCGCGGCGGCCGCGGGGCCGCCGCCGGTGCACGTGAGTTGCCGCGGCAGCATGTGCCTCAACGTCGCCGCCAACGTGATCACGCTCGAGGATCGCGTGGACGTCGTGCGGGCGGCACCGGACGGGGCGACCGACCAGCTCGCCTGCGACCTGCTGGCCATCCTCCTCGCGCGGCGCGAGTCCGGCGGCGCGGCGCCGGCGCCCGGGGCCGGCCGGGGTGGCCTCGAGCCGGTCGAGATCCAGGCCAAGGGCCGTCCTGTCGTGGCCAAGAGCAGCGGTGCGGGGCTCGAGGCCCGCGCCGAGCGACTGGGCTACGAGATCGCGACGCGGCGCATCCTCCTCGACGGCGAGCAGCCGGTGTCGCTCGTCGCCAAGGGCACCGAAATGGAGGCCCGGAAGATCGACTACTGTCCCGGTCCTCCGGGTGATCCGGGAGCGCTGATGGCCGTCGGTCCCGGCTGGATCAAGGCGCACAGCGACAAGTCGCCTCCGGCGCAGGCCTCGTGGCAGCAGTGGCTGCGGATGCGGCCCGACGGCGCGGGGCACGTGGTTTCCATCTCCGGGAATGCCACGGTGGCGGTCGAGACTCGCGGACGGTTGAACAGTGCGGAGATGCACCTCTGGCTCGACGTGGTGAAGGACGCCGCGGCCCCGCCGCAGCCGGCCGCCTCCGCGGGTCCCGATCTGTCCCGCGTGCGGCCGTCCCGGATGCTCGCCCGGGGCCTCGTGGAGGCCGATGCGCCGCAGGTCGCGGCCCGCACGGATCGCCTCGAGCTGTGGTTCCGCACCGAGCCCGCGGCCGCACCGCCCGACACGCCCGGCCCGGCACCGGCCAGCGCCGGCGCAGCCCCCGGGCCGATCACGCCCGCCGCGCCGGTCGCGCAGCCCGCCGCGCCGGATCGCAAACTCGCCGTCCAGGCCGGGCTGGTCCGCGGCCTCGTCGTGATGTCGGCCGCGGGCAGCCGCCTCGAGGACATGTCGATGGAAGGACAGGTGCGCCTCGTGGAGCAGCCGGCCGCGGGCGCCGCCGCCGAGCCGGGTGTCGAGATTGTCGGAGACCAGCTGCAACTCTCCCGCGCGGAGCGGTTCGATGCGCGGGCGGTGGTGTCGGGCCGCCCCGCGAAGGTGCGCGGCAGGGGGCTCGACCTGGAGGGACCGCTCGTCGAGTTCGACCGCGGTCGCAACCGGCTGACCGTCGACGGTGCCGGCAAACTCGCGCTGCCCCTGGCGAACGGCGGCAGCGGCCTGGAGGCGTTTGGCATCGCCGGCCCGACGCGGCCGGTGGCCGGACCGCCGGGGCGACTCGACGTCACCTGGCAGGGCCGGCTCGACTTCGACGGGCTCACGGCGCGGTTCGTGGATCAGGTCGTCGCCAAGACGGACGCCACGACGGTGCAGGCGGGCTCGCTCGACGTCGTGTTCGACAAGCCCTTCCAGTTCGGGACCGCTCCGCGCGGCGGGCCGCAGCCCGACGTGGTCCGGGTCGCCTGCGGAAGCAAGGTGCGAATCGAGAGCCGCGCGACGCAGGCGGACGGCGGCAAGTCGATCGAGCAGTTGTTCGTCCGCGACCTCGTCGTCGACCGCGTCACGGGCGACGTGACGGGGACCGGTCCCGGTCGCCTCACCAGCACCCGCCTTGGTCAGCCGGCCGCCATGAGCCTGCCTGGCGGGCCGAGCGGCGCCGGCGTGCCGGCGCAGCCGGTGGCGGCTCCGCGCCGCGCCGATCAGCTCAACTACCTCGGCGTCGACTTCCAGCGCGGCATGCGCGGCAACCTCAATCGCCGCGTGATGGAGTTCCACCAGCGGGTGGAGGCGATCCACGGCCCGGTCGCCGACTGGGCCGACACGCTCGATCCGCACGCCCCCGGCGGCCTGGCCGCGGGCGTCGTGCGGATCGCCAGCGACGTGCTCTCGGTGGGGCAGACGCCGCCCCTGCCCGGGCAGGCCCGGGCGACGATCGAGCTCGGTGCCGGCGGCAACGTGCTCGTCGAAGGGGAGTCGTTCACGGCCCGCAGCGCCCGGCTGACCTGGAGCGAGGCGAAGGAGCTGCTCGTCTTCGAAGGAGACGGCCGGGCCGACGCGCAGCTGTTCCGCCAGCTCAAGGCCGGCGCCCAGCCCGACTCGATGGCCTCCGAGAGGATCTTGTATTGGATCCGGCAGAATCGCGTCGACGTGGAGGGCGTTCGCTACCTCGATCTCGATCGTCTCCCCGGCGGTACGCCAGGCAGGGGGCTGCCGGGTGGCGGTGGACCCGCGCCGCTGGCGCCCCGGCCGTTGCCCGGCACGTGAGTTGTTGCGGACACGTTGCGTTGGGCCTTGCGGCATGGACGACGGGTTGGTTTTCGTGCCCGGTGTCCCCGGGCTTCCGCCCGGGGCTTTTTGGGCCACGCGCGTCATGCACACAAAAAGCCCCCTGCGGCAGCCGGAGGGATGATGTACGCGAACCTACGGCATCGTGCCGCAGTTCGCTTGGCGGGCCTCAGCCCGCTGGCAATCGACCCGGCCCTCCGGGCCTGGCGCTCACACAAAAAGCCCCCGGCGGAAGCCGGGGGACACCGGGTGGCATGCCTTCCCGGGTGCCATGCGATACGGGTTCGAACCTGGGAGTCGCGTGCGGCAACGTCAGCCGCCTGGCAGGCGGCGGGATTCCTGCTCGAGCGCGGCCAGCACGAATCGCATGGCTTCCACGGAGGCCGCGGCGACGAAGTCGGCGCGGGGTTCGAGCAGGGCGGTATGCGGGATGCCGAGAGCCACGAGCTTGCCGTGGAGCCGGTCGGCGCCGTCGTGCCAGTGCGGATCGGCCGGATCGCTGGCGAAGAACTGGTGCCGCGGCCAGTTGAGCGGATGCACGTGGAGGATCGCCGTGTCCTGGCGGGCCCGCTCGACGTCGCCGAAGGCTTCCCACAGGGTGTCGAAGAGTTCACCGTCGGCCCGCTCGGCCGCCTCGCGCATCCCGCGATGGAAGTCGATCGCGGGGGCGATCGCGGCCGCCACCGGAAACACAGCCGGATGCCGGTAGGACAGCCGCAACGCCCCCTGGCCGCCCATGCCGATGCCCGTGAGGGCGATGCCTGGTGACCGCACACCGAGCCGCCGTTCGATCTCCGGCCGCAGCCGGTCGACGATGAATCGCTCCGGCGTCAGGGCCGCGTCGAAGCCGGGCATCGGTCGATCGAGCCACCAGCAGCGGCCGGCCCGCGGCGCGATCACTGGCAGCCGGGCCGCCTCGATGGCGGCTCGCAGCGGTGGGCACGCCTGCGGCGACTCACCGTGGAGGTCGTGCAGGAAGACGAGCGCTCGGCCGGAGAGGGGATCGGGCGGGGCGAAGACTTCACATTCCCGGCCGGCGATCGCGACGGTTGACCAGTGGGGCGCAGGGGCGGGCATGGAATGGCGGGACAGGCGTAGGAGCTGACCGCCTGTATGGTACCCGCCGCCGGGCCCACGCGACCGGGGGCCAACGGCGTCGTCGAGCGACCGGTGGCTACGGCTTCGGACGCCGAAAAATCCACAAGTTCATGTTGCCGTCCGAGTAAAAACCTTGTGGATACTTGCGGGATTCGGGCGGATCGGAGTCTCGCCAGCCACTTTCTGCGAAGCACAACTGCACCGTATCTTCGTCCAGGAACTCGACCACGCCGGGCACGAATCCATCGCGGGGCGTCGGTGTAGCGCCTGTGCCCGGCGGCGGCACGTTGATGTTGAACTTGATCCGGGTCGGCCGCGTCGAATGATCGACCGTGTAGCCGCCGCCAAAATTTACCCCCTGCTTGGTCGGCTTCCAGGCGAACGAGTCAGCCTCGAAGGCCGCGACGCTGGTACTGCGTCCCCGGCCAAACTTGTCGTTGGCGTCGTCGAGGACCGTGAGCAGTTGCCATTCGCCCACGAGGTCCGGCTTGGCGGGTGGGTTTCCGAGCGGCTGGCGCGACAGCAACAGGTAGGCCTGTTCGGCCCCCCCGTTAAAGATGGTCGGGCGGCCCTTTTCGAAGTTTTTTCGTCGCCACGAGATCTTGAGAATGTC
This sequence comes from Planctomycetaceae bacterium, assembly GCA_021300535.1. Lineage (GTDB taxonomy): Bacteria > Planctomycetota > Planctomycetia > Pirellulales > UBA1268 > QWPN01. Next base: position 17,213 of record JAJTED010000107.1, on the reverse strand, counting down.
CTTGTCGAACAACGTGGCGATTCCCGGCAGCGTGGCGGCCTCCGGGGTTCCGCCCTCCGGCGTCAGGTCAACCTCCCACTGCGGGCTCGCGACCTGCTTCCAAGTGCAGGCAGCCGCGAATAGCGGCTTCCCGTCGGCGGCACTCCACTGCAACTGCTTGTCGCTGATCGTCACCACCGATCTCTTGTACTCCGGCCGATCGAGCAGATTCTTGTCTGCCTCGTGGCCCAGGAGCACGTGCCATTTTCCTTCGATCGACGGCCATTCCTCCTCTGCCGTGGGCGGCGTCGACTTCCCCGGTTTCTGCGCCATCACTGGGACGGCGGTGCCGCACGCCATCGCCAAACCGCACACCAAAAACATGAAGCCCGTTCGAATCATGGTCGCATCACTTCCTTGAGAGGGGCTCGATTGGGTCCGTCGCCGCGATGAAACAACAGCCACAGAAACGGTCCTTGCGTCGCTCATTGAATCTCCGCTGCGAGTGGTCGTCCGGATCTTCGCATGCACGGTCCCAAGGCAACCTACTTCACTGCGAAAGTCGCGTCAATCAGCCGGGCCAGCGGCGTTCGCCCTGGCGTCGTGCCCCCCCGGCATCCCGATGGAGGAGACGGATTCTCCCGCTGGCCGGCGAACACGACACCGTGCCGACGTGGCTGGCCGGCTGGCCAGCGCCGAGAAGGATGAACGTGTGGTCGAGGAGGGTTCCACCCGAGGCGATGACGTCGGGATTCGTCTCCCCTGATGCCCGCCGCCGGCGGCGGCGCGGCAGCCGATGGTCGGGTATCCTGCGGCCGCCGCCGCGGCATGGGGTTTCGGCGGCGGCTTTCCCGTTCGTGGGGCCGACATCGTGGACGTTCTGCTCTCCGCCGCGGATCTGGCTGCCGGTATCGAGCGACTCGCCGCCGCCGTCCGTCAGGAGATCGGCCGCCGTCCGCTGACGGTGGTCGGCGTGCTGACGGGCGGTCTCGTGCTGGTCTCGGACTTGATCCGCAGGCTGGAGGGCCCGGTTCAGGTCAGCATGGTCTGGGCCAGCAGCTACCGCGGCACGGCAACCGCGCCCGGCACCCTCGAACTCCGCCTCGACCTCCTGCCCGACCTCGCCGGTCAGGAGGTGCTGCTCGTCGACGACATCTTCGACACGGGGCGGACGCTCGAGGCCCTGGTGCGGGAGCTCCGCCGCCGGGGCGCCGCCCGCGTGCGGTCGCTCGTTCTCCTGCGGAAGGCCGGTCGTGCGGAAGTCGCCATGCAGCCCGACTTCGTCGGTTTCGACATTCCCGATGCGTTCGTGGTCGGGTATGGTCTCGACTTCGACGGCGCCTGGCGGCACCTGCCCTACCTCGCGGCCCTCGATTCCGCCGACATCGCCGCCGCCCGTGCCGGGCAACGATCGCACGATGCCGAACCTGCACTGCACGACGATTCTGTTGGTCACTCGCGGGCTTGATCCGGTCGGCACCGGCAGGCAGATCGAACTGGTCGCCGCGGGGCTGCAGGCCGCGGGCTGGGACATTCACGTGGCGCTGACGACGAGGGGCGGCAGCCTTGCCGAGCGGCTGGCCGCGGCCGGCTGCTCGGTGCATCGGGTGGGTCGCCGCCCGGTCGTCGATCCGGCTGTCGCCGGCGCCTTGGCGGCACTCGTCGCCCGGCTGCGGCCGGCCGTCGTGACCGCCTGGGGGAGGTCGCAGATCGCGACCATGCCGGCGGTCCGGCTCGTCGCGCCGGCGGTGCGGCTGGTGGGCTGGCTGGCACGGCCGGCGGGCGGCGGCCTCGTCGTAGCCGGCCTGCGGCGGCTCGATCGCGTGGTCGCCGCATCACTCGGGGCGGCCGAATCGTGCCGTCGGTTCGGGGTCGCCGTCGGGCGGATCGAGCACATCGCTCCCGGCATCGCGCCGCCGTCGGGCCGCGGGCTGTCGCGGGGGGCGATCGCCGCCGCACTGGGACTCGATCCGGCGCGGCAGTGGACGCTGTGCGTGGCACCGCTGGAGGCGGACACGCGACTGGAGCGGCTGGTGTGGGCCATGGATCAGCTCGGCGTGGTCCGCAAGGATCTCCAGCATGTGCTCGTCGGGGCCGGGCCGATGCACGCCCGCGTGCATCGGCGGGCCCGCGTGCACGAGGTCGCCGAAAGGCTCGTCGTCGTGCCGCACTGCGGCCTGCTGCCCGAACTGTTCGGGCAGGTGCGGCTCGTGTGGCAGTCGGGCACGGTGGCGTTGGGAGGCGCGGTGCTCGACGCCATGGCCGCCGACGTGCCGGTCGTCGCCGTCGCGAGCGACGCGGCCCGCCAGCTCATCGTCGATGGCGAGACCGGCTGGATCGCACCGCCGCTGCCGGAGAGCGAGTTTCCGCGGCGGGCCTTCAAGATCCTGGAGGAGGAGTCGCAGGCCGCCCGCATGGCGGCGGCCGGAGCGGCGCGGGCGGCGGCATGCTTTCCCGCCGCGGCGTCAGTCGCCGCCCACGTCGCCCTGCACGAGCGGCTCGCCGGCTGACGGCTCGACGAGCATTTCGATATCGTCGAGCGGCGGGATCGCGACATTCCCGCCGGCAAGGAGCGCCGCCACGGTTGCCGGTGAGGCCGCCTTGAGGTTGGGCAGCGAAACGGAACCGGAGCTCCGGGCCAGCGTGTCGGCGATGGCGACCGCATCGGTGGCGTCGAGCCGCAGGACTTTGGGCAGCGACAGGAGGCGGATTTTTGCGGTCAGGAGCCGCGCGAGTTCGACGGAGTCGAGGGCGGCAGACTGCGCGAGCGTGTAGAGGTCGATCTCGCCATCGTGCCCCGCGAGCGCCCGGGCGGCGTTGGGGCCGAGCGTGGTCAGGCCCGAGAGCACGAGCCCGCCACGGTGCATCGCCAACGCCTCGGCGGCAGCCGCCGAGAGCGAGGCGACGCTCGGCAGGCAGAGCACGCCACGGTGCAGGGCGAATGCGGCGGCGACATCGGCGGTGAGCAGATGGATGCCCGGCAGCGACAGCGTGCTCTGGTGGGCGGCCAGGGCCGCAGCGACGCCGGGCGGCAGCACGGACAGGCCCGGCAGCGTGAGCGTGCCGTCGTGGGTGGCCAGGGCGGCCGCCGCCTCGATGGACAGCGTGCCGAGGCCGTCGAGTGTCAGCGGCCCGGCATGGCGGGCGAGCGCGGCGGCCGTGTCGGCGGGGAGTTCCGCGAGCCGCGGCAGGATGAGCGTGCCGCGGTGGGCGGCGAGGGCTTCCGCGATGTCGGCCGGAAGACGAGTCAGCCCTGCCAGCGTGAGGCTCGTGCCCCGATGGCTGGCGATGGCGCGGGCGGTCGCTACGGACACCGCCGGGAGTCCCGGCAGCGAAAGTCGGCCGGCCTGCCGGGCCAGCGCCCGCGCGACCTCGGGAGTGAGTTCCGTGAGTCCCGACAGGCAGAGATGGCCGGAGTGTCGTGCGAGGGCGGTGGCGACGTCGGTCGTGAGCGAGGAGAGCCCGCACAACGACAGGTAGCCACGGTGCGGCGCGAGCGCCGCGGCCGCCTCAGGAGTGAGCGACGTCACGCCCGGCAGGTCGAGGTCGCCGGTGCGGTACGCCAACGCGCGGGCCGTTTCGGGCGTGAGCGTTTCCACGGCCGGCAGCGACAGGCGGTAGAAGCCGGTCGGCTTCGCCAAAGCCGCGGCGATGTCGGGCGTCAGGACGGTCAGATTCGGCAGGCAGACGTCGAATCCCTGGCGGCCGTGAACGAGTTCTTGGGCCTCGGCGACGGTGAGGCTGGTGCGAAAGGCCAGGCCCGCGGCGGGATCGGCAGCCCGGGCGGCACCCGTCGGATCTGGCCATCCTCGGCCACGAGGACGCCTGCCTTGAAAACCTTCGCCGGCACGGAAAACATCGTCGCCAGGTCGCGAGCGGGTCGATAAAAAGTGATGTCGGCGTCGGCCCCGGGGCCGAGGTGCCCCTTGGCCGTCAGGCCGGCGATCCGGGCGGGGGCCGCCCGGGTGACGATGCACAGCTCCTGAAGCGAGTATTCGCGGGTGATGTCCTGCAGGGGGCTGCGGCGGCGGACCGCGGCCGGCAGCCGCGCGAACGCCGCGCGGCGGAAGGCCGCGTCGCCCAGCAGCTGCATGAGGTGCGGGTAGGCGGTGAAGTGGGCACCGTTGGGATGGTCGGTCGAGAGCGCCACCCGCCACGGATCGGCCGCCCGCAAAAACCATTCCAGGCCGATCGCCCACTGCCAGGCGTGGATGACGCTCGTCTCCTTGTAGGCGATCGGCAGGACGCCGCAGCCGCCCTCGAGGTGCAGGTCGTGGGCCATCCACGGCATGCCCGTGGCGTGGGCCAGATGCTCGGCCGCGGCCGCGTCGCCTGTCATCGCCACCGTGTCGCCGAAGAGGATCTGGCCGACGTCGAGCGTGAGCGTGTCGTGGGCGTTGAAGAACTCGACGAGCGGGGCGACACCTGAGCCGAACGAGCCCTCGTCGAGGTCGCCGCCGGAATAGCTGTGGAACTGCACGTGGGCCAGGTGGGCACGGCGACCGGCGAGCGTGCGCATCGTTTCGAGCATCGTCCGCCAGTTGCCGGGGAGGCCGAGGTTCGCGGTGTGCACGTGGAGCGGGTGCGGCAGGCCGAGCGACTCGACCGCGGCCGCGAGCCTCTCGAGCACGAGGCGGGGCGTGAGGGCCGGGCGGTCGGGAAGGGGCGTATCGAGGTCGTGGTGGTCGCCGCGGCGGCCGTGCTTCCAGAAGGCGGGCCCGCCCGGGTTGGCGATCTTCACCGCCCAGCCGCGGCCGCGGGCGACGGCATCACCCACGAGCCGCGCGGTCTCCTGCGCGTCGTCGCGGGCCAGCGCGTCGAGCACGGTCGCATCGTCGCCGGCCAGCAGATAGATGCCCTTGTCGAGGATCGGCAACTCGGTGAGCTCGCGGTGGGCGATGTCGGCGGCGGCCAGTGCGATCGCGGCGTCGAACACGGTCGTGTAGCCAAGCGCGGCATAGGCGGCGCCGGTGGCGTGGATCGTGGGCACGGCGGCCGGCCCGGGCCGGCGCTGCCGGGCGAGGTGGGGCGCGATCTGCCGGCCGGCGTTCACCTTGGGCCCGGCCACGTGGCTGTGCAGGTCGACGCCGCCGGGCATCACGACGAGTCCCGTGGCGTCGATGCGGGCGAAGTCCCGCGGGTCGCCCGGCGGGGCGACGATCTTCCCGCCGTCGACCCAGATGTCGTCCACGACGCCGTCGCGGCCGTGCGCCGGGTCGTGGATTCTGCCGCCCGTGAGCACGAAGCGGCCGGCGGCGGAGGGATTCGCGGTCATGGTCGGCCTTCCGCGGCGCGTGCCGCCCGCACGGCGGCGAGGAGGCGGGGCAGTGATTGGTCATCCGCGCGGATGACCGTGAGCGCCTGACCCTGGGCCGCGATCGCCGCCTCGACCGCGTCGGGCAGCGGGCCGGCGGCCACGACGGCATCGACCTCGCCGCGGGCAATGAGCCGCAACGCATCGCATTCGGACGGCAGGAAGACCGCGCCATCCCGATCGGCCCGGGCGATGGCGCCGGCGGCGCCGTACCGCCAGGTGCAGACGGCCGCTCCCGCGCCAACGGACTCGAGCGGCACCTCGAAGGCGGGCTTCGCATGCGCGAGCGTCCGCACGAGGCCGGCGAGGCTCCAGGGCTCGAGGCCCGTCGGGTCGTCGTGGCAGGTGACGAAGGCGACGCAGCCGGCGTCGTCGAGGGCCGTGCGGAGGGTATCGCATGCGGCGGCCAGCGGCGCTGGCGCCGGGCAGGCGATACCAGCCTCGGCAGCATGGAGGAGTCGAGCGAGATCGAAGGCGTCGTCGCGCGGGACGGCGACGTGGCCTTCCGGCGCCGCGGCCGTCGGCCCGACGACCAGCACCCGCCGCCGCCGACCGGCCGCGGTCGCCTGCGTGACGAACGCGGCCACCCGCTCGGGCCCGCAGAACCAGCAGACGACGAGGTCGGCGCGATCGCGGAGTTCCGCGGGGTCGGCGGTGACGGCGCCGATCCGCGCGATCGTCGGCCCCGCGACCTGGGCGCAGTCCATGCCGCCGGGATCGACGGCGGCACCGAGCGCCTCGGCGAGGTCGCAGGCCATCGCGGCCGTCTCGACCGGCGCCGCCGCGAAGCCGGTGACGAGCACCCGGCGGGCGGCGCCGAGCGCCGCCGCGTGTTCCTCGTGCCGTGCCGCTCCCCCGGTTGTGGTCACGGCTTCGGCACGACCCAGATGTTGCGGTACCGGACCGGGTTGCCGTGGTTCTGGAGGTGCAGTGGCCCGGTGGGCCGCTCCTTCTTCAGCGTGCCGCCGGGCGTGAGCGTGGCGACCTCCACGTCGTCGTGGATCACGATGCCGTTGTGGCGGACGGTGATCCGGGCGTTCTTCACCTTCTTGCCCCCCTCGAACCGCGGCGCGGTCACGTCCACGTCGTAGGTCTGCCAGGCCAGCGGCGGCAGGCACATGTTCACCTTGGGCGGTGCGGCCTTGTAGATGCCGCCGCACTCGTTGTCCTTCCCCTCGAGGCCGAAGCTGTCGAGCATCTGCACCTCGTAGGAGCCGTTGAAGTACGCGCCGCTGTTGCCGCGGCCCTGGCCGCGGTCGAGCGGCTGGTAGGGGAGGCGGAACTCGACGTGCCAGTGGGCGTCGCCGAACTCGCCCTTCGTGGTCACGCCCTCCATGAGCAGGCCGTCGTCGGTGAGCCGGGCGCCCGCGAGCGTGGCCGCCTCGTCCGCGGGCCCGGCGCCGTCGCAGATCACGACCGCCCCCGCGGGCGGCTTCGCCCCGAGCGTGGGGCTCGCGCGGTCCACCTTGGGGAACTTCGCGACGACCGTGCCGTCCTCGGCGACCGCCACGACGGCCCCGTCCCGGATCTCGCCGCGTCGCTTCTGGCCGGTCCAGTCGACGCCCTCGAGCACGACGACCACGTCCTTGCCCGTGCCCTGCCGCGTACCGGTGCCCCGCATCTTCTCCGGCGGCGTCCAGCCGGCGCCGGGCAGGCCGCCGGGATAGGCGACGAGGTCGAACTTCCCGTCGCCGAGGGCCACCACCTGGACGCCGAGCCGCAGCGCCTGGCCGTCGATCGTCGCCTCGCCGGCGTACTCACCCTGGAAGGCGAAGTCGTCGTCGGCCTTGGCGGGATCGGTGAAGGCCGGGCCCGCGGGCTTGGCGGCCTGAGTCGATGCGGGGGCGGCGAGCCCGCCGAGCAGGAGCAGGGCGAGCGGCACGAGGAGTGTGGAAAGGCGCATGCAACGTGCTCCGGGTGGGCGCGCGCGGGAAACCGACAGAGTATGCCGCCCAGCGGGGTGGCCTTTCAACGCTGCAGAGGCGTCAGGCCAGACCGGTGAGGGGGCCGGCGCCGCAGTAGTCGGGGTTGCCGAACCGGACGAGTTCGGTGTGGCCCATGGCGTGGGCCAGCGACAGCAGCAGCCGGTTGTGCGGCACGCCGGGGAACTGCAGGGCCCGGCCCGTCGTGAACCCGAGGCCGCCCGGCTTGGGCGTCTCAGCGAGCCGCTGCGCCAGGTGGGCGATCTCGCCCAGGAACCTCGGTGGGGCGTCACGCGGCCGTGCGGCAGCAGTCGGCACGAAGGCCGGGCAGCCACTGTCGTCACGGTGCGGCGGTGGCAGTGCCGTCGCCACGGAACAGGAGCTGGTGGCAGGACCCGGTGACGGCCCACATCCAGGGCAGCCCGACGAGCAGGTAGCCCACGCAGAACAGCAGCAGGGAGAGGGTGACGAGGATGGACGTGAGGATCAGCAGCCCGAGCAGGGAAAACCCGTTGCTCACCGACGTCCGCGACCAGTTCAGGCGGATGGCCTCGATCACGCCGAGTCTGCCCAGGTCTGGATCCGCAACGATCACCGGGGCGTATCCGGTGCGGGCTACAACCATGGCGAAGCCGAGGATCATCAGCACGAACGAGACGCCGGCACTGGCGATGACGATGCCCAAGGCGGTTTCGGTGGGCCCGCCCGCCACAGCTTGGGCGAAGGCCACCGCCAGTCCGAGCGGAACGCACGCGGACAGGAAGACGCCGCCCATGATCAGGTACACGAGCAGGTTCGCCAGCACCACCCTGCCGTACCGTCTGAAGCCGAGAAAGACGTCGGCGACGTTTGCCCGGCCCACGGCCGCGTTCGCGCCTGCCACGATCATGCCGGACAGCAACGGGGAGGTGACGAGGATGCTCAGCGCATAGGCAAACACGGTGCCCAGGATCATCGTGGCCGACTCCACGGCTGGATCGCCTGACATGGCACCGATGGTCGTGACGATCCACTGGGGCGAGGCCAGGCCGATGCTGATCCCCAGGATGATCAGCGACATGAGCAGAAGCGGAACCCACTGCGTCTTGAACGTCTGCATCGCGAGGGCGCAGGCGGCGGAGAACGAATACGGCCGCGACGCCAGGTCGAGTGCCACCGCATCACGCAAGGCCGGCGCGAAGCCGGTGCGGTCCAGTCCCGGGGCCGCATAGGGGTTGTCGCTCGGCGATGGAGCGGGGGTGGGCCGGGATGGCGTGAACAGTCCGGGAATCGACGTGGCGGGCGCCCAGGCGGGCATCCCCTCGCGCCACACGAGGTCGGTCGGCGCCAGCCGGCCGCCGGCGGCCATGGCGCGGAGGATGTCCGCCGAAAACGGACCGGACCGCTCGCCCCCCCTGCCCACGAACCACGCGTCGGCCATGGCACCGCACCCTTTCGCTGCCTGACTGTCGAACACCCGGCACACTCCCGGGAGAGGGCCGCAGATTCTTGGCTGGCGGCGGACCTGTCAAGCCACGCACGGCGTGTCGCGCGGATGCAGTCCGGATGCGATCAGCCGGATGTCGCCGCGCACCGGAGTGGAAACTCCTCCCCGACCCGCGCCATCAGTTTGGCCCACGCAATCCGCGCAGTGTCGTGCGGGCGGGGCTGCTTGTGGTTCCGGACACCCGCATCCTGGCCCGGCGGCCGGACGCGTGGCCGGCGGCGTCAGGCCAGACCGGTGAGCGGGCCGGCGTCGCAGTAGTCGGGATTGCCGAAGCGGACGAGGTCAGTGTGGCCCATGGCGTGGGCCAGCGACAGCAGCAGCCGGTTGTGCGGCACGCCGGGGAACTGCAGGGCCCGGCCCGTCGTGAACCCGAGGCCGCCGCCGACGAGCACCCAGGGGATGTCGTCGAGCGAATGGGATTTGCCCTCGCCGAGCTCGTTGGTCCAGAGGATCGTGGTGTGGTCGAGGAGCGACCCCGAGCCGCCCGGCTCGGGCGTCTCCGCCAGCCGCTGCGCGAGCTGGGCGATCTCGCCGGCGTACCAGGCGTTGATCTTCGTGAGCTTCTCCTGGGCCGCCTCGTTGGAGTTGGGCTCGTGCGAGAGTGTGTGCTGCCCCTCGTCGATGCCGAGCCACTTCATGTGGGCCTGGCCGACGGAGTTCGTGTATTGCAGCGTCACCACGCGGGCGAAGTCGGCGGCGAGCGCCGAAACGACGAGCTCGATCTGCATGCGGCTGATCTTCGGCATCTGGTCGTTCTGCTCGACGACTCCCGGCTCGAGCACGGGGACGGCGTGCCCCACGGTTTCCCGGTGGGCGGCCAGTTCGTTCTCGAAGCTGCGCACGAGGCTCGCATGCTCTTCGAGGATCCGTCGGTCCGCGGCCGACAGCTCGGCGGCCACCTTCGCGAGGTCGTCGCGAACCTCGTCGAGCACGCTTCCCAAATGCCCGCGATCCAGTGCCTGGCCGTAGAGTTTGCGGAACATCTGATACGGATCGTCAATCGGGGTCACGGGCTTGTTGGGCCCGGCATAGACCATCCGTGTCCAGGGGTCGGCACGGTTGGGCACGAGCACGCCGAACTCGAGCGCGCCGAACCGCGTCGCCGTCTCCGGCCGCTTCTGGAGGTGGTTCTTGATTTCCTGATCGATCGACAGGCCGCTGGCCCAGCCGGCCGGGGTGTTGCCGCCACCCTGGATGTTGCCGGGAAAGAGTTCGATGCCCGTGAGCAGGCAGCCGATGCCGCGCATGTGTCGGTCGCCGTCTCCCTTGACCTTGTCGTTGACGCCTTGGAGCGTCAGCATCCGGTCGGACCAGGGCGCCAACGGCTGCAGAATGGCCGGGAGTGCGGCGGCGTCGAGCGGGCCGGGGGCTGGCCAGAAGTTCTTCCGCACGACTCCATCGGGGCTGAACACGATCACGAGCCGGCGCTTGGGGCCGGACGGCGCGGCCGCGAGACTGGGCAGGTTGCCGAGAAAGGGCAGCGCGGCCGCGCCCACGCCCAGGCGGCGGAGTAGGTCGCGGCGTGGCACATTCACGGACCAGGTCATGGCGTGGCCTCCGGGATGGCGGTCGGATCCGCTGCAGGCGGAAACGCCGCCACGGTCATGATATCGACCAGCAGCCGCCGAATATCAAAGCCTGCGGCCGCGAAGGCGGCGGTCAACCGCTCGAGCGTGTCGGGGCCCCAGGCCTGGGCCGGCTGCTTCACGAGCGCGTGAAACAGGGTCCGCACGAAGGCCTCGTGGGCATCGGGGCTCGAGGCCACGTAGGCGGCCAGCTCACGCGCACCCCGGAAGGTCGCCGCGGTCCCGGCCCGCGGAAGGTAGGAGCCCGAGGCGTCGATCAGACGGGACTTGCCGCCGCGGTCCTCGGCCGTGCGGAACCGACCGATGGGGTCGAACTCCTCCAGGGCGAAGCCGAGCGGGTTGATCATCGTGTGGCAGGTTTGGCAGGCGCCGTCCCGCGTCTGCAGCGCCACCCGCTCGCGGGTGGTCAGGTCCGGGTGCTGGTCGGGCGCGAGCGGATCCACCGCATCCGCCGGCGGCTTGAGCGTGTTGCCGAGGACGTGTCGCGCCAGGAACACGCCGCGGTGAATCGGTGACGTCGCGTCGGCATGGGAGAAGACGCTCATCAGGTAGGGATGTGAGAGCACGCCGCCGCGGTGTGCGGCGTCGAGCGGCACGCGGCGGAACGGCGCATCGGGCGGCAGGTCGATGCCGTAGACGGCGGCCAGCCGGCCATTGAGATAGGTCTCGTCGGCCGTGAACAACCGGCGAAAATCGCCGTCTTGCCACACCGCTGCGTCGAGGGCGAGCATGAGGCTCGTCCGCAGGTCGGCCGCCACGGCGTCACTCCAGCCGGGATACGACGCCTTGTCCTTGACGATCTCGGGACCGTGATCGACCTGCAGCCAGGCCAGCAGGAAGTCGCGAACCTTGGCCCGCGTGCGGCGGTCGCCCACCATCCGCTCGGCCTGCGCCCGGACCTGGGCGGGCGTCGTCAAGGTGCCCCGGGCGGCGGCGGTGCGGAGGGGCGGGTCCGGGAGCGAATCCCACAGCCCGAGGGCGAGACGGGCCGCCGTCGCCTGGGGATCGACCGCGGGCTGCGTGCCGGTGCCGAGGGGAAACAGGAACCGCGTCGAGCAGAGGACACCCAAGACCGCCCGCTTCAGCCCGGTGTCGGCGTCGGGCGCATCGGTGAACGGGCGGTCCAGAAGCAGCGCCGCAGTGTCCGGGTCGAGGGGCCCGCGCAACGCCCGCTCGGCGAACGTGGCCGCCCAGCCACGCAGCCGCGCGGCGCGATCGGCTGCGTCGGGCTGCGTGCCGGCGAAGCGATCCGCATGCCGCAGCACCTCGTCGGCGGTGGCGACGGCCGCGGCGGTCGCCGCGGCGAACCACTCCGGCGACACCGCCGAGCCGCGCTCGTAGCCGAGCGAGTGGTCGTCGGGCGGGAACGGGGTGTCGATCACGAACACCGGCGGGGCATCGTGTGGGATGAGGCAGCGTTCCGGCATCGGCTCGAGCGTGCCGTGGGGCGGCTTCCAGAGCAGGCGGATCGAAGCCGCGGCGAACGGCTCTAGCGACTTGTCGGCGACGCCATGGTGGGCCTTGGCGAAATCCAGTCGCAGCGGGTAGGGCCGGCCGCCGAGTAGGAAGACCGTGCCGCGGTGCTCGGTGCCGTCCCCGGATCGCACATAACCGTCGATGAGCGGCCGATCGCCTTCGGCATGGTTGATATACAGCCGCACCGAATGTTGGCTGCGGATCACGAACTCGTGGCGGCCGGTCTCTTCGGGTACGAACGCTCCGGTCCAGCGAATCGCGAACCGGTTCGGCTGGAACCGCTCCGGATCCGGCCCCTCGACGCCGAAGTCGAAATCGACTTCCGGGTCGATCCGCTCGAAGACCAGGTCCTCCGGTGTGAACCGGCGACCGTGAAAGTATTCACCCCGCAGGCCGCGCTGGCCGTCGAGCGGCGGCCCGGCGTCGCGGAAACCGCCGATCAGGTCGGCGACGACGGCGCGGTGCTGCCGCACCGTGAGCCGGCAGAGTTCCGCCCGGGCGGGGCGGTTGCGGTCACGGGCGATGCGGGAATAGAAGGTTTCGTGCACATACTCGGCCACGTGGCGGGCGGCTGCGGCTTGAACCTGCGTGGGATCGTCCTCCGGCATCGTCCTGTCGATGACCGCGGCGAGTTGGTTGACGGACAGGTCGCCCACGAGCGGGTCGGGCACGGCGGGTGTGCCGTGGCCGTCGGCCCCATGGCAGCGGGCGCAGTGGGCGACGTAGATCTCCCGTCCGGGATGGTCGGCAGCGTGCGCGGCCGTGAGCAGCCCGACCCATGCCAGACACGCCGCCGCCGTGATGCCTGTTCTCGGTCCGGCCATGGTCGCGAATGTCCGGAGAAGGGATGCCGGAGGCGGGGAGGGCAGCCCCCAAACTATAGCCGTGCGGTCACGTGGACCGTGCGGCCGATCTGATCGCGGCCGTTCTCGACCACGACCATCGTGCCGTCGTCGAGATAGCCGACGCCCTGGTCGGGCTCCTCGCCCTGCTTGACGAGCCGCACCGCCAGCGCGTCTCCGGGCACGAAGCTGGGCTTGAGGGCCACCGCCACGTCGTTGACGTTGATCGCGGGCACCGCCCGCACGCCCGCCAGCTTTACGACGGTGGCGTCGTTGGTGACGAGTCGGCCACCGAGGCGGCCGGCCAGCGCCACCACCCGCGATTCGGGCGAGGCATCTTCGTCGGCGTCGTCGCCGGGAGTCACGACGTCGATCTCGATCGTCTTGTTGGTCCGCAGCCGCGTGAGCACGTCCAGGCCGCGACGGCCGCGGATCCGCCGCTGCCGGTCGGATGAGTCGGCCGCCACCTGCAGCTCATCGAGGACGAACGACGGCACCACGAACCGGCTCTCGAACACGCCCGCCTCGGCGAGATCGGCGATCCGGCCGTCGATGATCGCCGCCGCGTCGAGCACGTTGGGCCGCAGGCCGCGTACGTCGCGGGCGAACTCCACGAACGGGATCAGGAAGCGGAAGTCGTCGCGGGTCTGCAGCAACAGGCTCGTGCAGACGTAGCACAGCACGGACCCCAGGATCAGTGGCAGCCAGGCCCAGGCCGGATGGCTGCGGTTGAGCGGCAGGACCGGAGACAGGGCCAGCATCGCGATGTAGGTCAGCAGCACGCCCACGAGCAGCCCGAAGTAGACGGCCGTGATCGTGGTCAGGTTCTTGCGGCGGATCGCGGCGTCGATCCCCATCACCGCCAGTGGCAGGGCGATCATGCCCGCGAGCACGGCCCAGGGCACCCACTGCGGCGCCTCGCTCATCCACGCTGAATTGAAGATCAGGACGGCGATGCCGATCGAGACCATCACGAAAATCGCGCGCAGAACGACGAGGGCCATGACTTCACGAACGACGACAACGGAGAAGAGACGAGCCGGCGAGGCTGCAAGTTTACCATGCCGGCGGCAGGGGGATGATGGACGCGAACCTGCGGCATCGTGCCGCAGTTCGCTTTGCGGGCCTCCGCCCGCTCCCCGTCAACCCGGCCCTCCGGGCCTGGCGCTCACACAAAAAGCCCCCGGCGGAGGTTTTGATGTTGCGAGTTCCCCAGTCTTGCTCTTAGCTTGACGTGCGCGAACGGCACAAAAAGCCCCCGGCGGAAGCCGGGGGACTCCGGGTCGCATGCCTTCCGAGGTGCCATGCGATGTGGGTTTGAACCGGGAAATTGCTTGCCGTCATCCGGCGTGGACGGCAGGGTGGTTTTCATGCCCGGAGTCCCCGGGTTTCCACCCGGGGCTTCTTGGACCGGTGACGGCACCGATCCCCTGTTCACGGGTCGTCAAAACACGATTCGCAGCTCGATCCCCGCAGCAGCGATGCTCTGGTGAATGACTCCGCGCACCACCAGACCCAACCTGCTGCCTGCGGCGCGCAAGGCTCGTGGGGACGCCTTATGCAGCCCCGAGGCGGCGGGCGTGGTCGTGCTCGAGGAAGCGGTCGGTCATGCCGGCGATGTAGTCGGCCACGCTGCGGCGCAGGCCGAACTGGTCCGCCCGCCGGCGGAACCCGGCCGGCAGCGAGTCGGGATGGCCGCAATACCACTCGAAGAGCCCCGCCAGCCGCTGCTGGGCCGGGATGCGGACGGCGAGCACGCGGTCGCTGCGGTAGACCCGCTCGAAGAGGAACTTTTCCAGTTGCCGCTTGCCCGCGGCGACGCCCGGCTCGTGCGCGACCAGCCGGCGGTTGCCGCGGCCGTCGGGGCCGCGCCATGCCGCGCGGACGGCGGCCACGGAGTCGATCCCCGCGGCCGCGAGCGTGGCCCGGGTGTGCGCGATGAGGCCGACGACCTGCATGTCGACCAGTTCGTGAAGCACCGTGTGCCGCAGTTCGGCGCCCTCCAGCCGCCCGTCCCGTTCCGCCACGCGGGCGGCGGCCTCGGCGACGAGCGGCAGCGTGAGCAGGTCTTCCATGCGCACCAGGCCGAGTTCCACCGCGTCGTCCGCGTCGTGCGTGTCGTAGGCGATCGAGTCGGCGGCATCGACGACCTGCGTCTCCAAGAGCGGGGCGGGCGCGGTGCCGTCCTTTTTGCGGGTGGCCTGGGCGTCGAGCACCTCGCGGGAGAGATTGAGCCCGGGGAACTCCGGGTAGCGGTGCTCGAGGAACTCCATGATCCGCAGGGCCTGGGCGTTGTGGCTGAACCCGCCGTCGGCGGCGAGCAGTTCCGCGAGCGTGTCCTCGCCGGCGTGCCCCAGCGGCGGATGGCCGATGTCGTGGCCGAGGGCCAGCGTCTCGACGAGGTCCTCGTTGAGCCCCAGCGCCCGGGCGAGCGTGCGGGCGATGCTCGTCACCTCCAATGTGTGCGTGAGCCGGCTGCGGTGGTAGTCGCCGTGGTAGCCGGTGAAGACCTGCGTCTTGTGGGCGAGCCGCCGGAACGCGGCCGAGTGCACGATCCGGTCGCGGTCGCGCTGGTAGGGGCTGCGGAAGGGATGCGGCGGCTCGGGATGGACCCGGCCGGCCGAGTCGGCCGCATGCATCGCCCACGGGGCGAGGAGGAGCCGCTCGCGCTCCCGCCAGTCGAGCGGCTTCATGGGCGATGCTCCGCGGCGGTGAGCTGTTCCCACAGGGCGTCGAGCGCCTGCGGCAGCACGCGGACGCCGGCGAGGGCGGGCATGAAGTTCACGTCGCCGGCCCAGCGGGGCACCACTTGCCAGTGGAGGTGGCCGGGCAGGCCCGCGCCGGCCACGGCCCCCAGGTTGAGCCCGACGTTGAAGCCCTGGGCCTGCATCGTCCGCTCCATCACGCCGCACCAGGAGACGAGCCGCTGCTGCAGGGCGAGCAGATGGGCATCGTCGAGCGCTGCGAGCGTCGGCCGATGGTCGAGCGGGGCCACGAGCAGATGGCCGTTCGAATAGGGAAAGCGGTTGATGACGACCACCGCCTCCGCCGTACGTTCGACGACCCCCAGGGCCCGATCGTGGACCGGGTCGGCGGCCGCCGCCCGGCAGAGGAAGCAGGCTTCGTCGGCGCCGTCCCGCCAGCGTGTCGGCCGCACCTCCGCCGCCGGATCGCCGTGGTCGCGGCCCTGCACGTAGCCCAGCCGCCAGGGGGCCCAGAGCGTCTCGATCTGCCGTTGGTGCCGGTGGTCCATAATGCCAGACTACCGGAACTGGCATCCGGAAGGCAGCGGCCGAGGCAGGGCGTGGAATTCAAGGTCGATCTCGAAGTCTTCTCCGGTCCGCTGGACCTCCTGCTCTATCTCGTGAAGAAGCACGAGGTGGACGTGACGGAGGTGCCGATCGCCAGGATCGCGACGGAGTTCGTCGCCTACCTCGACGTGCTCCAGGACTTGGCCATCGACCAGGTGGGCGAGTTCGTGGAGCTCGCCAGCGTGCTCCTCGAGATCAAGGCCCGGGCGCTCGTGCCGCGGCCCGAAGAGACGGAGGAGCCGGTGGATCTCGTCCGCGAGGACCTCGTGCAGCGGCTCCTCGAATACAAGCAGTTCCGCGACGCGGCCGCGATCCTCGAAGACCGGGCCCGGCAGTGGGAGCTGCGGTTTTCGCGGGTCGCCTCCGAGCCGGCCGGTGTTCGGGGCGAGCCGGCGCCGGTGACGATCGCCGACGTGCACGTCTGGGACCTCGTGGGGGCGATGTCGCGGGTCCTCCGCAAGGGCAGGGTGGCGTTCAGCGAACTCTTCGATGACGATATGCCCAAATCGCGGGTCGTCGGCATCTTCCTGGCGGTGCTCGAACTGGTCCGCCGCGGCCGGCTCGCCACGCGGCAGGAGCGGCTGTTCGAAGAGATCTGGCTGGAGCGGCCCGCGGCCCAGCCGCCGATCGTCGTCGTGTCGCCACCGGAACCAGCATGATCGACAACTCGCCGTTTCGCACGCTCGTCCACAAGGGGCTCACCGTCGAGGGCTATTCCCGCGCCGCCGTGCAGAGCTGCTGGCGGATCCCGGAGCTGAAGCTCGGATTCGATCTCGGCGCCCAGCCCTGGGGCTTCATGGCCACGAGCACCTGGTTCGTGACTCACACCCACCTCGACCACATCGCCGCCCTGCCGGTCTACGTGGCCCGGCGGCGGATGATGAAGATGGAGCCGCCCACCATCTATCTGCCGGAGTCGGCCATCGAACCGATTGAAAAGCTGCTGCGGGCCGTGTCGCGGCTCGACCGCGGCCGGCTGCCGTGCACGCTCCTTGCCGCCCGGCCGGGCGAGGAGATCGAGCTCTCCCGCGAGCACGTGGTCACCGTCTCGCCCACCTGCCACACGCTGCCGAGCGTGGGCTTCGTCGTTTGGGAGCGGCGGCGGAAGCTGAAACACGAGTACCAGGGTCTGCCGGGCGACAAGATCCGTGACCTGCGGCTGTCGGGTGTGGATGTGACGCATGAGGTGCGGACGCCGCTGGTGGCCTATCTCGGCGACAGCGCCCCGGAGGGGCTCGACCGCTGCCCGGCGATGTTCGAGGCCATGATCCTGATCACGGAACTGACCTTCGTGGCC
>JAJTED010000106.1 GCA_021300535.1 Planctomycetaceae bacterium | reverse complement strand
CATCGCCGACGAACTGGCGCCCGAGCGCGAGGCATTGGCCGGCCTGGCCAGCGTCGAGGCCTTCGACGCCCACCACGAGGACCAGTTCGTGGGCCGGATCGAGGACGCCGCGGCAATTATGATGTACCACAACATCCGTCTCACCCGGCGGACCATCGAGCGGCTCACCCAGTGCCGATTGATCGTGCGGTGTGGTGTCGGCTTCGACAACGTCGATCATGCCGCCGCCCGCGAGCGGGGCATCGCGGTCGCCAACGTGCCCGACTACGGCACGGAAGAGGTGGCCGACTCGGCGGTGGGCATGATGCTGGCGCTGACCCGTGGGATTCACCAGTTCAACACGCGGCTCCGCGACCGGCCCGATCCCTGGATGTATCACGTCTTCGCGCCGCTCCACCGCCTGCGGGGACGGACCTTCGCGATCGTGGGCCTGGGGCGGATCGGCATCGCCACGGCCCTGCGGGCCAAGGCTCTCGGGATGGACGTGGCCTTCTACGACCCCTATCGGCAGGACGGCTTCGACAAGGCGATCGGCATCCGGCGGGTCGAGTCGCTCGAGGAACTTTTCCGGCAGGCGTTCGTACTCAGCCTCCACTGCCCGCTCACGGTCGAGACACGGCACCTGGTCAACGCCGACTCGCTGGAGTGGCTGCCGCGGGGGGCGTACCTCGTGAACACCGCCCGGGGCGGTGTGGTTGATACCGGAGCGGTACCGGCGGCGCTCGCCTCGGGGCGGCTGGCCGGGGCCGCCATCGACGTCCTCGTGCAGGAACCGCCGCCGGCCGACGACCCGCTGCTCGTCGCCTGGCGGGACCGCAGCCATCCGGCATTCGAGCGGTTGATCGTGAACCCGCACGCGGCCTTCTATTCCGAGGAGGGGCTGCTCGACATGCGGGTGAAGGGGAGTGAGGCCTGCCGGCGGGTGCTCCTCGGCCAGCCTCTGCGGAACGTCGTCAACTGACCGCCTCGTGCCGCGGTTCCAGCCCGGACCGGGCGCGTGAACATGGCCTCCGTTGGGGCATCACGAGCCTGCCCACGCCCCCCGCTGCCGTGAATCGAACCGGGCGGGGATGATGAAGTCTTCGTTCGGGATGCCGTCGGGTTCCGGGATCAGTTCCAGCCTCTCGATGATCGCGGGTCATGCTCAATTCACCCCCGGCTCTCGCATCACCCTCCGCACCCGACCGCCGCTACTCCCTTCCTGGCCGCCCAGTGTTTGTACCAGTGCTCATGAGAGAGTTGGGGAACAGTCCGAGTGGTGTGTCGGAGGGAGGGCATAGCCCCGACCGGAGGTGCGTTGGGCATAGATGAATGATCGAAGGTGAGAGTCCTTTATGGGGCCCTGTTGGAGGCAACCAGAAGCCAGAGGTAGCTGCACGACACCTTGGCTGGCATTGCACAGTCGGGGCCTTTCCCGTGAGGGCGTGTGGGATGGAAGCCCGAGGCGAACCGCAGCACCGAACGCAAGTGAACCCCGGTAAGGCCGGTCTGCCTGGGCAAGCGTGCCTTCCAACGCGACGCCCGGCATCCAATCGTGGTAGGACGGTAGTGGGGCGGTGGCGGCGCACGTCTCGAATCGTACCAAGGAGCGGATGGACGCCAAGATCCGGGAGGGCGTAACTCGCACATCTCGCCCCGTCGTTGAGCCAGTCTGCCTCTTGGGGCTGGTGTTGTGTTTCCGGTCTGTCGGGTTTGGCGGTTCCGTTCCTTGAAGCCCGAGGCGCGAGTTTTGATGTTGCGCGTTCCCCAGTCTTGCTCTCAGCTTGACACGCGCGAACGGCACAAAAAGCCCCCGGCGGGAGCCGGGGAGGATGTTTCACGCGAACCGCGGCACGAGGCCGCGGGTTCGCGTGGATCATGCTCCCGGGTTTCCACCCGGGGCCTCTTGGACGGGCGACGAGACCGATTCCCAATTCAAAGGATCTGCAAAACAACGGTCGCAAGCGGATTCCCGCATCTGATGATTCGGGCTTCCCGGCAGCGACGCCGGCGTGGCCGCCGCGGCCACCGCGTTGCTGGTTCCGAGGCGCTACACCTGTTTCATCTGCTCTCGCTGCATGCATGCAGCGGCTCGCGCCCGGGAAACCTATGGCGAAAACGACCGTTCCGTCAGCCGGGGCAAGCGAGATGTGCGAGTTACGCCCGACCGAAATCCAACGAGCCGGATGTGTGACCCACAAGTCTGGTTCCGTGAGAGGCCTGGGGGCGAACGCCTCCGGGCATACTCGACACACACCACGCGACGCCGCCGGGACCACCCCGGAGGCAGTATGGTCCAGCCCGGCAACGAAGGCCGCCGGTGTCAGCCACTTCAGGCCGCCATGCGGCCGACACGTTGGCCTCGATCGTGGAGGCCTGCAAAGCGGCCCAAGGAACTGCCACCATCAAGCGGAAAGCTGGCTGATTCGGCTGTGCGTATCGGCTGCAGCAGCTCGCGCATAATTGGTCAGAGCCCGTTCATCTGGCCGGAAGGGGTTCCACGCACTTTGCCGCATCTTGCTTGGCGTTGTTCACGAGCGTGCTGACTGGGTAGGCCGTCATTTCGTCGGAGTGAAACGGCCGCATGAGCCGGGATAGTTTCGCGACGTCATGCTCGGCTGGATTGAGCCAGAAATCAAAACTCTCGGGTGGAATAACCACAGGCATTCTCTCATGAATAGCCATCATGGGTTCGTTGGCGTCAGTCGTCAGGATCGTGCAGGACTCGATGGGCTCGCCGTGTTTACCCCAGCGGTCCCATAAGCCAGCGATCCCAAACGGCTGCCCTGATTTGAGCCTGATGTAGTAGGGCTGCTTTTTGCCATCCCGGGC
Organism: Planctomycetaceae bacterium; assembly: GCA_021300535.1. GTDB lineage: Bacteria > Planctomycetota > Planctomycetia > Pirellulales > UBA1268 > QWPN01. The sequence goes on along the minus strand of JAJTED010000106.1, from coordinate 22,747 downwards.
CTGCCACTCATAAAACCCGTCCGCCACGATCAAACATCTACGGGTGCGAAAACTCGATCGAAAGGCGGGCTTGGTGGCGGCAGTCTCAGAACGGGCATTGGCCATCCTGTTGCCGATCTCGGGGGCGTCTGCCCAGAACGGTACCAGCCCCCATTTCAGGGCCACGAGTTCCCGCTCATGGCCCCCCGGCTTTTCTCGAACAGCCAGCACGAGTTGGGACGGGGCGATGTTGAACCTCTCGGGAAGCGTGGGCGGAACGTGCGCGCCGAACGTCTCCGCGACGATTTCAGCCCGGGTCTTCAGCGTGTATCGGCCGCACATGCGAAACCCTCCCGGGGCCACTCGTCCGTTCCAGGCCAAACCGAGACAATCATAGGCGGCCAGAAAAGCGACCAGTATCAGCCCAGAGGAGCCAGCCATGACCGCGACCACACTCACCCTGCTCTTGGCTGTGTTTCTCATGCAGGCGACCGCAGAAAAGGCCCTCGTGCCGCTTCTGGACTTTGCTGGCCTCGGGGCTGCTGAAAAGTGGCAGGCCGTGAACGATGGCGTGATGGGCGGCGTTTCAGACGGCCGGTTCAAGATCACCGAGGAGAAAACCCTAGAGTTCTTTGGCACGCTCTCGCTGGAGAACAACGGTGGCTTCGCGTCTGTCCGGACCAAGCCCACGGAACTGGGTATCAAGTCCGGGGATACACTCGTCGTCCGGGTGAAAGGCGACGGCAGAGAGTACGTCCTGAACATCTACACCAAGAGCCGCCGGATGGCGTTCTCGTACAGGGCCCCGCTGCCGACCACGAAAGACGAGTGGACGGAAGTGGAGATCCCGCTGGCGGATTTCATCCCCACGGCGTTCGGCAGGCGGGTTCAAGGCATGGGGCCGGTGGATCCAAGCCAGATAAACGGTCTGGGCTTCATGCTCAGCGACAAGAAGCCGGGCAAGTTTCAGATGCAGGTCGAGTGGGTGAAGCGACAGGAGCGATAGCGCCGCCATGGGCATCGACGTTTACTCGAGCTGGGCTGGCCAGGCCGCCGAAGAGCAGGCCGCGCAGGAAGACGCCGGCCTCGCTCTGAATGGTGGCGACGTGGGGTATCTCCGCGAGTCGTACACGGGTGGCCCTTACACTACGAAGATCCTCTGCCGCGACGCGTTCGAGTCGTCGGTGCGAGCGTTTGTGTCCCTGGCCGAACGGAAAGAACGCGAAACGGGGACGCACTGCACCGTCCGCGTAGAGTTCTAGACAGCCATGGCTCGCAGTAGGGCCGCCAGCCGCTTCGGATCCGCCAGCCGATGATCCTTGCCGACTTCGATCAGGCGCGGCTCCGGGAGGCCAGAGTTTGCCACCAGCCTGCCCCAGTCCGCGATCGGCAGCACGCCGTGGGCCCGGGAGTGCCGGATCAGCGTGCTGCATTCGTGGCTCGAGGCTACGGCGAACCAAACGCCCGTCGCTCGTGGAATGGCTTTCCGGATTCAAACAATCGCAGCCGGTCACGCTGATGCGGCTTTTCCTCTTCGGGGGTGAGGTCAATGGCTTTTTTCTGGTGGTCGATCGCCTTCGCAAAATGACCGGCCTCGGCGTGTGCGACGGCCAGGCAGGTATGCACCATCAGGGCCATTGTCCCGTCTGCCAGCCTGCGGGCCTCTTCCGCAGCGGTGATCGCCCGCCTGCCGTCTCGGATCTTCGCATCGGGACAAGTAGCCAAGACGTATGCCCGCACAACCGCCACGGGGGCAAAATGAGCGGCAGCGAGCCACACATGCGACAGACACTTCGCCCGGACCGCCTCACAGGAACCGAGCGACCCGAGTCTGGCGGCCCCCTGGCTGACCGAGAGATCAGGGCAGGTTCAGCCCTACGTCATCCAGCCGTCATGACATGACGGGATCCAGACTGAGTATCGCTTGCGTGGACATATGGCTGCGCTCTGCGACGCGTGGGTCCACGGTCCCTCGGGAGACCTCGCGGCGGTATGATTTTCCAGGCGATGAGACTCGCGGCGATGCGTTATGTGACGTGGGCTGCATTTCTTTTGGTGTGCGGCGGTGAAGCAAGTCAGGGGTGTTCGCCCCGAATCACAAGCTCATGTCCGCCGTCACGGCCCTCGCCATCGGGAATGTCGGCAAGCGACGCGATGCGGCGACCGGTCGGCATGCGGTCAACGGACATGCGGCGGGCGGAGATGCCCCCGGCGACTGCTGCGGCTCATGTGACAAACCACCCTCCCACGACACCTCGCGACGCCAAAGGCCAAACTCATGGCCCGGGTGGGGGAGGAGTCTGCTTTTGCGTGCCCGGGGTGTGGTGGCGAGATCCGGCTGATCGCGTTCATCACCGAGCCAGGGCCGATCCGGAGGATCCTGACACACTTGGGCGAACCGCTCGAGCCGCCGCGGTGCGGACGGCCCGTGAGCAGGGCGGTTTCAAGGCCGGTCTGCGCCGACGAGACAAATCCGGCCTTGAGCGTGGATAGGAAGCTCCGCGGCGCCTCCACGGTCGGGCCGCATACGGCCCGACCAACTCCGGAGGTGGCTCCTCGTGATCCGCCCCGCTCGGCCGTCGCTTGCCGAAGTGCCATTGGCCGACCTATCCTCAACAGTGGGCCGTAGATGCCGTGCCAGATGGTGAGACGCTGGCGGATCCAGTCGGACTTGTCATCGAGTCGAAGAGCGCTCGGCGGGTAGGGCACTCGCACGTCGTCGAAGGCATGCAAGTGCTTCGGCTCCGCGACATAAAACGAGTGGGGGGCTTTGTGGCCGAGGCAGACCGCCCACGGCGCACCGGCCGGCCTTTGATCGAGCCATTCGAGACAGAAGTCGGTGACGACATTTGTCTAAAAGCCTGGCACGGTCTCGCGTCGCTTGCCGTTGACGTTCGACTTCGTGTCGAAGTACTTTCCCTGACCCTTGTGGGAGACGAATCAGTCGAAGCTGGGGCGGGTTCGTCGTTGTCCTCGCCCATGTGCCACTTGCCGATATAAGCCGTCGCGTAGCCCTGCTCGCGGAGGCGGCCCGGCCAGTGGGGAAGCGCCGCCGGGAGTTCCGTGAAGTTGTTCCGCACGCGGTGGCCGTGGGCGTAGAGGCCCGTGAGGATCCTCGCCCGGCTCGGGAAGCAGAGTGAGGTCGTGCAGAATGCATTGGAAAACCGCACGCCCTCTGCCGCCAGGGCGTCGATCCGGGGCGTCCGCACGTGCTTCGATCCGTAGCAGCCGACCGCGTCCGGGCGGAGGTCGTCGCAGAGGATGAAGAGCACGTTTGGCCATGCGGTGGACTCGGCGGCCGCCGCGCCGGTGGCGATGCCGAAAGTGGCGATGCAGCCGATCGCGATCAGCACGCTGTGCCGCGATGGTCGCATGGTGAAAAAGGGCTCCAACACCGAACAACATAGCACGCACGGAGGCGGTGATGGCAATGACCGGATCCCCGACACGACGGTACAATTGAGGGATCGAAATCGATGCTCTCGCCGGCGGCCTTAATCCCCTTCTCCTGGCAGAATGCCGCCATGCTTGACGCACGCTCCTGCCGATCGGGCCTCGAATTCCGCCACGTCGCGATCGCGATCGCGATCGTATCGGCCCTCATCGGGGCCGCGACGACACAGGCTGCCGGCCCTGTCGATCCGAGCCATGCACCGCAGACACTGAAGCTCGGCGACGGCCTGGAGGCGACGCTCTTCGCCTCCGAGCCGATGCTCTCGAGCCCCTCCAACATCGACGTCGACGCGAGTGGCCGTGTCTGGGTGTGCGAGGTCGTGAACTACCGTCGCAAGAAGGAGACGCGGAAGGAGGGAGACCGGATCCTCGTGCTCGAAGACACCGACGGCGACGGGAAGGCCGACAAACAGACAGTGTTTTACCAGGGACGTGACGTCGACTCCGCCCTCGGCATCTGCGTGGTCGGCGAGGGAGCGGGGCGGAAGGTGATCGTCTCCTGCTCGCCGAACGTGCTGGTCTTCCACGACGACGACGGTGATCTGGTGTTCGATCGCAAGGAGCCGCTCTTCACGAAGACCGGCAACCCGCAGCACGACCACTCGCTCCACGCATTCGTCGTGGGGCCCGACGGCCGCTGGTACTTCAACTTCGGCAACAACGGCAAGGCCGTGCACGACGCCGAGGGAGTGCCGGTGGTCGACCGGTTTGGCAACCAGGTGAACGACTCCGGCAAGCCGTACCGTCAGGGAATGGTGTTTCGCTGTCGGGCGGATGCCGGCGACTTCGAGACGCTCGGCTGGAACTTCCGCAACAACTTCGAGGTCGCGGTCGATGCGTTCGGAACGCTTTGGCAGAGCGACAATGACGACGACGGCAACCAGGGTGTCCGCATCAACCAGGTCATGGAGTACGGCAACTACGGCTACGTCGACGAGAAGACGGGCGCCGGCTGGAAGACGCCGCGGCCGAACATGGAAAAGGAAACGCCGCTCCGGCACTGGCACCAGAACGATCCGGGCGTCGTGCCGAACCTGCTGCAGACCGGCGGCGGTTCGCCCACGGGGATCTGCGTGTACGAGGGGAGCCTCCTGCCCGAGCGGTATCATGGGGCGGTCATCCACTGTGATGCCGGGCCGAACGTCGTGCGGGCCTACGTCGTATCGCCCAAGGGCGCCGGATATGAAGCCAGGATCGAGCCGATTGCCGACGGCTCGGCAGACCAGTGGTTCCGGCCTTCGGATGTCTGTGTCGCGCCCGACGGGTCGCTCATCGTGGCCGACTGGTATGACCCCGGCGTGGGCGGCCACGGCATGGCCGACACGGAGAAAGGCCGTCTCTACCGGGTCGCCCCCGCGGGCTCGCGGTGGAGCGTGCCGCCGGTGGATCTTTCGACGATCGCCGGCGCCGTCGCGGCCCTTGCAAGCCCGAACAACTGCACGCGGGCGACGGCTCTCGAACGGATTGCCCGCGAGCCGGAGCAGACTGCCGATCCACTCGCAAAGGCGTTCGCTTCCGCGACGGATCAGCGGCTCAAGGCGCGGCTTGCGTGGGCGGCCGGCATGCTCGGTGGCACCGCGGACGCGTGGGTCGCGAAACTCGCCGGCGACTCAAATGACCGGCTTCGGAGCGTGGCGATCCGGCTCGCACGGGCACGGAAGGCTGATGTCGTTTCACTCGTCGAAAAACTGGTCGCCGATCCCTCGCCGTTCGTCCGCCGCGAGGCGGCGATCGCGCTCCGCGGCGAGAAAGGCGATCGTGCGGACCGGGCCTGGGCGGAACTCGCCGCGCGGCACACGGCCGGCGATCGCTGGGAGCTCGAGGCTCTCGGCATCGGGGCCGACGGACCCGGCACCGTCAGCCAGTGGGATGGCAGGCTTGCCGCGTGGCTGTCGAAGCGGGCTGGCCAGCCGATGACCGCGGCCGACCGGGAGATCGTCTGGCGGAGCCGGGCGTTGGCGTCGCCAGCCCTGCTCGTCGGCATCATCGCCGACCCTGCCACGTCGACGGCCGAATCGCTCGCGTTCGTTCGGTCGCTCCACTTCCAGGATCGGGCCAGGGTCGGCGAGGCGTTGCCGCCGATCGTGAAGCGGCTGGCCGGCCCAGAGGAGAAGATGAAGGTCGTGCTGCCGGAGCTCGTCATGCGGCTCGATCCCGCAGCGGCCACCGACCCCGACGTCGCCCAGCGGGTCGACGAGCTCGCCGCGATGCTCGGGCAGTCGGTGCCCTTTGTGCAATTGGTGGTGCGATTCGGGCTGAAGAATCGCGGCGAGCAACTCATCGCCCTTGCCGCCGAGCCGTCCGCGACGGACGACCTCGGTGTGAAAGCCGCGCGGGCGTCGCTCGACCTTGTCGGCATCGCCCCCGTGCGAGCGACGGCGGCGGCGGGGGGCGAGAAGGGGGCGAGGATGCTGACGGTGCTCGGCATCCTCGGCGACGGCCGCGCGATGGGGATCATCGACGGAGTCATTCGAGATGAAGCCGCGCCGCTCGAGACCAGGCTGGCAGCCGTGCGGGCGAAGGCTCGCACGGAAAGCGGCGCGAAGCAGCTCGTCGCGCTCGCGAAGGCGGGCGAACTGGCGGGCTCACTCGCCCAGGTCGCCGGCCACGCCATCTCGGCGTGCCCGTGGGAAGGCCCGCGGAAGGCCGCCGCCGACGTGCTGCCGATGCCGAAATCGAAAGGCGGCGAGAAGCTGCCGCCAGTCGCCGAGCTCGTGCGTCGGGGCGGCAAGGCCGACCGCGGCAAGGCGGTGTTTGCCGGAGCCGGCACCTGTGCGAAGTGTCATGTGGTCAACGGCGAAGGGAAGGAGGTCGGGCCGAACCTCTCGGGCGTCGGCGCGAAGCTCTCGCGGGAAGCGATCTATGAGGCGATCCTCGCCCCCTCGGCCGCGATCAGCCACAACTATGAGTCTTGGACGGCGTTGCTCGACGACGGCCGGACCATCTCGGGGCTGCTCATCTCGAAGACGCCCGACCAGTTCGTCCTCCGTGGCGTCGACGGGCTCGATGTGACGCTTGCCGCGGCCGAGGTCGAGGAGCTTGCGAGACAGCCGGTGTCGCTCATGCCCGGCGATTTAGCCGCGACGCTCTCGGCCGCGGAGCTCGTCGACCTCGTCGCCTGGCTCGAGACGCTCAAGACGCCGAAGTAACTGGCGGCGCATCCGTACTCCCTGGTCTGAACTCGTTGCCCCGCAACGGGAGCCTTCAACCCGGCGAGGACTGGTGGCCCGCGGGCATGAGTCAGCGCGGCGGACCCTTTGCAGAGGGGGGGTCATGGGGATTATCCTGCCCCCGGCGGGAGGTTTTTGAGCTGATTGATGAAACGTGTTTTTGACTTTCACCCGCTCATGAACGGTCGATCGACAGGCATCGCAACGTTAGGGGCGTTTCCAACCTGGCGTTGCAGGGCCACGGATCGAGTATCGATGGGTGCGTCACCATCCAAATCCCGTTTTTTCAGGAGGCTCTACAGCGATGCCCGGTCTTCGAGCGACCGCTTCACACGGTGAGCATTGGCCGCCGTGATTATCAGTGGCCGCTCGTCGAGCCCGATCATTCGCGGATGTTCCTGCATTGGCCGCGGAAGGACGGCAAGGGGGACCGTGGCCTCCCGGATTGGCTGTCGGCCACGAATCGCTTGGAGACGGCGGGACGATGCCTCACGGAACTCCGGTGCGAAGTGGCTCAAGGCCGCCGCCAGGGTGTTGAGTGTTTCCGGAGTCGAGCACAAGATCGGTCGCGAGCAGAAGGGCCTTTCGCGCACGCAGCCGGGATCAAGCGCGGGCCACACGCCCACTCATGGTTCTGCCACTACCGGGCTGGCGGACGAGAAACACAACGACCAGCATGCCCAGCGCCGCCAGACCGGCGGACAGAGCGAAGGCAGCGCTGTAGCCGCCACCGTACTGGATGAGGAAACCGGTGACCGAAGGCGCCATCAGACCGGCCAGATTGGCCAGCAGATGGACGAAACCACCCGTCGCGCCCACGCGGGAAGCGGGCACCAGCTCTTGCAGCAACGCCCAGCAAGCCTGCGGACACATGAAGACGAACAAGCTGGACAGGGTGATCAACGCCACCGCGGCTTCCATGCTGCTGACCTGGGTGGTCAGCAGCACGCTGACTGCGGAAACCCCGAGGCCAACACTCAGCACCAGCTTGCGAGCGAGCACGCCGTTGCCGGTCTTGCGCAGCAGCAGGTCGGAGATGAAACCGCCGCCGATGAAGCCGACCGCCGCCCCGAGCCAGGGAATCATGCCGATGATGCTCATGCTCTTGACGTCCAAGTGCTGGTAGTCGGTGAGGTAGCTCGGCAGCCAGGACAGGAAGAAATACAGCACATAGTTGAAGCAGAAGAACGCGGCAGCCACGGCGAGTACCGGCTTGGCCAGGATGTAGTGACGCAGACTGCGGCCATCGTCCTCGACCAGCGGCACTTGGCGGGCGCGGCTGCTTTCGATCAGCTGGCGCTCCTGGGCACTGACCTTCGGCTGCTCGGCGGGCGTGTCACGTGCCAGCCACCACCAGGCCGCCAGCCAGAGCAGGCCGAGTGCCGCGATCACCACGAAGGACACGCGCCAGCCGTAGTGGAAGGCCACCAGGCCAACCACCGGCGCCGCCAGAGCGGCGCCCAGCGGCTGGCCGGCGTTGGTCAGGCCAATGGCGGTGCCGGTTTCCTCGCGGGGGAACCAGTTGGCGATGGTCTTGTTGGTGGTGCTGCCCATCGGGCCTTCACCGACGCCGAAGAGAATGCGGCAGACCATCAACTGGACGTAGGACGTCATCGCGGCGGTGAGTCCGCAGAACAGCGTCCAGAAGCCCGCCGCCCAGGCGAAGGTCTTGCGTGGTCCGAAACGGTCCGCGGCCCAGCCACCGACGAAGCAGAAGATGCAGTAGCCGAGGAAGAAGCTGCTGAACAGCAGGCCCATCTCGGCATCACCGATCCCCAGGTCCTTCTTCACCAGAGGCGCCGCGACGGAAAGCGCAGCACGGTCCAGGTAGTTGAGCATGCCCGCCAGAAAAAGCAGCAGCCCGATGATAAAGCGGAACTTGTGTTTCATTATCTTCTTTCCTGATAAGTCTTGTTGTGGTGCCGCGTCAATGCGTGTGAGTCAGCTCCACACGGTCGATCTGGTAACGCTCCAGGAAAACCGGATCGGCCACGAAACCCAGCCCCGGCACATCGGGCAGCGACATGCGCGGCTGGAAATCGAGGAACGGATGCAGGTTGTCTTCGAACTGCACAAAGGGCACTTCCAGCGCCACGTCGGCGCCCAGCGTTGCCGTCAGATGGGCAGCGGCAAGCAGCCCCGGACCGAAGTAGAAGCAGTGCGGCACCAGGTACACACCGATTTCACGGGCGCTGGCGATGGCTTCGAGCATGCCGGTAACCCCGCCGATCTTGGCGACGCTAGGTTGAGCCACATCGACCGCGCCGGATTGCAGCAACTGGCGGAAGCCTTCGATGCCACTGGCGTTTTCTCCAGCGGCAATCGGCACACCGGCCTCGCGGACGCGTGCGAGCCCCGCGAAGTCATCCGGCGGCCACACCGGCTCCTCCAGCCAGGTCAGGCCCAGTTCGCGCAGTTGGCTGGCAATGCCGTGGGCCTGCTCGACCTGCCAAGGGCAGTTGACGTCAACCATCAGTTGCGCCTCGGGCGGCAGTGCAGAGCGGGCGGCGGCGATGGCTTCGGGAGCGGTTTCGTGAAGTTTCAGACGACGATAGCCGAGGGCATGGACACGACTGACCTGACGAGCGACATCCTGCGGATCGTTACCGTACGAGACCAGGCTCGCGTAGAGCTCCAGCTCGCGTGACGGTGCGCCCAGGAAGGCATAGAGGGGTCGGCCGGCTACCTGGGCAGCGATGTCCCAAAGCGCTATGTCGATGGCCGATACCGCATAGAGCACGGCGCCGGTACGGCCGAACCCGTGAAATGCACGCAGCGCCTGCTGGTAGGTCTGCTGACGCTGATCCAGCTCGGTGCCGAGAAAGAATGGCGCGACCAGTTTCTCCAGTGCCGTGAAGGTCACCGGGTTGATGCCGTGGCCAAATGCTTCGCCCCAGCCTTCGCGGCCGTCATCCGTGGTCAGGCGAACCAGCAGACTTTCCATGCGGGTAATGTCGGGCGATGCAGCGTTGAATGCATCATCGCTGGCGACCTGAGTCGCAGCGTGTTCGTCGGCGGTGAATGGCACCGCGATGCGAAGAATCTCGATCTTGATGATCTTCATGAGAGGACCCCCTACAAACAGCCCAGAGAAAAACCGCGTAGCCGAACGCTCGGCGGGTGCCTTTTGCTGCTCGCAAGGAATGCCGCTTGCCGCCCCGAAGGCGACGGTGTCACGACGTTTCATGCGAAGCCCCACGTTTATTCTTATGCCGGGGTTTGACCGGACCGGCCGGAGATGTCCCCGGCCGGTATGCTGAAGCGACAAAACAGCCTTCGTTCGAAGGCGAAAAGGTTACTGCGGACCGAGCTTGTCGATCAAAGCTGCCAGCGCTTCGTACTCGTCCGGCAGCAGATCGGTCAGCGGCGCGCGGACCGGGCCTGCGTCGTAACCGGCGATCTTCGCGCCAGCCTTGACGATGCTCACGGCGTAGCCAGCGCGGCGGTTGCGGATGTCCAGGTATGGCAGGAAGAAGTCATCGATGATCTTGCCCACGGTTTCGTGGTCATCAGCGGCGATGGCTGTGTAGAAGTCGATTGCGGTCTTCGGAATGAAGTTGAACGCGGCCGAGGAGTACACCGGTACGCCCAAGGCCTTGTAGGCGGCGGCATAGATTTCCGCAGTCGGCAGGCCGCCGAGGTAGGTGAAGCGCTCGCCGAGGCGGCGACGAACGGAAACCATCAGCTCGATGTCGCCCAGGCCGTCTTTGTAACCGATCAGGTTCGGGCAACGCTCGGCCAGTTGCTCCAGCAGAACCGGGGTCAGGCGGCAGACGTTACGGTTGTAGACAACCACGCCGATCTGCACCGATTTGCAGACTTGCTCGACGTGCGCGGCAACGCCTTCCTGACTGGCTTCGGTCAGGTAGTGCGGCAGCAACAGCAGGCCCTTTGCACCCAGGCGCTCGGCTTTCTGCGCCATCTGGATGGCCTGACGGGTCGAGCCGCCGACACCGGCAAGAATCGGTACGCCACCGTCACAGGTATCGACAGCGGTCTTGATGATCTGCGAGTACTCGCCCATCTCCAGGGAGAAGAACTCACCGGTGCCACCTGCGGCGAACAGGGCAGTGGCGCCGTAAGGGCTCAGCCACTCGAGGCGACGTACGTAGCCGTCGCGGTTGAAATTGCCGGCAGCATCGAAATCGGTAACGGGGAAAGACAGCAGACCCGCGGAGAGGATGGACTTCAGTTCCTGTGGATGCATTATTCGGCCACCCTTTGAAGCGACTATGGAACGTGGGGCAGCAGCACCCGGCCTGAGAGATAGGTTATCGTACAGCTATAAAGACTGTCACCAGGTTTTATCGCACTGACGCTCCATCGAGCTGACTTATTCCCCATCATTCACCAAGCCATTCAGTGGGTTGCCGTTGGCCTCACGGTGCGGACGGCCCGTGAGCAGGGCGGTTTCAAGGCCGGTCTGCGCCGACGAGACAAATCCGGCCTTGAGCGTGGATAGGAAGCTCCGCGGCGCCTCCACGGTCGGGCCGCATCCAGCTCGACCGGTCCCGGATGTTGCTCCTCATGATCCGCCCCGCTCGGCCGTCGCTGCCAGGCGACGGACATTGAGTCCGAGGTCGAGGCAGCCCTCGTGCTGTTCGACGAGATCGAGCGGCTGGCGGAGATGCCGATGGCCAACGAGGCGATCAACGCGATGCTGGAGCGGATTGATCTGCGGATCGGTCTCTACTTCGAGGATGCCATGAAGGGCAAGAGGCCGGTGAGGAAGGTTGCCTAGGGTATCATCGCGTTAGGCGACTTCCCGCTGCCGGCGCCGCCCTACGGAGAGCCCCGCGTGCTTCCGACGGCCGCCCTCGACGCGGGGTTCCAGCGACGGCTGGCCGCCCAGCTCGAGGCTGCCGGCGCCACCACGTTTCAGAAGTCGCGGCGCGTCGCCGCGACGATATTCCGGTGGATGCTGCCGACCCGCCCCGAGGGGATTGTTCCGTCTCGTGCACAACTGGAACTAGCGGCGGCCGGACTTGAACCGGCGACACCCGGCTTATGAAGCCGGTGCTCTAACCAACTGAGCTACGCCGCCCTACCCGCGAAAATATAGCCTCCCGCCCGTCGTCAGTCAGTAGACCGCCGCTTACGCCGCGGGTTCACGAGGGACACGGCTGCCCGGGAAGGGTTCCGCGCGTCATGGCGGCCGGCCGTCGTCGGGACGCGGTGCACGGCGATCAACCGGCTACGTGGCGTCGCCCGCGTTGGCCAACGCCGCCGGCAGCGCCTCGGCCGAGAGCGTCACGGCCCGAGCGAAGCCGGCCACGAATCGTGCCGCCGTCGGCGTCAGCGCCACGACCGCGAAGTCGGCGAAGCCGAACAGTGGTTCCGCCTCCGGAAACTTTTCGAGGTACGCCGCCTTCAGGGCCGCGTGCTCCGGCGCGTCGGCCGGCACAAACTCCGCCACGGCCGGGATCGAAACCCGCGGCAGCGCCTGCGGCGGCATGCCCCCCGATTCCGCCGCCGTGATCAGCAGGCAGACCTCGGGATTGGCCCGCATGTCGCGGGTGTGGGAGGCGAGGCCGCTGACGTGCACGACCAGCCGCAGCCGGCCGCCGACAATCGTCGCGGCAAACGGCACCATCGAGGCGAACGGCCGGCCGTCGTGCAGTGTCGCCAGGGCCGCCACACCGCGGCCGACGAGCAGGCCGCGGAGGAGGGTGGAGTGGTCCATGTCGGGGTTCATTGCAGGCGTCCCGGTGGGTGCGGTGCGTTCAAGAAGCGGACACGAGTTCCTTGCACAGGGCCTCGAAGTCGCCGAGCCGATGCCCGACCACCGTGCGGACCACGGCTGGATCGAGCCGCCGATACTCATGCACCGCGACGTTGCGGAAGCCCACCATCCGTCGCATTCTGTCCGGCACGGCCGGCGAGAGAATCGACTCGCGCTCGAGAATCGTGAAGGCGTCGGCACTGTCCGTCGGCACCCCCAAGCCCCGCCGCGACACCCCGCGGCAGGCGGCGTCGATCGCCTGCTCGCAGGCGCGTTGCAGGTTCAGCACCACGGCATCGAGCACCAGAGGCTCGTCGAGGCGGGCGAGGTCGCCGGCGACGTACCGCCGCACCGCCGCCAGGCAGCGGTCGATGCTGGCGAGTTTCTGGATCACGACATCATCGGTCACGCAACGTCTCCTCGAAGGCCCGGGTGGCGGACTGACGAAGGGGTGCGAAGGCCGCATGGTCGGCCAAAGCATGGGCGGTGAACAGGTCGGCCTCCACGGAGGGTTTCAGGAGGGCACGGCCGCGGTGAGTCGCCTCGACCCGCAACAGTCCGCCGGCCCGCCTCAGGTCGACGAGATCGACGCTGCTGCCAAGCCGAGCGGCCAAGCGACCACTGGCATTGAACAAGGTGACAGGATCGAGCGGATCGTCGCACAGCACCGCCAGGGCAATGTCGCTGCCGGCGCGGGCTGCGCCGCGAGCGCGGCTGCCATAGAGCCACGCTCCCAGCAGGCGGCGTTGCGGGAACGCGGCTGTGAGTTCTGCGACGAGAACTTTCGCCAATTCATCGAATGCGACCATACAAACCTCATCATAGCCGGGGCGATTTCCTCATCAGGACCCGCGGCTCGCCCCCAGGAGGATCACGGCCCGTTTGCCGTCGGTGAAGTAGGGATCGCCGGTCAGATTCCGCCGCGGGGCGGCGGGGGAACACTCTCGGGCGCCGCCCACGTAGCCGGCCGCCCGCACGCGGCCCGCCGCCACGAGGTCCTCGATCACGTAATCCCGCGACTCGTCGACGTCGGGGTCGATGCGGTGTGTCGTCAGGTTCCAGGCCTTCGTCGTGAACCGCACGCCGATGTCGCGGCTTACCTGGCCCACCCACACGGGCTGTTCTTCGAAGGCCAGCGGCGTCAGCCAGAGCCGGAGGTGGAGCCGCTCGTTGATCGAGCCGCGGGTCCGCTGCAGGGCGATCAGAAAGGCCTTCACGGTTTTCCAGCATGTGGCCAGCGAGATCGTCTCGCTCTCGTCCCAGCGGGCCGCGAAGCCGCCGAGGATCGTCTCGAAGTCGCCGATCACCACGAGGTTCACCGGGTCGCCGGCCCGCGTGCCGGCCGCGTTGGTGGTGGCGGCAGGCAACGCCTCGAGCCGGGCCACGAGGTCGTCGATCGTGCACGGCTCCACCGCGTGGGCGGGCCGCAGGGCCTGGAAGTCGCGGTCGAGATAGTCGGCCGCGATTCCCGGCACCGGCACCGTGAACACCAGATCGATCGGCTCGTCGGCGGGAGCGGCCGGCGGGGCGTGGGCCAGCAGCCGGACGATGCTCGCCCGCAGCGGCTCCAGCGGCGTGAGCCGCACGTGGACGACCTTCGTGCCCAGGTCGACCGTCGTGAACACGAAACCCTCGGCCGTCGCGCCCGGCTGGATCGGCACGAGCCGGAAGCCGTGCCGGCGAAAGACCGCGTCCATCCGTCGATTGGCCAGCCAGGCCGTGACCAGTTTGAGCGGTGCCAGGAGCACGAGCGGAAAGAAGAGCCAGCCCAGCGCGCCGAAGGCGGAAAGCCGGCGGGTGATCGAGAAGTGGTTCACGCCCGCCGCCTCGAGCGGCGTGAAGTAGCGGGGGTCGACCGTCACGGCCTGCAGCCGCAGGCTGCGTGCCGCGCGGTTCTCGATCCGCAGGAACACCGGCTGGATGCCGCGGCGGCCCACGTCCACGCCGAACAGCCGCCGGCTCTCCGTCGGGGCCAACACGGCGACGGTGACGCGGGCCCGCGGGTCTTCCTGAGTGACCGCCCGCTCCATGAAGCCCGCGAACGACTCGTCGGGGCGGTAGACCGTGATCGCGCACCGCACGATCCGGTCGACGAGGGAACGAAGGACGTTCAGCATCCCGGGGCATCGGGCGTCGCCGCCCGCCTGAAAACGACGGCGGCCCAGGGATCCCGCCCCGGGCCGCCGCATGGACTCGTCATCGACCGCACCGCGGCCGGGATATCAGTCGACCAGATTGCAGGAGGCCTTGACCACGGCGGCGATCTTTTCGTCGGACAGCGACCCCTTGGCGAAGGCGTGGTTGGCCTGCACCTTGCCGCCCCTGTAGCAGATCACGGTAACTTCTGCGTCAGGGGCAATCTTCAGGTCCGGCGGGCCGTTCTTTGCGTCGTCCGGCACGACGAAGGCGATCCGTTTGATGCCGTGCGTGGTGGCGAACTCCGCCGCCGCTTTCTTCAGGCTTTCGGCGTCGGTGCCGATCATGTTGACGAAGCTCGCGAGCTTCTCCGCCTGGTGCTCCTCGACCTCCTCCTCGATCTTCTTGAGGAGTTTCGCGAGCTTCTCGTCGGCCGAACGGGCGAACACCATCACGACGGGCCGCTGGCCCATCTTGCAGCGGTAGCAGAGGTTGCGACCGTCGGCGACGCCGTCGTCGGGATTGCCCGTAACCTTCGTCACGGTGAAGGCCCCGACAATCTCGCCTACCTGCGGACCGCTGGTCACTTCGGCCGTCGCGATCGCCGCCCCGAACACCACCGCCGCCATCGCATATGCAAAACGCATGTCGTAAGCTCCGTGAAACCTCGAGAACGCAGGCTGTCGGTGCGCCGAGGCACCGTCGAAAACCTTGCCGCTAACAGCCTACCGCAGGTACGATCTGCTCGGCAACTTTCCGCGCGGCCGGGGTGTCGGGTCGGCGATTTTTGCGATTCCCGGAGCGATTTCATGGTCACCGCCACGACGCCCCGCCGCGCGGCCGCGCCGCAGATCCGTCAGACTCAGTTGTTCATCGACGGGCAGTGGACGCCTGCCCGGAGCGGCAAGACCTTCGCCACGATCAACCCGGCCACCGAGGAAGTGATCGCGCAGGTCGCCGAAGGCGACGCCGCCGACGTGGACGCCGCCGTGCGGGCGGCGCGGAAGGCCTTCGACGAGGGGCCGTGGCCGCGGATGAACGCCCGCGAACGGGGCCGGCTGATGCTGCGGCTCGCCGACCTCATCGAGGGCGAGATCGACGAGCTCGCCGCACTCGAGTCGCTCGACAACGGCAAGCCGGTCCGCGACGCCCGCACCGGCGACATCCCGCTGGCCCTCGACTGCCTCCGCTACTACGCCGGCTGGGCCGACAAGATTCACGGCCAGACGATCCCCATCAACGGCAACTACTTCTGCTACACCCGCCGCGAGCCCGTGGGCGTGGCGGGCCAGGTCATCCCCTGGAACTTTCCCATCCTCATGGTGGCGTGGAAGTGGGGGCCGGCGCTGGCCGCCGGCTGCACGGTGGTGATGAAGCCGGCCGAGCAGACGCCGCTCACATGCCTGCGGCTCGCCCGGCTCGCCCAGAAGGCCGGGATTCCCGACGGCGTGATCAACGTGGTGCCGGGCTTCGGTCCGACCGCCGGGGCCGCGATCGTCAGGCATCCGGGCATCGACAAGGTGGCCTTCACCGGCTCGGGCGAGACGGCGCAGATCATCATGCGGCAGGCGGCCGACCAGCTGAAGCGGCTGACCTTCGAACTCGGCGGCAAGAGCCCGAACATCGTCTTTGCCGATGCCGATCTCGACGCCGCCGCCGCGGGCGCCCACCTGGGCATCTACCTCAATCAGGGGCAGTGCTGCTGCGCCGGCTCACGGCTCTTCGTGGAGGACTCGATCCATGAGGCGTTCGTCGAGCGGGTCGTCGCGATGAGCCGTCAGCGGAAGGTTGGCGATCCCTTCGATCCGGACACACAGCAGGGGCCGCAGATCGACAAGGCTCAGTTCGACAAGATCATGGGTTCCATCGAGTCGGGGAAGCGGGACGGGGCGACCTGCGCCACCGGCGGGAACCGGGTGGGGGACAAGGGCTTTTTCATCGAGCCGACGGTGTTCACGAACGTCAAGGACGAGATGGCGATCGCCCGCGAGGAGATCTTCGGGCCCGTGCTCTCGGTGCTCAAGTTCTCCGACCTGGACGAGCTCGTCCGCCGGGCCAACGCCACCCCCTTCGGCCTCGCGGCCGCGGTCTGGACCCGCGACGTGGCCCGGGCCCATGAGGTGGCCAGGCGGCTGCGGGCCGGCACGGTGTGGGTGAACTGCTACGACGTGTTCGACGCGGCCGCGCCCTTCGGCGGCTTCAAGCAGTCGGGCTTCGGGCGGGAGTTGGGCGAGCGCGGCCTCGACCCCTATCTGGAGACGAAGACCGTCACCGTGAGTTTGGACTGAGGCGCCGCGGCACCGTGGCGCATGCCTCCAGGCATGCGGAGCGACGATGGGCAGCCACAGGCCGCTATGCTAGCCATCTTCACGATCGGAGTTCCTTCATGGGCAGATTCTTCGGGAAGGTGACGACCGGCGGCGGGTTTCGCGCGGTCCTCTACACGTTCAAGAAGGCCCGCGAGGCCGGCGGGCTGTGGAAGTTCTGGAAGGCCATGCGTTCCAAGAACGCGTGCAAGACCTGCGCCCTGGGCATGGGCGGACAGGCCGGCGGCATGGTCAACGAGGCCGGCCACTTCCCCGAGGTCTGCAAGAAGTCGTTTCAGGCGATGGTCGCCGACATGCAGGGGGCCGTGAAGCCGACGTTCTTCGAAACCTATTCGGTCCCGCAGCTGCGGGCCTTCACGCCCTACCAGATGGAGCACGCCGGCCGGCTCGTGCAGCCGGTGATCCTGGAGAAGGGGGCCCAGCATTACCGGCCCATCGAGTGGGCCGACGCCATGGAGCGGATCGCGGCGAAGCTGCGGGCGACGCGGCCGGAAGAATCGTTCTTTTATTTCAGCGGTCGCTCCAGCAACGAGGCCGGGTTCCTGCTCCAGCTCTTCGCCCGGCTCTATGGCACCAACCACGTCAACAACTGCTCCTACTACTGCCACCAGGCCAGCGGCGTGGGACTGGCGACCGTGATCGGCACCGGCGCCGGCACCGTGAAGCTCGACGACATGGAGCGGGCCGACTGTGTGTTTCTCATCGGAGGCAATCCGGCCAGCAACCACCCGCGGATGATGCGGACGCTGATGATGGTCCGCCGGGCCGGCGGCAAGGTGATCGTCGTCAACCCGATCGTCGAGACGGGGATGGTCAACTTCTCCGTGCCCAGCGACCCGTGGGCGCTGCTCTTCGGCGCCGAAATCGCCAGCACCTACGTGCAGCCCTACGTGGGGGGCGACCTGGCGGTCGTCTACGGGATCATGAAGCGGCTCCGGGAAATGCAGGCCGTCGAGCCGCGAAACGCGGCGGGCGAGCCGATCGTCGACGAGGAGTTCTTGACGCGGCACTGCACCGGCTGGCCGGAGCTGGCCGCTCGGCTCGACGGCCTCTCCTGGGACGAGATTGTGCGGAAGGCGGGCGTATCGCGCCGTGAGATCGACGACATGGCCGCGCAGTACGCGGAGTCGCAGCGGGCCGTGTTCGCCTGGACGATGGGCGTGACGCACCATCTCCACGGCGCGGCGACGGTGCAGGCGATCGCCGCCTTGGCCCTGATGCGGCGGATGGTGGGCCGGCCGGGCGCCGGCCTGCAGCCGATCCGCGGCCACTCCAACATCCAGGGCATGGGCACCGTGGGCGTCACGCCCACGCTCAAGCAGGCGCTCTTCGACAGGCTGGAGAGCCACTACAGCGTCACGCTGCCCACGACCAAGGGGTTCGACACGCTCGAATGCCTCGACGCGGCCGAGGCGGGCAGGATGCGGTTCGCCTTCTGCCTCGGCGGCAACCTCTGGGGCGCCAGCCCCGATGCGACCTACGCGAAGCGGGCGATGGAGCGGATCGACACCGTCGTCTACATGAACACGTCACTGAACACCGGCCACGCCTGGGGCACCGGCGCCGCGGAGACGATCATCCTGCCCGTGCTCGCCCGGGACGAAGAGCCGGAGCCCTCCACGCAGGAGAGCATGTTCAGCTACATCCGTCTCTCCGACGGCGGCGCCCCGCGGCACGTCGGCCCCCGGGCCGAGGTGGAGATCATCGCCGACATCGCCCGCCGCGTGCTCGGAGCGGATGGCCCCGTGAACTGGCGGGACATGAGCCACACGAGCACGATTCGCCAGGCGATCGCGGCGATCGTGCCCGGGCTCGAGCAGATCGCGGAGATCGAAACCACGAAGCGGGAGTTCTCGATTCCGGGGCGGGCCATCGACAGGCCGGCATTTGCCACGTCCGACGGCCGCGCCCACCTTTGCGTGCACGACCTGCCGGAGCCGCCGGATGGCCTGCAGTTGATGACGATCCGCAGCGAGGGGCAGTTCAACACGGTCGTCTACGAGGAGGAGGATCTGTACCGCAACCAGACCCGGCGCGACATCGTGATGATCCATCCCGACGATATCGCCCGCTTCGGCCTCCGGGCCGGGGGCAGGTGCCGGATCGCGAGCAGCGCGGGGGAGATGCGCGGGCAGATCGTGTCGGCCTTCGATCAGATCCGGCCGGGATGCGTGGCGATGTATTACCCCGAGAGCAACGTGCTGGTGCCGAAGGCGGCCGACCCGCTCTCGCGGACACCGGCCTACAAGAGCATCGCCGTCACGCTCGCCCCGGACGACGCCGGCCCGGCATCGGCCCGGCTGCAGCCCGAGCTCGTGGCCGCGGGCACGCCCCGCGACAAGATGAACCAGTGCGGGTGAGTGCGGGGCTCGAACTGGGGAATCACGTGCCGTCGTGCGGCATGGTCGGCGGGGTGGTTTTCATGACCGGAGTCCCCGGGTTTCCACCCGGGGCTTCTTGGGCCGCGCGCGTTCCTCACCCAAAAAGCTCCCGGCGGAAGCCGGGGGACTCCGGGTGGCATGCCTTCCCGCGTGCCATGTGCTGCCGGTTTTGGAGCGGGTGCAAAGCGTGCCGTCGTGCGGCATTGACGGCAGGGTGTTTTTCATGACCGGAGTCCCCGGGTTTGCACCCGGGGCTTCTCGGGTCGTGGAGCCACAGGCCTGACTCGACTGTCGGAGACCGCTGCGTCACTCGAAGAGCGACCGCTGCTCGGCGGGGGCCGCCTTGCGTCGCGGCTTCGACGCCGGGCCGGCGGC
Source organism: Planctomycetaceae bacterium (assembly GCA_021300535.1). Classification (GTDB taxonomy): domain Bacteria; phylum Planctomycetota; class Planctomycetia; order Pirellulales; family UBA1268; genus QWPN01. The sequence goes on along the minus strand of JAJTED010000106.1, from coordinate 3,204 downwards.
GTCGGACTCGAAGCCGAGCAGCAGATCGCGGGCCCGCTCGATGACCGTGCCAGGCACGCCGGCCAGCCGCGCCACGTGCACGCCCCAGCTCTTGTCGGCGGCGCCGGGAGCCACCTGGTGGAGAAACACGAGCTGTTCGTGATGCTGCTGCACCAGCACCTGCGCGTTGGCGACGCCCGGCAAACGGTCGAGCGCAGCGAGTTGAAGATAGTGCGTGGCGAACAGCGTCCGACAGCCGACCCGCGCCTGGAGGTGCTCGATCACGGCCTGGGCGATGGCCAGGCCGTCGAAGGTGCTGGTGCCGCGACCGACCTCGTCGAGGATCACGAGGCTCCGCGGCGTGGCCCGGTTGAGGATCCGCGCCGTCTGCGCCATCTCGACGAGGAACGTGCTCGCCCCCCGGGCCAAATCGTCGCCGGCGCCGATCCGGGCGAAGAGCCGGTCGACGATGCCCACGCGGGCCCGCCGCGCCGGCACGAAGCTCCCCGCCTGGGCGAGAACGGCCATGAGCGCCGCCTGGCGGATGAACGTGCTCTTGCCCCCCATGTTCGGCCCGGTGACCAGGAGGATCGCCGGCGCCGCGCCGGCACGGCCGGCCTCGAGCGCGGCCAGCGCCAGGTCGTTGGCCACGAGCGTGCCGGCGGGGAGCAGTTCTTCGAGCACCGGATGGCGGCCGGCCTCGACCAGCAATTCGCCGCCGGCCGTTACCTCCGGCCGCACCCAGCCGCGCGAGCGGGCCACGGCGGCCAACGAGGCGAGCACGTCGAGCGTGGCGAGGATGTCGGCGGCCCGGTCGAGCCGGCGACGCTCGCCGGCCACGAAGTCGCGCAGGTCGTCGAGCAGGCCGACCTCGCGGCGGATTGCCTCCTCCTCCGCGCCGAGCACCTGCCGCTGCCGCTCGTCGAGCTCGGGCGTCGTGTACCGCTCGGCATTCTTCACCGTCTGCTTGCGGACGAAATCGGGCGGCACCTTGTCGGCGTGCGACCGCCCCACCTCAAGGAAGAAGCCGAACACGCGGTTGTAGCCCACCTTCAGCGAGGCGATGCCGGTGCGCTCGATCTGCTCGGCCTGGTAGCGGGTGATCCAGGCCTTGCCGCCGCTGGCCATCTCCAGCAACTCGTCGAGGCGGGCGTCGAAACCGGGGCGGATGAAGCCGCCGTCGCGGGCGAACATCGGACAGCCCGTGCGGAGCGTGGCCGTGACGCGGGCCGCGATGTCGGCGCACGGGTCGAGGGCATCCCGCAACAGCCCGAGCAGGCCGCCGCGGCCGGCGAGCACCGCGACCACGTCGGGCAGGATCGTCGTGGCATGGCCGATCCGCTCCAAGTCGCGGGGGCCGGCCCGGCCGGTGACCACTCGGCCGGTGAGCCTCTCGATGTCACCGATGCCCGTGAGCAGTTCCACCAGCCGCGCCGCCGCCAGCGGCTCGGCCACGAGCGTGGCCACGGCGTCGAGCCGCTCGTCGATCGCCGCCTTGTCCACCAGCGGCGCCGCCAGCCATTCGCCGAGCCGCCGGCCGCCCATCGGGGTTTTCGTCTGGTCGAGGACGCCGGCGAGCGCGCCTTCGCGGCGGCCGCTGCCGAGGGCCCGCACGAGCTCCAGGCTGCGCCGCGAGGCCTCGTCGATCTCCATGCGGTGGCCGGGCCGCCAGGCGGCGAGCGTCTCGATGCGGGCCACGGCGGCGGGCTCGTTCTCCTCCAGATACGCGATGACCCCGCCGGCGACGTCGAGCGCCTGCCGGTCGGCCGGCAATTCGAACCCCAGCCCCTCCAGCCGCCGGCCGCCGAGGCCGCGGGCGAGGGCGGCGTCGGCCGTGGCGGCCTCGAACCACCAATCGGGTCGCGCGGTGACGGCGGATGACCGGCCCGCATCCTGCACCAGCCTCGCGACCACGTCGCGGTCCTTCTCGGCGCACAGCACTTCGGCCGGCTCGAGCCGCAGGAGATGATCGGCCACGTCGTCACGGTCCACGACCGCGGCCTCGAAGCGGCCGGCGGCGACGTCGAGCCAGGCGATGCCCACCGCCACGGTGCCGTCGTCCCGTCCGGCGAGGGCCCGTGGCAGCAGGGCGACGAGCCAGTTGCGGCGGACGGGATCGAGGAGCGACTCGTCGGCGGCGATCCCGGGGGTGACGATCCGTGTCACCTCGCGGCGCAGCAGCCCCTTGGAAGGTTTGCCATCCGTCGCAGCCGGCCCGTCGATCTGCTCGCAGATCGCCACGTGGCGGCCGGCGGCCACGAGCCGCACGAGCTGGGCGTCGAGCTGGTGGTGCGGGAAGCCCGCCATGGGCACCGCGTCGGGGCCCTTGTCGCGGCTGGTGAGCGTGAGGTCGAGGAGCCGTGCCGCCTCGCGGGCGTCGTCGCCGAAGAGCTCGTAGAAGTCCCCCATCCGGAACAGGACCAGCGCGCCCGGGCACCGGGCCTTCGCCACCGCGAACTGCTGCATCATGGGAGACGCCATGGCCGGAAATGTAGCAGCCTTTGACCGCGGCCGGCGGGGGGCGTACAAAACATCTTGTGCGGACGCCGATGAGAGGCCCCTGCGATGGGGATCTGTGAACCTGGTCAGGGCCTAACCGCAGCAGCCATAAGCAGCCGTCCCTTTGTGCGGTGGGCCTCTCATCGGCTTCCGGCTGCCGCCTCGACCGGGAATGAACCAGCCCATGGCTGATACCGCCTATCAGGTCGTCGCCCGGCGGTATCGGCCGCAGCGGTTCGCCGAACTCGTCGGCCAGGAGCATGTCGCCCGCGGGCTTTCCGGGGCGATCGAGTCGGGCCGCATCGGCCACGCCTACCTCTTCACCGGCGCCCGCGGTACGGGAAAGACCAGTGCCGCCCGGATCTTCGCCAAGGCCCTGGAGTGCGCCCGGGGGCCGGCCGGCGAGCCCTGCAACGACTGCGACGCCTGCCGGGCGATCGCGGCGGGGCAGGACGTGGACGTCGTCGAGATCGACGCCGCCAGCAACCGCGGCATCGACGAGATGCGGCAGCTGCGGCAGAACGTCGCCGTCCGCCCGGCCCGCGGCCGGTTCAAGATCTACATCATCGACGAAGTCCACATGCTCACGCGGGAGGCCTTCAACGCGCTGCTGAAGACGCTGGAGGAGCCGCCGGCCCACGTGAAGTTCGTGCTCTGCACGACGGAGCCGGAGAAGCTGCCGATCACGATCCTCTCCCGCTGCCAGCGGTTCGACTTCACGACCGT
>JAJTED010000105.1 GCA_021300535.1 Planctomycetaceae bacterium | reverse complement strand
GCCTGCTTCATCCAGAGCGTGAAGGACAACATGGAGGACATCATGGACCTCGCCCGCAGCGAGGCCATGCTCTTCAAGTTCGGCTCCGGCACCGGCACCGACCTGTCCACGCTCCGCAGCCAGCGCGAGAAGCTTGCCGGCGGCGGCAAGCCCTCCGGCCCGCTGTCCTTCATGCGGGTCTATGACCAGGTGGCGGCCGTGGTGAAGAGCGGCGGCAAGACCCGTCGGGCCGCCAAGATGCAGTCACTGAAGGTGACGCATCCCGACATCATGGAGTTCATCGAGTGCAAGAGCAAGGAGGAGAAGAAGGCGCGGATCCTCATCGAGAAGGGGGGCTACGACTCCAACTTCAACGGCGAGGCTTATAGCTCGATCCTCTTCCAGAACGCGAATCTCTCCGTCCGCGTCACCGACGACTTCATGGAGGCCGCCGACCGCGATGACACCTGGACCACCCGCTGGGTGACGGATTCGTCGAAGGCCGGGCCAAGCTTCAAGGCCCGCGAGGTCATGGGCCGGATGGCCGAGTGCGCCTGGCAGTGTGGCGATCCGGGCGTGCAGTACGACACCACGATCAACCGCTGGCACACCTGCCCCAACTCCGGCCGCATCAACGCGTCTAACCCCTGCTCGGAGTACATGTTCCTCGACGACACGGCCTGCAACCTGGCGAGCATCAACCTGATGAAGTTCCGCAAGCCCGACGGCGTGTTCGACGTCGAACGGTTCGCCGCGGCCTGCAGGATCTTCTTCATCGCCCAGGAAATCCTCGTCGACCACGCCAGCTACCCCACGCCGCGGATCGCCCGCAACAGCCATCTCTACCGGCCGCTGGGCCTCGGCTATTCCAATCTTGGCAGCCTGCTGATGGCCGACGGACTGGCCTACGACAGCGACGCCGGCCGCGGCCTGTGCGGCGCCCTGACTGCGATCCTCCATGGCGCGGCCAACCGCACGAGTGCCGAACTGGCGGCGGCGGTCGGCCCGTTCGAGGGATTCGCCGCCAACCGCGAGCCGATGCTCGGCGTGATGCGGATGCACCGCGACGCCGTGGAGAAGATCGACCCCTCGTGCCCCAAGACGCTGCACGACGCCGCCCGAAAGATCTGGGACGAGGTGCTCGCCGGCGGCCAGCGGCACGGCTACCGCAACGCCCAGGCGACGGTTCTCGCCCCCACCGGCACGATCTCCTTCCTCATGGACTGCGACACGACGGGCATCGAGCCCGACATCGCCCTGGTGAAGTACAAGCAGCTCGCCGGCGGCGGCATGCTGAAGATCGTCAACCAGACTGTGCCGCTGGCCCTGCGAACGCTCGGCTACGACGAGCCCACGGTCGAGGGCGTGCTGGCCTTCATCGACAAGAACGACACGATCGAGGGTGCCCCCGGGCTCCAAGAGAAGCACCTGGCCGTCTTCGACTGTGCCTTCAAGCCGCGGCTGGGCAAGCGGAGCATCGCCTGGCAGGCGCATGTGAAGATGATGGCGGCCGCCCAGCCGTTCATCTCGGGGGCGATCTCGAAGACCGTGAACATGCCGCGGGAGACCACTCCCGCCGACATCGCCGGCGCCTACATGGAAGGCTGGCGGCTGGGGCTCAAGGCACTGGCGATCTATCGCGACGGGTCGAAGGAGAGCCAGCCGCTCAACACCAGCACCGAGACCGACAAGGCGACCGCCAAGGTGACCGCCGCGCCGCGCCGGGAGCGGCTGCCCGACACGCGGCGCAGCGTGACCCACAAGTTCAACGTGGGCGGCCACGAGGGCTACATCACCGTCGGCCTGTACGACGACGGGCGTCCGGGCGAGCTGTTCATCACGATGGCTAAGGAAGGCAGCACGATCGGCGGCCTGATGGACGCCTTCGGGACCGCCGTGTCGATGAGCCTGCAATACGGCGTGCCGCTGGAGGTGTATGTCAAAAAGTTCTCGCACACGCGGTTCGAGCCGTGGGGCTACACGAAGAACCCCGACATCCCGGTGGCGAAGAGCCTCGTCGACTATCTCTTCCGTTGGATGGGCACCGAGTTCATTCCGGGCTATCGCGAAGCGAACCGGCCCGGCGGGTATGGCGGCGGCGAGGAGGCCGCCGCGGGTGAAGACACGGAAACCGAGCGCAAGCCCGCCGCCACGACGGCGAGCGGGCTGGCCGATGGTCAAGGAAAGGCCAAGAGCACCGGCGAGGCGACGGTGAGCCGCGGGAAGCACCCGGCGGGCACCAACGGGCACGCCACCACCGCGACGGCGTCGAAAACCAAGTTCCAGATCGACGCGCCGGCCTGCGACAACTGCGGCTCGATCACGGTCCGCAACGGCAACTGTTATCTGTGCCACAACTGCGGCAACAGCATGGGGTGCTCGTGACCGCCGGTTGACCGGAGATGCCGATCGTAGGGCCGCCACGGAAAATCGGTGGAGGCGGCGGACGCGACAGGTCGATGAGAAGGGCAACGAAACTCGACCTGTCGCCGCATTCCGTCGGAGGTGCCAACCCCTTTGCGTTGATCCGGATCCCCTGACGCCCCGTGGCATTTGCCGCCGGGCACGATCCGCATCAGTCTCGCAGTGTTCTACCCCGTTCGCAGGCGGACGACAGGATCGATTCATGGGGCCGTGGCGGCCAAGGTCGCCACGGCCCTTTTTTCATCCGCCGGCTCGATCCCCGCCTGCGCTATGTGGCCGAAAAGGTGGGGTCGTGCCGGTCGTGCGGCGTGGGCGGCGGCGTTTGCCGGTCGCCGGAACGGGAATTAACATACGTTCGTTCGGCGAGTGATGCGGCGGTGGCGGCCGCGTCCAAGCGATGCCGGACGACTCTCCCGGAGGTGACTCGTGCGTCGGCCGCTCCACTGCCTGCTCGTGGCGGTTCTGATCTTCTCGCTCTCGGTCGACACAGCCAGGGCCTGCTGGCACCTGCGTCGCGCCCACCGCGTCCATGCCATGCATGGCTGTCCCCCTGCGCCTGCCTGCCAGGGTGGATGGTCAATGGCCGTCGTGGTATCCGACGTCGCCGTGGGATGCGGCTCGGCCGTCGATCCCTGCATCGGTCCGGTGGTTTCGAGCCACGGTCACTGCGGCGTCGGGCCCGTCGTGGAGGAGATCGCCTGCGGCCCGGTCGTGGCATGCTGCGGCCCGGTGGTCACCGACGGGGTGACTGACGCGGGCGGCGGCGGCGAGCAGTCCGTGGTGGCCGCGCCACCCGCTCCGGCCGTGGTGGCCCCCGCACCGTCACCGGTCACCCCGACGCCAGCCGTGGTCGCAGAGACCTTTGCCCCGAAGCCGCCGGCCGCCGCGGAACCAGTCCGCATTCCCGAGCCCATCGAACCGGTGCCGGCCGAAAAAGTCGGGCCCGTGTCCGTGGCCGAACCGCAGCCCGTCACGCCACTGCCCCCCGTGGAGCAAACCGTTCAACCGGCGTCGGCCGACTCGCCCGTGGAACCGCTGATACCCGAGCCTGCTGTTCCGACTCCCGAAAAGCCGGCCGAGCGTGCGGTAGGATCCACCGCCGAAGATCGGGGTCCGGCCGAGCCCGTCATCCCGGAACTGCGTCCGGAGGCTCCCGAGCCGCCGCTCGCTCAGCCGGCGCCACAGCCTGCCGACGACGTGCCGAATGCCCCTCCGGCAGCTGTCGCCGAGGTGGCCACGCCCGATGAGCCGGCCGTGCGGAAAGAGGTGCAGGAGGCAGTAGCGGCACCGCTCGCGCCCGAGGAGCCTGCCGAGCCAAACCTCTTCGAGGAGGTGGAGGCGACCCCGGTGCCTCCCGCCACCGCCGCCGAGGTTTTCGGGCCGGTCGAGACTCCATCAGCCCCCGCCGACGAGACGACCCCGACCCCGGAACCGGCTGCCGAAAACGCTGACGCGGCCGCAGCCACCGCTGCTGAGCCGGTGCCGAATGGGGCGGCCGCTGATGAGGCCAGCGAGCCCGCGGCCGCTGCGGACGCACCCGCTGCGGACGACACGCCGCCGCCGGCTGCGGACGAACCTGCCGCGAGCGAGACGATCGAGGAGCAGGCTCCCGCGACGGAGTCCGCCGCCGACCCGTTCTCGTCCACCGAGCCCGCCCGGCGGTGGATCGACGCCACCGGCCGCTACGCCGTCGTCGGCACGCTCCTGACGGTGCGGGAATCCGCGGCCGAGATTCGCAAGGCGGACGGGCGGACGGTCAGCGTGCCGCTCGACCGGCTCAGCCCCCACGACCGCGTGTATGCCGAGCAGTCGGCGGAGCGTCGGCTGGCGGGCCAGGCCGCACCCCGGCCGACCGACACGGCCGGGTTGTAGCGGTCACTTGTCGTCGAGCACGGCCACCGTCTCGAAGGCCTTGCCTTCGAGCATCTCCAGCGACGCGCCGCCGCCGGTGGAGACGTGGCTCACCTTGTCGGCGTAGCCGAGCTGCTCGACCGCGGCGGCCGAGTCGCCGCCACCGATGATCGTGATCCCGCCCTGGGCGGTGGCCGCCGCCACGGCATCGGCCACCGCCTTCGTGCCCGCGTCGAACGGCGGCATCTCGAACACCCCCATCGGGCCATTCCAGACGACCGTCCCGGCGGTGCGGATGATGGCGGCATACTTCCGCGCCGTCTCCGGGCCGATGTCGAGCCCCTCGAAGCCGTCGGGAATCTCGCCCGCCGGCACGATCCGCTTGTTCGCGGCGGCCGAGAAATCGTCGGCGCAGTGCGTATCGACCGGAAGGACGAGCTTCCCCTGCCCTTGGGCGAGCAGTTCGCGGGCCAGTTCGAGCTTGTCATGCTCGACGAGCGACTTGCCGGTCTTGCCCCCCTGGGCCAGCGAGAACGTGTAGGCCATCGCCCCGCCGATGAGCACGTGGTCGCAGATCGAGAGCAGGTTGGTGATCACGGCGATCTTGTCCGACACCTTCTTGCCGCCGAGGATCGCCACGAAGGGCCGCCGCGGCTGCGCGATGGCATCGGCAAGGTATTGGATCTCCTTCTCCACGAGGAACCCGGACACGGCCGGCTTCCCCAAGGCCTTCATCGCCACGGGCACGGCGTGCATGCTCGCCTCCGTGCGATGGCAGGTGCCGAAAGCGTCGTTGACGTAGGCGTCGGCGAGCGTCGCCAGGCCCTGCACGTAGGCGGCGTCGTCTCCCTTCTTCTCCCCCTTGTTGAACCGCACGTTCTCGAGCACGAGCACGCCACCGGCCGGCAGGGACCGAGCCTTGGCATGGGAGTCGGGCCCGCCGGTGTCACCGGCCAGGGCCACGGGCCGACCGAGCAGTTCGCCGAGCCGCTTGGCCACCGGAGCCAGCGAGAACTCCGCCTCGAAGCCCTTGCCGGCCGGCCGGCCGAGGTGCGACATCAGCACCGCCTTGCCGCCCCGGTCGAGGATCGAGCGGATCGACGGCAGGGCCATGCGGATCCGCCGGTCGTCTGTGATCGCGCCCGAGTCGTCCTGCGGGACGTTGAAATCGACGCGGACGAGGACGGTCTTGCCGGCGGGATCCAGATCGGCGACGGACTGCTTGGGCATGGCGGGCTCCTTCAGGGTGTGAATCGGGAGGCGAACGGTCAGACGTCGAGGTTTTTGACGTCCAAGGCGTGCTTTTCGATGAACTCGCGACGCGGCTCGACCTTCTCGCCCATGAGCACGCGAAACAGGTCGTCGGCCGCCGCCGCGTCGGACATGGTCACCCGCAGGAGGGTGCGGTTCTTGGGATCGAGCGTCGTGTCGCGGAGCTCCTCGGCGTTCATTTCCCCGAGACCCTTGAAGCGGGTGATCGAGAGGCCCTTCTCGCCGGCCCGACGCACCGCCGTGAGCAGGCCCCGCAGATCCTCCAGGCCGATTTCGTTCTCGCCGCGCCGGAGCGTGTACCGCGGCGCCTCGCTGCCGGTGCGGTCCTGCGGCATCAGGCTCTCGATGCCGAAGCCCATGGCCTCGAGCTCCTTGAGCCCGGCATTCACGCTCCGCACCTCGTGCAGATCGATGACCACGAGCTGATCGTCCCCCGTGCCCGGCGCGGTGCCAGGCGTGGTGTCGCCGACCGCCTGGGCCTCCTCGATCCGCCCGACCTGCAGCTCGCCGCCGGCGGCCTTTTCCTTGCCCTTGACGAACTTCTCCAGCTCGTCGCGGCTGGTGAACCAGCGCTCCTCGAGCCCGTAGTAGACGTGGTACATCGGCAGCTTGCCGGTCGCCGCATCACGGCGGGCGGCATGGTCCCGCAGGCTGATGCCCCGCTTCTCGAGCGCCACCAGGGCGTCTTCGAGCCCGGCGAGCGTGCGGCACAGCTTCTGCATCTCGTCGCCGGCGACCGCGCGGCCGTCGCCCGGCAGGAACACGCCCTCGCCGAGGCCCTGGTCGAGGAGCTGGTTCTTCATCTCCTCCTCGGTCTGCACGTAGTAGACGCTCTTCTTCGACCGCACGCGGAACAGCGGCGGCTGGGCCACGTAGACGTGCCCCTCCGCCACCAGCCGATACATCTGCCGGTAGAAGAAGGTCAGCAGCAGCGTGCGGATGTGGGAGCCGTCCACGTCGGCGTCGGTCATGATCACGACCTTGTCGTAGCGGCGCTTGCCGAGGTCGGCCTCGTCTCCGATCCCGGCGCCGATGGCCGAGATCACGCTGCGGACCTCCTCGTTGGCGAGCACCTTGTCGTCGCGGCTCTTGTAGGCGTTGATGATCTTGCCGCGCAGCGGCAGGATCGCCTGATACTCGCGGTGCCGGCCCCCCTCGGCCGAGCCACCCGCCGAATCACCCTCCACCAGATACAGCTCGCACTTCTCGACGTCGCGGCTCGTGCAGTCGCGGAGCTTCCCCGGGAGCCCGCCGCCCGACAGGGCCCCCTTCCGCTCGCGGAGCAGCTGCTTGGCCTTCTTGGCCGCCTCGCGGGCCTCGGCCGCGAGCACGCCCTTCTGGACGATCGCCTTGGCGCTCTTGGGATTCTCCTCCAGGTATTTGGCCAGGAAGTCGCCCACCGCCGAGTTGATGATTCCCTCCACCTCGCCGTTGCCGAGCTTGGTCTTCGTCTGACCCTCGAACTGCGGGTGCGGCACGCGGACGCTGATCACGGCGGTCAGCCCCTCGCGGACGTCCTCGCCGGTCGGAATCAGGTCCTTGTAGAGGCCGGTCTTCTTGCCGTAGGCGTTAAGGGCCCGGGTCAGGGCGGAACGGAACCCGGAGACGTGCGTCCCCCCCTCGGTCGTGCAGATGTTGTTGACGTAGCTGTGCAGGCTTTCGGTGTATTCCGTCGTGTACTGCATGGCGATGTCCCAGGAGACGCCGGAGGCTTCTCCCCGCATGCTGATCACGTCGGCGTGCACGGCATCGCTGGCCTTGTTGAGGTGCTCGACGAACTCCTCGATGCCGCGCTCGAAGTAATACCCCTCGTCGTTGCCACTGGCGGCGTCGTGAAACTTGATCCGCAGCCCGGAATTGAGGAACGCCAGCTCCCGCAGCCGCCGCGAGAGGACGTCCCAGGAGAACTTGGTCTGCGGGAAGATCTGCGGGTCGGGCTTGAAGGTCGTCTTCGTGCCCGTGCGGGTGGTGGTTCCCATCTTCCGCACCGGACCGGTGGCCTCGCCCCGCTGATATTCCTGCTGCCAGACGTGCCCCTCGCGGGACACCTCCACCTCGCACCACTCCGAGAGGAAGTTCACCACCGTCACGCCCACGCCGTGCAGGCCGCCGGTCGTCTGGTAGGCCCCCTTCTCGAATTTGCCGCCGAACTTGAGGACGGTCATCACGCCCTCCAGCGTGGAGACGTCGCGTTCCATCTCCTCGGAGAGTTGGGGATGGCGATCGACCGGGATGCCGCGGCCGTCATCCTCGACGGTCACGCTGCCGTCCACGTTCACCGTCACGCTCACGTGCTTGGCGTGGCCCGCCATGCACTCGTCGATCGAGTTGTCCACCACTTCGTAGACCAGATGGTGCAGGCCGCGGCTGGTGTTGTCGCCGATGTACATGCCGAACCGCTCGCGGACGTGATCGCGGTCGGAGAGGTGCTTGAGGTCGGCCGACGTGTAGGCCTGCTGGTGCGGTTCATCTGCCATGGTGGTCGTCTCCGATCGAAAGGCGGTGGATGGGGGCGGCGTCAGGCCGGGCGGCCGGCGTCGGCCATGAGGCGGCAGCGGATGTCGGTGATGCCGGCGGCCGGGACGAGCGCGGTGAGTTTTGCGAGCACTTCCCGCTTCTGGAAGCCGAGCTCCTGGACGAGGGCCGAATGGCTCACGAACACCTCGAGCACGCCACGGCGGACCAGGCCCGGCTGCGACGCCGCCTTGAGGGCGGCCGGAGCGGCCTCCTGCCAGGCGGCGGCCAGTCCGTCGGCGGCCTGCTCCCGGTCGTAGCCGGTGCGGGCCATCAGCCGCGACACGATCTTGCCGATCGAGATCGGGCCGGGATGTCCGGCGGCGGGGCGGTGATGTGGGACAGCCATGCGGGGAGAGCGGGGGATGGTTTCAGTCGGCAGCCAGCGGCATGATCACGTAGCCGTAGCCGTCCTCGGTGCGGCAGACGCAGGCGCTTTGTGCGTCGGTGATCTCGACGGTCACGTTCGTGCCGCCGTCGAGCACACGGAGGAAATCGGCGAGGAACCGGGGGTCGAGCTTGATCCGCACGGTCGCCCCGGCATGGTCGATCGGCAGTTCCACGCGGCTCTCGCCGCTCTCCGCCGACCGACCCGCAAGCACCAGCTGGCCCGGCTCGAACGCGAAATCGACCCCCTTCGACTGCTCGCTGGTGACGATCGCCGCCTGGCGAACGGCCGCCAACAGCGGGCCGGCGACCAGGTTCACACGCACAGCCTCCGGCCGCTCGGGAAACACGTCACGCCACCGGGGAAAGCGACCGTCCACGAGCCGGGCGGAGATCGTCGTGCCTGCCGTCTTGACGAGGATCTCAGCCGGGCGGACGGCGACGAGCACCGGCGCGTCAGCCGCGGCGAGGCACCGCTCGATGAGCTGCATGGCCCGGGCGGGCACGATCGGCTGGGCGTCGGGAACGACGCCCCCCTGCGACTTGGCAGGCCCCTCCATCTTGGCCAGCCGCCGCCCGTCGGTGCCGACGGCGATCACACCGGCCGGCGTCAGTTCCACGAGCACGCCGCCGAGCGCATACCGGCTCGATTCGTTGTCGGTGGCGAACACCGTGCGACGGACGAGCTCCCGCACCAGCGGCGTCGAGAGTTCGAAACATGCCTCGGTCGGGAACGTCGCCACCGCCGGAAACTCGAGCGGATCCTCGGCCGGTAGCCGGAACTCGCTGCGTGGCGCCTTGACCACGGCCGCGGTGCCGTCGGCATGGATTTCGAACACCGTGCCCGGCGGACTTTCACGCACGATGGCCGTCAGTCTGCCGCTCGGCAGGAGCACGGCCCCAGGAGCCAGCACCTCGACGGCGTCGAGGTCGATGCGAATGCCCACTTCCAGGTCGGTCGCCGACATGACCGTGCCTTCGCGGCCCGCCTCGAGCTTGACGTTGGTGAGAACGGGCTTCGGTGAGCGGGCGGGAACGACGGCAGCCGCGCTTTGCAGGGCCGCCAGCAAGGGCTCGCGTGGGCAACGAACTTTCATGAACGGCGGTGTCCTGACGATGCGAAGCGGGCCGGAAGGATGCCACCGGCCGTGCCGGACAGAAGCCCGGCGAGACCCTTTACTGTACCCGAAGAAACGCCTCCGAAAATGCCCTCCACGGCCGTCCAAAACCAGGTTTTTCGGGATCGAAGCCGCTGCCAGTGCCCCCCGGTCTCCCTCTCCTCCTGATCTCATGGATGAAGAGTTCAGAAGGGGATCAGGAAAGAAGGAACGGCTAATAGAAACGAGACGTGCCCAGGTCCCGAAAGAATGCCGCCGGGCAAGGAACGCAATGGGGTCGAAAGTCGAAGAATCCCCGCATTCTCACGGCTTTCGGTCGCCAGTGCGGGAGCCGTGGTGGCTGTCGGAAACGTGTTGGCAACGTGTGTCTACCAGTGGTGTAAAAACTGTTGGAAACTGGTCTGCTCGGTGGCAGCAAGCGGCGCACGGAATGCCGCTTGGCGGGCGGTGCCGTGGCAGTCTGTAGTCCGTGGCCTGTGCCCAGCCGAGTCGGCGGACTTTCGCGAACCGGTTTGCCACGCAACCGACAGGTTATTGACACGGCTCTCCGTTCCCGGCCCCGAGTCGGGCGAGCACCGGCTCGAGCCGGCTCATGGCGGCATCCACGTCGGCCGCGGTCGTCGTGCGTCCGAAACTGAACCGCACGGCGCCGGCAACGTGCGCGGCAGACACGCCCATCGCCACCAGAGCGGGGGCCGGCTCGCTCGATCCGCTGGCGCACGCCGTGCCGGTGCCGCAGCAGACGCCCGCGAGATCGGCGGCCATCACCCAGGCCTGTCGATCCACGCCCGGCAGGGCCAGGGTGAGAATATGCGGGCTGGAGAGGGCCGGGGCGGCGAGCCGCTCGACGGGCAAACCGCGGGCCGCGGCGGTCAAGGCGTGGGCGAATCGCTCGCGGATGTCGGCCAGCCGGGCGGCCTCGGCCGCGCGTTCCGCCACCGCCAGTTCCAGGGCGCGGGCGAAACCCACGGCCAGCACGACCGGTTCCGTGCCGCCTCGCAGGCCGGCTTCCTGCGGGCCGGCCACGAGCGGCGTGAGCACGACACCGCCTCGCACGACGACCGCTCCGATGCCCCGTGGCCCGGAGAACTTGTGCGGCGCGAGGGTGAGAGTGGCGGCGCCGAGGTCCGCCAGCGCGATCGGCTGGGTGACGACGGCCTGTGTGGCATCGACATGAAGCAGCACATCGTTCCGCCCCCGCAACGCCGCCGCGATGCGGGGCATGTCTTCAACGGTGCCCGACTGGCCGCAGACGAGCGTCGTCGCCCAGATGCCGCGGGCCGACGAGGGAAAGACCCATTCCGGCGTGATCCGGCCCGTTCCCGCCAGCGGCGGTTCGGTCACGAACCAGCCCCGGCCGGCGAGTTCACCGCGGAGGTTCCGCACGCTCGTGTGGTCGCGGGCGGACGACGCAAACACGCCGGTCCCCCCGGCCGCGAGGCCAAGGATCGCCAGTCGGTTGGCTTCGGTGGCCCCGCTGGTAAAGACCAGCCGGTCGCGATCGCTGCCCGACGTCCGGCCGCCGAGGAGTGCCAGGATCTTCTCCCGGCATTCTTCCAGCACCCGCTTCGCCCGCCGTCCGGCCGCATGCGGGCTCGACGGATTGCCCCACGCCTCGTTCTGTGCCGCGGCCATGGCTTCGGCCACCTCCGGACGCACCGGCGTGGTGGCGGCATGGTCGAGGTAGACGGAGGCTGGCGCCGCGGCGGTCACGACGCTGTGGCCTACTTCACCGCGTTGAGTTCCACCAGAAAGTGGAGCGTGGCATCGGGCGGGATGACCCCGCCTGCGCCCCGCTTCCCATAGCCGAGGTTGCTCGGGATCTCGAGCTCGATCATGCCCCCTTCGCCGACGAGTTGCATGCCCTCGGTCCAGCCGGGGATCACGCCGTTGAGCGGAAACTCGATCATCTCGCCGCGGTCGTAGGAACTGTCGAACTTCTTGCCGTTGTCGAGCCAGCCGTGGTAGTGCACCTTCACTGTGTTGGTCGCCTTCGGC
>JAJTED010000104.1 GCA_021300535.1 Planctomycetaceae bacterium | reverse complement strand
GTCGTCACGCACCTCGTGAAGCCGGACGAGAAGGGGCAAGGCTTCGAGAAAACGGCCTACGCGGCCACGCTCGTGATCGACGTGCCGCAGCGGTGTTCCTGCTGCGACTGACGGGCACGCCGCGGCCACCTTCGCGTCACCCTGAGACGAGGTCGAAGTCCTGGCAACGGCCTGTCATCATCCGCATCAATATCGATACTACCGGGAGCATCCACGAGTTGAAGTTTGACGCGCTGCCGCCCGAGGCATCTCGCCTCTCCCCCCTGGGAGAGGCCGGCCGGAGGCCGGGTGAGGGTGCCTTTGGGTGCGCCACGCAAGCACCCTCACCCCAGCCCTCTCCCCGAGGGAGAGGGAGAAATGGTGCGTTCGGGAGTGGTGTTGCACGCGGGGAGCCGGGCATCGCTCGGCGACCGTAAGCCGGAGCCGACGTCGGGACGGCGGCGACGGCGCGACAACCAGAGAACCTTCTCGGGCCACGCAAAAACGTGTAGGGCAAGCATCGATCAACTTCAACAACATCATGCTCCCGGTAGTATGTGTGTTCATTCATTGTCAGCTGGCCCCTGCCAGCCGTGCGGCGAGGGCGATCGCGGCTGTCTCGATGCGGAGGATGTGCGGGCCGAGGCCTGCGCGGATCGCGCCGGCCCGCTCAGCGGCGGCGATCTCGGCGCCGGTAAATCCCCCCTCCGGGCCGACCAGGCCCACGATGTCTCGACCCGCGGCCCGGACCGCGGTCGCGTCGAGCGACGGGGCGTGAGGATCGGCCACGATCGCCAGGCCGGCGGCGACATCGGCGAGCAGCGTGGCGATGGTCTGCGGCGCCGCGATCTCCAGCAGCGTGTTGCGGCCGCACTGCTTGCAGGCCTCGATCACGCCGCGCTCGAGCCGACCGCGGGCCGCCTCCGTCGCCTCCGCGACACCCCGCGTGGTGACCAGGGGCACGAGCCGATCGACGCCGAGTTCGGTGAGCTTCTCCACGAGCCACTTCTGCCGCTCCCCCTTCGGCAGGGCGACCGCGAGTGTGAGCCGTGGACCGGGCCGCGCCGGATCGGTACTGGGATCGGTTCTGGGATCGGCGAGTTCGAGTTCCACCTCGTCGCGGGCGACCCGCACGATCCGCGCCGGCCACGCCACGCCGGTGCCGGCGAACACGACGACCTCGTCGCCCGGCTGGCCCCGGAGCACGCGGGAGAGATGCCGGGCCTCGTCGCCGGTGAGCACCGCCCGATTGCCGACCGGTGCGGAGGCGAGGAAGAATCGTTCGCTCATCGAGGCCTCCAGCCGGAAAAAACCGGGCTTTTTCCTCCTGACCCGGCGGCAGGGGATCGCTACACTTCGCCCCCCTATGGTACGCGACCTCTCCGCCGTCACGCAGTGCTTCACCGGCTCCCTCGAGCCGGCCGCGTTTCACGTCGGCGGGCCGCAGGAGGAGGCGCTGGCGCGACTCGAATGGCTCGTCGAGCAGCGCGGTCGGTGCGGCCTGGTGGTGGGCGCCGAGGGCATGGGCAAGAGCCACCTGCTGGCCGTCGCGGCGCGGCGGTTCGCCGGCTTGGGCGCGGAGGTGGCCGTGCTCTCGCTTGGCGGCCTGCCCGCGGGGGAATGGCTCGAGCTGCTCCTCGACCGCCTGCCCCTTGATGGCCGCAGCCGCGCCGAGCCGCTGCGTGCCTGGCAGAAGCTGGAGAACCGGCTCCGCGAGAACGCTCTCATGGAGCGGACGACGGTGCTGGTGTTCGACGACCTCGACCGCGGTCCCGCCGATGCGGTCGAGGGCATCGCCCGGCTCACGGCCGCCGTCGAGCCCCGGTTCGCCCGGCTCGTCGTGGTTGCGACGGCCACGCCCCAGGGCACGCTGCTGGTACCGGAGGCGATCCGTCAGCGGGCGACGGTGCGCATCGAGCTCGACGCCTGGGGCGAGGCCGAGGTCGCGGGCTTCCTCGCGCAGGCCACGTCCCGGGCCGGGCTCGCCGCCGGCCTGTTTTCCTCGGCCGCGGTGGAGACGCTCACCCGGTTCGCCGGTGGCGTGCCCCGGGTCGTCTGCCGGCTGGCGAGCCTGGCGGTCGTGGCGGCGGCCGGCGACGGCATCGACACGATCGACGCCGCGACGATCGAACGGGCCTGGCGTGAACTCGCCCCCGACACCGCGGCATGGACGCGTGCGGACGCTGCCGCCGACGCCGCCGGAGCAGCACCATCACGCGTGCCGCAGGTGCGGGTCGTCCGCCGCCTGTGGGGCTGACAGCCCCGCCTACTTGCGGATCGACTTGATCGCCTGCTGGGCGGCTGCGGCCACCTCGGCGTTGGAGTCCTTGGCGAGCTTCTCGAGTTTGGAGAGTGCCGCCTTGGCGCTCTTGCCCATGGCGCCGAGCTGCTTGGCCGCCGTGATCTGCGTCTGCGGCGACTTGCTATCGAGATCGGCGATCCAGGTGTCGGCCTCGAGGAGGTTGCTGAACGTCTGCGGACCCTGGGGGCGATGCTTGCGATTCCACGCCTCGGCGTTCTTCGCCGACGGCACCCGGTCGAGCGAACCGCCGCCCGACTTCTTTTTTTTCTTCTTCTTGTCCGCGGAACACCCGCCGGCGGCCACGAGCAGGGCGAGAAACCACGTGCGGCGGTCGAGCGGTCTCATGGGGCGCGGAAACTCGGGAGAGCGCAAACATTGACGCCCGCCGCGAGTCGGCGGTCTGTGCGGATCGTAGCAGGAACCGACCGCTGCTCAAACCATCCGGCCGGAGCCGCGCCGCTATCGCGCCCCGGCCGCATCGCATACACTCCGCCAATCTTCGGTGACGCTTCCGGGCGCAGGAGTTTTCAGGTAGTGGGCACCCAGCACACCCCGCGGCGGCGGCTGATCGCCATTTCTCCCGACGACGGCGCCGCCATCGACCTGCGGAACCCGTTTCTCGCCGCGGCCTTGTCGTGGCTGGTGCCAGGGCTGGGCCAGATCTATCAGGGCCGGCGGTTCAAGGGCGGCCTGTGCATGGCGGTGCTGCTCGCCAGCCTGGTGTTCGGCCTCTGGCTCGGCGGGGGCCGGGTGGTGTACGCGGCCTGGCGGCCGGGCGAGCCGCGGCTGGCTTTCATCGGCCAGTCCGGCATCGGCGCCGTCGCCATCCCGGCCGTGCTGCAGTCGTGGCGGCTCCATGGGCCGGCGCAGGAGCCGTTCTTCGCCTCCGCCCTGTTCGCCCCGCCGCTGCGGCCCGGTCAACTGGTCGGCCCGGCCTATGCCGCGCGGCTGGCCCGCTTCGAGCCCGGCGTAGGAGCCGACGACTTCTTCGACCGCCCGCCATTCAAGCAGTTCCGACGCGACCAGCTCTCGATCTGGCAGCGGCGGCTCGGCCGACGGTTCGAGATCGGCACGCTCTACACGGTGATCGCCGGGATGCTCAACGTGCTGGTCGTGCTCGATGCGTTCGTCGGGCCGTTGCGCACGCCGTCGCGCGATACTCCGTCGCAGGAAGAGCCACCGGCGGCTGCACCGGCACGCAAGGCCTGACCAGGAAAGGGATTTCACTGAGATGATCGAACCGCTGCCTCTCGTCTTCGCCCAGCTTGCCGACAAGGTGCCGGGCGTGTTCTTCGGCCTGCCGCTGCTGGCGCTCGCCAGCCTGATCTTTGCCGCCACCCATCATGAGGATCCGGCCCAGATCGGCTACGCCACGGTCCACTGGGCGGTGTGGCTGGGAGGCATCCTCGGCGTGGTGCTGGCCGCGGTGCTCCTGCTCGGCTGGCTCGCCTGACGGGAAGTCGCGATGGCAGCCGGGCACGACGGCCGGAGCCCGCCGCTCCCGTGGCGCAAGCCTCCAGGCTTGTGAATGCGGGGTGTGGAGCCACAGGCCGGATTTTTGGAGCGGCGGTCTCTGACCGCCGTGTCCCCCGGCTTCCGCCGGAGCTTTTTGTGGAAGCGGCGTGCTGAACCGAGAAGCCCCGGGCGGGAGCCCGGGGACTCCGGGCATGAAAACCATCCCGCCGTCCATGCTGCACGACGGCGGGCGATTCCCAGGTTCAAACCAACATCGCATGGCATACGGGAAGGCATGCGACCCGGAGTCCCCCGGCTTCCGCCGGGGGCTTTTTGTGGAAGCGGCGTGCTGAACCGAGAAGCCCCGGGCGGGAGCCCGGGGACTCCGGGCATGAAAACCATTCCGCCGTCCATGCTGCACGACGGTCACCAACAAAACGTGCGCTGCGGGCTTCCCGACAGCCGCTGGACACGCCCGGTCATTCCGCCCGCGCTGTCGCCCCGGCCGCGAGCCGGCGTAACTGGCCGCAGGCGGCGTCGATCCGCGCTCCCTTGCGGCGGCGGACCTGCACGTTGACGCCGGCGTCGCCGAGCACGGCCAGGAACCGCTCGCGGGATTCGCTCGACGGCTCCTTCCAGGGCAGCCCGGCGACGGGGTTGTAGGGAATCACATTGAGCAGGGCTGCGCGGCCGGCGAGGAGCCGGACGAGCTTTTGCGCGTCGTCGATCGAGTCGTTCACGCCGCCGAGCAGCACGTATTCGAACGTCAGCCGGCGGCCCGACGTCTCCCAGTAGCGGTCGGCCGCGGCCAGCACGGCCTCGACGCCGATCGCCTTGTTGACCGGCACGAGCCGCGTCCGCAGGGCGTCGTCGGCGGCGTGCAGCGATACGGCCAGGTGGTAACCGGGGTTCTCCGCTGCCAGTCGGTCGATCGCCGGCGGCAGGCCGACGGTCGAGATCGTGATCCGCCGCTGGGAGATGCCCAGCCCCTGCGGATGCTGGGCGACCGCCAGCGCCGGCAGGAGCCGGTCGAGGTTCGCCAGTGGCTCCCCCATTCCCATCACGACGATGTGACTGAGCCGCTCGTCGGCCGGCAGCAGGCGGGCCAGCCGCAGCAGCTGCTCGATGATCTCGCCGGTCGTGAGGTTACGAATCACGCCGTCCAGGCCGCTGGCACAGAACACGCAGCCCATCGCACAGCCGACCTGCGAACTGATGCACACCGTCCGCCGCTCGCCGTCCCGCAGGAGCACGCACTCGATCCGCTGGCCGTCGTGCAGTTCGAGGAGCAGCTTCTCGGTGCCGTCGTCGGCCCGCTGATGGGAGGCGATCGAGGTCGTCCAGATGCGGAAGTCGGCCTCCAGCCGCGGCCGCAGGTCCTTGGGCAGGTCGGTCATGTCGGCGAAGGCGGCCGCTCGCCCCGCGAACAGCCAGCGGCGGATCGCCCGCCCGCGCCAGGCCGGCTGGCCCTGGGCGACGAGCCAGTCCTCCAGGCCACAAACCGGTTCGAGGATGTGGCCCGCGCCAGCGCGGGAGGCCGGGAGGTTTGCCGGCGTGGAGACAGGCGGTGCCGGATCGTGGGTCATGGGTGGCCGCCGGGGGCCCGCGGCACTGGCGGCGGCGGATTTCGCGGGGTAGATTTCGGCGGCCGGGCGGTCGCGTTCCGGAAATCATACCCTGGAAACCGACCGCGCCTTCCGTGGAGCAGGGTGCCGGAGAGACGACCGATGAGCCAGAAGCAGTTCGACGAGCGCACCCAGTGGGTCTATGACGAGCGGACGTTTCCCGTGTGGAACTCCGCGTTCGACAAGTCGATCCGCACCGACATGATCCGCGACGATCTCTGGGCGGGCCGCAGCATCGCCGTGCTGCTGGCGGTGCTGGTCGCCATCGGGCTGATCCTGTCGCTGGTGACACTGGCCTTCGTGGCCAACTGGCGCTGAAAATGGCTGCGGTGGCCGGCTCCCGCCGCGTCCGGTCCGCCGCCGCTCCGTTTGACCCTTCTAGGCCGTAGGGCTTAAAGTAGCCGCCTGGCGGGAGGGTTCACGTGTTACGGGGGCGGTGGTTCGCTGCGCCACACCATGTCTTTGCCATCTGCTGCGAACGGTTCTGCCACGAACGGATCCATGGCCCCCGGTCTGGTCATCCGCGCCCCGGCGAAGCTCAACCTCTCGCTGGCGGTGCTCGCCCGCCGGCCCGACGGCTTCCATGAGATCGAGTCGTTGATGGTGCCGGTCACGCTCCACGACACCCTGCGGGTGCGGCGGCGGGATGACGGTGCCATCACGCTCGCCGTGCGGTACGCCGGCCGTCTGGCCAGCGCCGACGGGCGAGGCCTGGCCCGCGACGTTCCCGTGGATGACTCGAATCTCGTGGTCCGGGCGGCGCGGGCGCTGCGCGATCGGGCGGGCATGGCCGCCGGCCTCGACATCGAACTCGTCAAGGAGATTCCCTCAGGCGCCGGCCTGGGCGGCGGCTCGAGCGATGCGGCGGCGGTGCTCCTGGCCGCGGCGCGGGCCTGGGGGCTCGACTGGTCGCGGGATGACCTCGCGGCTCTCGGCGCCGGCATCGGCAGCGATGTGCCCTGGTTCTTCACGGCCGCCGCGGCGGTGGTCCGCGGTCGGGGCGAGTGCGTGACGCCCGTCGCGGGCGTGCCGCCGCTGGCTGCTGTGATCGCCTGCCCGGCGACCGGGCTCTCGACCGCCGCCGTCTATGCCGCCTGCACGCCCGACGCCACGCGACGCGGCGACGCGGAGCGACTGGCCGCCGCGCTCGCCGCCGGTGACTTGCCCGCTGCGATGCCGCTGATGCACAACGCGCTCGAGACTCCCGCCCGCCGGCTGTGTGGCGACGTGGATCGGCTGCTCACGGCGCTCGCCCGCGCCGGGGCGGTCGCCCCGCGGCTGACAGGCAGCGGGAGCGCCTGCTTCGCGGTGTGTCGCACGGCGGCCGAGGCCCGGGGCATCGCGGCCCGCCTGGCCGCGGAGCGTTCCGCCGGCCGGGCCGCGTGGCCGGGAGTGTTCGCCGTGCGGCTCGCCCTCCCTGGGGCGGCCGCCTGTCGGGATGCGCTCCCGGCGGAAGACTGGTCACTGGAGTCACGAGCCGTGGTTGGGTAGGTTTGTTTTCGGGTTCGCTTGGGGGGCGCTTCGGGCTGGGGTGGAGTCCCGGACGCCGCAGGGGGTGCAGGCATGCTGATCACCGAGGTCCGGGTGAAACTGGTGGGCAACGCCGCGGAACGGCTGCTGGCGTTTTGCTCGATCACGATCGACGCGGCGTTCGTGGTTCGTGATTTGAAGATCATCGGCGGCCCCAGCGGCCCCTTCGTCGCCATGCCCAGCCGCAAGCTGTGCAGCCATTGCCACGGCTGCGGCTTCAAGAACCCGCTGCGGGCCGGCTACTGCAACCAGTGCGGCGCCAAACTCGGCGCCGGCAGCCTGCCCCGCGACGACGACGGCCGGCTGCGGCTGTATGCCGACATCGCCCACCCGATCAACGCGGCCTGCCGCGAACTGATCCAGAAGCGGGTGGTGGCGGAGTATGAGGCCGAACTGGTGCGGGCCCGCGAGCCGGGCTACGTGTCGCGGTACGACGCCATCGGCGACGAGTAGCCGCTTGCCACCGCGGCCGGTTCTCACGGCGATGACAGACGGCACGCACGCGCCGATCGTGCCCACATCACTCGTGCTCAACCAAGGGGCGGGAGGGGCGGTGCTCATGCCCCGGGAGCCGGCGTATGCAGACAAGCGCAGCCGACCAAGCCGCCGGCGGCGGCTCGGTGCCCGTTGCGGAGCGCCGTCTGCATCCGAGTGAGCGGCGGACAGGATATCCGGAGCGAGCGTCCGGCGGCGGGGCGTAGGCCCCCAACCTACGCGACGGGCAACTTCTGCTGCCCGCCAAAAACTGTAAAAGTTGAAGCTACGCCCGCACGAGGGCGTGGAAGTCGCGGGTCAGGCGGCCCGTGACCGCTCCCGGCACGCCGGCGCCGATCTTGCGGCCGTCGATCTCCACCACGGGAATGACTTCGGCGGCCGTGCCCGTGAGGAAGCACTCGTCGGCCGTGTAGAGGTCGTGCCGCACGAGCGTCACCTCGCGGCAGTCGATGCCGGCAGCGTGGGCGAGCTCCATCACGGCGCCGCGGGTTATCCCCTCGAGGATGCCGGCGTCGGGGGGTGGCGTGAGCAGTTTCCCGCCGCGGACGACGAACACGTTGTCGCCCGTGCACTCGGCCACTTCCCCCTTGTGGTTGAGCATCAGCGCCTCGACGCACCCGGCCTGTAGGCCCTCGAGCTTGGCCATGATGTTGTTGAGGTAGTTGAGCGACTTGATCCGCGGCGAGAGGGCGGCCGACTGCGTCCGCTGCGTGGCGGCGGTCACGATCCGCAGCCCCTTCTCGTAGTGCTCGCGCGGGTAGAGGGCGATCGTGTCGGCGATCACGATCACCTGCGGGTTCTTGGTGCGGTTGGGGTCGAGGCCGAGCGAGCCCGCGCCGCGGGTCACCACGAGCCGCACGTAGCCGTCGGCGAGCTTGTTGGCCGCGAGCGTGTCCACGACGGCCTTGGCCACCGCCTCCTTGGCCATGGGGATTTCCAGACAGATCGCCCGGGCGCTGGCATAGAGCCGGTCGAGGTGGGCGTCGAGGCGGAACACGCGGCCGGAGTAGCTCCGCAGCCCCTCGAACACACCGTCGCCGTAGAGCAGGCCGTGGTCGAAGACGCTCACGCGGGCCTCGTCCTCGGGGACGAGCCGGTCGTTCATGAAGATGATGCGGGGCATGGACCCTTCCTGGCGGCCGGCGATGCAGGCGAAAAACGTTCAGCCGGCCAAGCGGCAGGCCGACGCGGGGGAAGCCTCGACGCGTCCCGCCGCCAGCCGCACGATGCGGTCGGCCCGCCCGGCGATGGCCGTGTCGTGCGTGACGAGCACTATAGAAAGGCCTGCGGCGCGGTTCAACTCGCAGAGGGCGTCGAGGATTCCGGCCCCGGTGGCCTGGTCGAGGTTGCCGGTCGGCTCGTCGGCCAGCAGCACCCGCGGTCCGGCGACCAGGGCCCGGGCGATCGCCACCCGCTGCATCTCACCGCCGGAGAGCTGCCGCGGCTTGTGCCGCAGCCGACCGCCGAGACCGAAGCGGTCGAGCAGGTCGCGGGCCCGGTCGCGGGCCGCCCGGCGCACCCGCAGCCACTCCAGCGCCCCGTGCCGCACGAGGAGCGGCGCCATCACGTTCTCGAGCGCGTCGAGCTCGGGGAGCAGATGGTAGGCCTGGAACACCATGCCGATGGCCGTGTTCCGCAGGCGGTCGCGCCGGCCCGCCGGCAGGCCGTCGATCCGCGCGCCGTCGAGCAGCACCGCGCCGGCATCAGGCGCGTCGAGCAGCCCCATGAGGTTCCCGGAGCCGCTCTGGCCGACGATCGACACGAAGCCGCCCCGCTCCAAATGGAAGTCGACGCCGCGCAGGATCTCCAGCGTGGCGTCGCCGGAGCGGTAGGTCTTCCGCAGGTCGCGGACCTCGAGCACGGGAGGCAGTTGGTCAGTCATGCCGCAGCGCCTCCACGGGATGCAGGCGGGCGGCCCGCAGCGCGGGGAGCACGCTCGAGGCTACGGCGATCGCCACCGCGCCGGCGATGATCCAGGCGATCGTGCCGACGTCCACGATGGTGGGAATGCGATGGAAGTAATAGATGGACGGGTCGAAGACGCGGGCCCCCGACAGCCACTCCACGCCGGCCCGGATGCGGTTGAGGTTCGTCACGATCGCCAGGCCGAGCGCCAGGCCGGCCCCCGCCCCGACGAGGCCGAGCGCCAGGCCGTAGCCGAGGAAGATGCCGGCGATGCCCGAGGAACCCGCGCCGAGCGACTTGAGGATGCCGATGTCGCGGGTCTTCTCCACGACGATCATGAAGAAGATCGCGAGGATGCCGAAGCCGGCCACCGCGATGATCAAAAACAGCAGGATGTTGAGCACCGACATCTCCATGTCCACGGCGGCCAGCAGCGGCCCCTGCTTGTCGCGCCAGGTGGAGACGGCATACAGGTCGGCCGGAAAGGCCTTTCGCAGCGTGTTACGGACCGCGTCGAGATCGGCGCCGGGGGCGAGCTTGATCTGGATCGAGTTGACGCTCGTCAGGCCCGACTGCGGATCGACCATGCCCCGCATCCGCTGCAGGGCCGCGATCGGCACGAACACGAAGTTCGAGTCGTATTCGCTCATCTTGCTCTCGTAGAAGTCGACGATCGTGAACGTGTCGGTCGCCGCCTTGGGCGGGGTGCCCGCGGTGGGGAAGGTGACCTTCACGTCGTCGCCGGGGAGCACGAGGAACCGGTCGACGCCGGTGGCGTCACGAAAACTGGCCAGGCCGATGCCCGGCACGATGCCGGTGAATTGCTCTTGGGCCGGGTCCATCGCCGTGCCGGCCTGGGGCCGGGCCGCCTGGAACGGATTGGCGGGCCGGTCGGCACCGGCTTCCGCCGCCGGTGCGGCCGCCGCTGATTCGTCGGTCGCCGCGAGGACTGCGTCGACCTGCTGGTCCACCGGCCGCACCGGGCTCGCCTCGCCACGGGTCCGCTCGCGATACAGCCGCTCCCGCTCGACCCGCATCCGCCGGTGGGGCCAGCCGGCGCCCTCGAGGGCCGGTCGCGTCGGCTCCGTCGCCGCCTCGGCCTGGCTGTCGACGGTGTCATAGCCGCCGTCGCGGAGGTCGAACGACAACTGGGCACGGTTGGCGGGATGCTGGAGGTAGCGGCCGAAGTCGCTCACGCTCGCGTGGGTCGCCTCGTCGATGCCGATGAACATGATCTGCCGGGTGATCCACTGGCCGCGGACCTGGAAGTTGAGCATCGCCGGCACCGCCACGGTCGGCGTCATGCCCGCGATCGCGTCCCCGCCGGCGCGGCGGATCTCCTCCATGTGCCACTGCGGGTCCTGGAAGCCGGAGAGCGAATGGCTCTCGAAGACGAGGTCGGAGAGGATCCCGTGGATCCGCGTCTGCATCTCGTGAGAGAAGCCCGACATCACGGCGTTGACCACGATCATCGTGGCCACGCCGAGCGTCACGCTGACGACGCTCGCCAGCGCGATCCAGCGGGTGCGGAGATACCGCCAGCAGAGGAGGAGCTTGTACATGCGGGGAGCGCCGAGGGGGCGGGGAGGGTAGCAGCCCGCCCGCCCCCCCGAAAGCCCGAAACCGCGGGTTTTCATGGGTCCAAAACCAGCCATGCATGGACCGCTGGGCGGCGTTCGATCCCGGAGTCCCCGGGCTCCCGCCCGGGTTTTTTTGTGAATACGCACCAAGAAGCCCTGGGTGGAAACCCGGGGACACCGGGCATGAAAACAACCTCGCCGTCCATGCCACACGACTTTCGGCGTTTCCCCGGTTCGCTAGCCACCCGCCCGCGGCCGGCGGGATGACAGGTAGGATCAGGCCTGCCCTTTTCAGCACAGTTCCCGCCCCCGATTTTCACCGCTGCGGGATCGCGGCCGCCGCGGCCTCCTGGAAGACGCGGCGGACGTCGCTGCCGTCGCTGTTGGTGAAGTTCGTCCGCTGCACCATGAGGACGTAGGCCACCTGCTTCACGGGGTCGATCCAGGCCTGCGTGCCCCAGGCGCCCCCGTGGCCGAACGTGCCCGGCGAGAGCATCGCCGCGACGCCGTCGTGCGGCTGCTTGAGCACGCAGATGCCGAGCCCCCAGCCGTAATTCCCGCCGCGACTGCCGAACGTCTCGCCCTGGAGGAACCCCGTGGGCAGCTCACCCGTGTGCACTGTGGTCAGGGCCCGCATGCCCTCCGCCCCCAGCAGCCGTCGGCCCTCCACGGCGCCGCTGTTGAGCAACATCCGACAGAATGCCGCATAGTCTCGGGCCGTGGAGTAGAGGCCGCCGTTTCCCAGAGGTGGTGGCGGCGGCGCCGCGAAGTCGAGCCGGTGCGGGACCCGTTCGAGCCGCCCTGATCCGCGCTGGCGGGCGTAGGGGGTCGCGAGCCTCGACCGCTGCGGCTCCGGCGGAAAGAACGTCGTGTCGGACATGCCGAGCGGCTCGAAGACCCGCTCCCGCAGGAAGGCGTCGAACGGCCGGCGACTTACGACCTCCACGATCCGGGCGGCGAGATTGATTCCCGACTGCGTGTAGGCCCACTTTTCACCCGGCTCGTTCTTCATCGGCGCGGCCAGCCAGGCGGGCACCAACTCGGCGAGCGACCGGGCCTTCCGGGCCGCCTCCGGCGCCGCCTCACCGAGACCGGATGTGTGGGTGAGGATCTGCCGGATCGTGATCCGGGCCGGCCTGCCCGCTGGGGTTTTCAGGTCCTTGAACTCCGGGACGTACCGATCCACCGGATCGTCGATGTCGAGCAGGCCGTCGTCGATGAGCATCGCCACCGCAACGCCGGTGACGGGCTTGGTCATCGAGGCGATCCAGAAGACCGTGTCGGTCGCCATTGGATGCTGTGTAGCGAGATCCGCGAACCCGTGCGGTTCGAGGTGCACAATGCCGTCCGGCTTGACGACCACCGTCACCGCCCCGGCGATCTCCCCCGCCGCGATCAGACCCTGCATCGCGGCGTCGATGCCGGGCAGCCGAGGTTCATCCGCTCGGGCCGTCACGGCCACGAGGGCGACCGCCGCCCAGAGGGTCAGCGTCGCGCGGCGGTGCGGCGGTTGCATCTGCATCGAGAAGACAGGCACGCGTCAGCCCGGGAAGGTGGTTGGCTACGCCCTGACGAATCCTAGGTCGGCCGGCTGGCAAGCCGCAACCGGCCGGATCGCCGCTCGAGATGGCAGGGAAAGGCGCCCCGGGCCGCTAGCTGCCCGTGGACAAAGCCCCCCCATGGAAATCCCGTTCGGCACGGGATTGCCGCATCCCAAACCGGGGGCCCTGGGCAAGAATGGATGGCTTGCGCCTTCTGCTGTTGCGCGTTCTCCAGTCGTGCGCTTGGCTTGACATGCGCGAACGGCACAAGAAGCCCCCGGCGGAAGCCGGGGGACTCCGGGTTGCATGCCTTCCCGCGTGCCATGCGATGTGGGTTTGAACCGGAGAATCGCGTGTCTTCGTGTGGCATGGACGGCGGGGTGGTTTTCACACCCGGAGTCCCCGGGTTTCCACCCGGGGCTTTTTGTGCGGGCGTCAGGCCTGGAGGGCCGGGTTGATTCCAAGCGGGCGGCGGCCCGCCAAGCGAACCGCGGCACGAAGCCGCGGGTTTGCGTGGATCATGCTCCCGGGTTTCCACCCGGGGCTTTTTGTGTGGGCGCCAGGCCTGGAGGGCCGGGTTGATTCCAAGCGGGCGGCGGCCCGCCAAGCGAACCGCGGCACGAAGCCGCGGGTTCGCGTGGATCATGCTCCCGGGTTTCCACCCGGGGCTTCTTGGACGGGCGACGAGACCGAGTCCCAATTCAACGGATCTGCAAAACAACGTTCGCACGCGGATTCCTGCAGCGGCGCCGCTCTGTTGAACTCCTCCGCGCAACACCAAAACTTGCGCCCTGGGCTTTGATCGTCGATAGTGTCCGGCATGGCAGCCGGAAATGCTGGTATCGGCGATCGTGATCTGCAGGGGTTCAAGCACGTTCGCTCCCTGTGAAAGTTGTTGTTTCGACTCCATGAGGTCGGAACGAAGCGTGATCCGGCTGGCAATCGGCAACTGCACATGGAGCAGTACTGCGTGCTGATTCTCTTGTGGCTATTCAATCGGGCGTAACTCGCACGTCACTCGGATCATTATCCGAGTCCGTCCGTATCTTCGACCCGACTGCTCTCTCCACCATCGCGGCGGAGCTATCGTTGCAACTGCCCGCCGCGTCTCCCTGCCGCTTTGGCGCCGTGCAGCAGCAATTGACCGCAGTAGATGGTTCGGTCGTGAACACGATCGTGCGGGTCGCTCGGCTGTCGTGGACTCCCCAGGGCAAGGGGGCGAGTGTGTCGGCCTATCGGCTTTACACGCAGTTCGAGGTTCTTAGAAAGGCCGGGTGCCGGGACGGGCAGACTAGACCCTCGCAAGACGTGGCGAGCGCCTCCGGCAACCCTTGTGCCGAACGGGATTGCCTCCATGGTCTTTGGCCACTTGGCCAACCGGTGGAAACGCCGAGGGTTTCCTAGGTCGATGGCCATCGCATCCTGCTCGGGCAGACTTGTTCCACAGAGTACTAGCCGCCCGCCCGCGGGCGGTGGATGGGAAACAGGATCACGTCGCGGATGCTCGGCGCGGCGGTGAGGAACATCACCAGGCGGTCGATGCCGATCCCCAGGCCGCCGGCCGGCGGCATGCCGTGGCGGAGGGCCTTGATGAAGTCGGTGTCCATGCGGGCCATCGACTCGTCCGCCGGCAGGCCGGCCAGCTGCGTGCGGAACAGCTCCTCCTGGAGGTCGGGATCGTTGAGCTCGGTGTAGGCGTTGGCCAACTCCATGCCGGCCACGTAGAGCTCGAACCGCTCGGCCACGTGCGGCTGGCCCGCCTTGCGCTTGGTGAGCGGGCAGACGGCCGCGGGATAGTCGATGACGAACACCGGGCCGGAGAGCGTCTTCTCCACCGTGGCCTCGAAGAGGTCGCTCTTCACGACGTCGGGGTGCCGGCCCGCCGTCTCGATGCCGTGCCCGGCGGCGACGGCGGCCACGCTCGCCGGATCGGTCGGATCGCAGCCGGTCGTCTCGCGGAGCAGGTCGTCGTACTTCGCCCGGCGGAACGGCGGGGCGAGGTTTACCGTGTGGCCCATCCACTCGAACCGCTCGGGTGTGCCGGCCGCCCGCGCCGCGGCGACGAGGATCGCCTCGGTGAGGTCCATCATCGTGCCGTAATCGCCGTAGGCCTCGTAGGCCTCGAGCATGGTGAACTCGGGATTGTGCCGCGGGCTGACGCCCTCGTTTCGATACACGCGGCCGAGTTCGAAGACCCGCTCCAGGCCGCCGACGAGGAGCCGCTTGAGGTGCAGCTCCAGCGCGATGCGGAGCACCAGCGGCATGTCGAGGGCGTTGTGGTGTGTCTTGAAGGGGCGGGCGGCGGCGCCGCCGGCGGTCTCCTGGAGCGTGGGCCCCTCGACCTCCAGATAGCCGCGGTCGGCGAGCGTGCGGCGCACGGCCTCCACGATCCGGCTGCGGGCCACGAACCGATCGCGGACGCCTTCGCCGTGGATCAGGTCGAGGTAGCGCATCCGCTGCCGCAGATCGGAGTCCACGAGGCCGTGGTACTTGTCGGGGGGCGTTTCCAGTGACTTGGCGAGGAACGTGAGCCCCGCGGCGAAGACCGTCAGCTCGCCGGTCTTCGACCAGCCGAGGCGGCCGTCGATGCCGACGAGGTCGCCGAGGTCGAGGCAGTCGACGATCTTCCAGGCTTCGGGCCCGACCTGCTTCTTGCCGAGCATGATCTGGATCCGACCGGTGCGGTCATGGAGGTCGAGAAACACGAGGCTGCCTGCACTCCGCTGGAGCATGATCCGCCCGGCGACGCGCACGGTGGGCCCCGCGTCGCTGTCCTTGGCGACCGCCTCACCCTGGGACCGCGCGGCGGCGATCGGCGTCACGTCGTCGAGCCGTCCGCCCCAGGGGTCGATGCCGAGGGCGGCGAGCTTGTCGAGCTTGTCGCGGCGGGCCTTTTCCAGGGCGGCGCCGGTGCCCTTGGGGGCATCGTGGACGGGAGGGGGCGTGTCTGGCATGAAACGTGGGTTCCACAGGTCGGCCGTCGCCGGGGCGCCGAGTGGCTCCCGCCGCGGGGACCGCGATTGTCGGTTCCCGGGCCGGTTTGGAGAAGGTCTGCTCCCAGTTCCATCCTGGTTTTGACGTTTGGGATGCCCACGCCCCGTCGCTGGACGTTCACTGCGGCCCTCCGGGCCTGGGCATCCCCTTGGGCATCCACCGCCCGACGGCATTCCCGGAAGGAACTGCTACAACGTCGGGCGTGACCGCCGCCCCCCACGACCATCCCACGCTGTTTTGCGTCGAACTGCGCACCACCCGCTGGACGGAGCTGGTGGAGTGGTATCGCAGCGTGCTCGGCCTGCGGGTCCTCGTCCGCGTGGTGGATGACGGCTATGCGCTGCTCGAGGCCGGCGCCACCCGGCTGGCGATTCTCGCCCGCTCCGAGACTGCCCCGGCGAGCGGCCGCTGGAGCCTGGGCTTCGAAGTGGCCGATCTGGAGGCGGTCGGTCGGCGGCTCACGGCCACCGGGACGGCCGCGACGGCCACCGCCCACCCCGAGGGTTTTCGCGAACTGGTCGTCACCGATCCCGACGGCAACAAGATCCGGCTGTTCACGTGGTGAACCGCCGCCCGCCGTGTGCCTGAGACCGGCGATGGTTTCGATTATCCGCTTGTGGTAGCCATCTGATGCGACGGCTCCCCTCGACCATCATCTCCAGCACATTCGCCAGAACAGGCCTCCTTCCGCAGCCATGCCGTTGGAAGACCTGGAGGTCCGAATACCGACATTTATATCGCCTGGATCAGGAGTTCCGAGGCAGGCCACTTACTTGGGCGTGGAAGTCGAACTCCCGGAGAGGTGGACTGCGCTGGGCGGAAGGCGAACCCCATCGAGGCGACCGTGGCGGGCGTTCCAGGTGGAGCGGATTTGTTCGAGCGTCAACAGCCGCTCCGGCGCATCGCCCCCCTGTTGAAGGAATGCGTGGGTGACGATCGCGTCCGTCAGATCGCGCCCCCGCACGTTGCAGCCTTCGAAGCGGACGCCGGTCAGGTTCATGCGAGACAAGTCCCGTCCGCTCAGATCGACACAATCGAGCGTCACGCCAAGCAGCTCATGCCGGCGAAAGTTGGCCGTTGAGGCCAGTTGGTCCCACGTAATCCCGTGGAGATGGGCACCTCCAATCTCGGCCCCGGAAAAGTCCACGCCCGCCAGGTTGCATTCATAAAAGCCCGTTCGTCGGAGGTTGGCATTCGCAAAACTCCATCCGCGCAGGTCCATACCCCCGAAGTGCATGCCGCCGTACTCCGCATCAAAACCCCAGCCATTTCTCGGCTGATACCATGCCAAATCCCAAAACGTGTCTTCTCGCCTCTCAGACCTCCTCTCAATGCGACGGTCAAAGCCGGCGGACTTGACGAGCTGCTCCTGTCGCAAGGTGCAGCGGGTGAACCGGGCACGCGTCAGATCTGCTCCGGACAGGTCCATCTTGGTCAGGTCGAGATCCACGAAGAGCGTTTCCGTCAGATCGAATCCGGCGAGCTGCAGGGCTTGTGCGCCGGCTGTGCCAGTCAGGCAACACCGACTCAGGTCTCGCTGTCGGTAGCTCTCGGTGACAGCGATCTGATCCGCGGTCAGGCGGCATGTTTCGAGCCCGTTGATGCGAGCATCGCGGAAGTCGCAGCGATCCAGTCTTTGGACTTCGATATCGATAACCGCATCGCGCAGATCGGCGCCGCGAAAAGAAGTGTGCTCGGCGAAATATCCCTGGTGAAATCTCGCGCGGCGCAAATTCGCGTTGTCGAATCTCTCGCCATGGGGGACCAAGCCGACAAACACGGCTTCCGCCAGGTCCAAGCCCCGTCCGTCCAGGTCGCCACGGTCGGGTCGGTAATCGGGCGGCGTTTTGGGCCCGGGCAGGAACTCGGATTCAGGGGTATCGCCTCGCGCGGATACCGCGCCCAGCAGCGTCACCACCACGAGCAGGCTCAGGCGCCGGCCGAAGGCCGTCGTCGTGAGTCCTGTGTCGCCTGGCGCGGCGGCAAAGCGCACCGATGTCGTGCCAATGGTCATGGGGCACCTCCCACATTTACATTCCTGAACCGTACGCCGCTGTCCCAGTGATTCGTGAACAGGATGGTCTTGTTGTTGTCGGCTACTTCCGACAGAAGTTTGTCGCTTCCGCTACTGCCCGTGCCGTTTGTCACCTTGGAATCTTTGTAGACGACTTCGCCTCCAAGCCTGACCCCGACAGTATAAGTTCCCACCGGCCCTTGGTTCGGCGTGAATACGATCTGCATCGTCATCCAGTCGTCATTCAATCGGTCTGCGTTGGCGTTCAACGTGGCGATGTTGTCGTATTTGCCCTTGGCGTCCGTGCGTAAGTCAGCCATCCGCAACTTCGACCTTCACCTTGCCATGCCTTTCTTTCGTCGTCTGGAACATTCGGCGCGAATGGCACGTCACCAAGCCTCCCTTCAGGATAACGGGTGCGGATCTCACCTTGCCTTCGAGCGTGACCGTGCCGCTGGATGACGACTTGAAGTCGACGCCGGCGATGATGATCTCCTGGAAGACGGGGCCGAGGTCCTGCGAGACGTTGATCACCGTACCGGGAAAGAGCGTTTCGCCGGGGACGACCGGCGTTGTGATCTTGAGGTCGTTGATCGTCAGGCCGCTGCCAGTGGTGGTGGAGCGGGCCCAGATCCTGATGGCGTTAGGCCCGTAGCTGGCTTGCACGTTCGAACCGTCGCGAGGCGGCACACGTCCACTTGGTCGGCGGCGGTTGGGTCATCCCGGTTTGGAGTGTCGGCGCGGGAGGAGGAGAACGTCACCGCCGCCACGCAAGCACCACCGGTGGCGCAGGAGTTGTCCATGCCCCAGGAGCCGGCGTGGCTGACCAGCGTAGCCAGGGATGGCGGAGCGCAGGCAGCCTCGAGAGAGTGGAGGCCTGGAAGGCCGAAACGAACGACCGGCGATGGGGCATGGGCAGTCCCGACCAGCGTCACGCGCGAGGTTCAAGTGTGAAGCGTATGAGCGGGTTCATGCGGAGCCGGGACCGCTCCGGAAGATTCTCGAGGCTCTCGGCGCGCCACTCGCCGTGGGCCTGGACTCGACCAGCGTCTGCGCCGCTGCCGGACAATCGGCATGGACCGTCCGCACCTTGATCGAGCGAGAGCCTTGCGATATGGTTACCCATATGAAGACCACCGTAGATATTGCTGACGACCTTCTCCTCCGTGCGAAACGGGAGGCCGAGGCTTCCCAGACCACGTTGCGCAGCCTGATTGAAGAGGGTCTGCGCGAGGTGCTCGGCCGCAAGGCGTTGTCGAAGCAAAAGCCGATCAAGCCCGTGACTTTCCGGGGAAGAGGGCTGCAGCCTGCATTCCGCGGGAAAGGCTGGGACGCGATCCGCGACACCATCTATGGAACCGCGGAGTCATGATCGCGATCGACACCAATCTGCTCGTCTACGCTCACCGCGAAGACAGCGAGTGGCATGCCGTAGCCAGGTCGTGTCTCGTCGATCTCGCCACCAGCGGCAACTCCTGGGCCATCGCCTGGAGTTCCCTGCACGAGTTTCTTGCCATCGTCACCCATCCGCGGATCTACGCTCCACCCACTCCGCAGGCGACCGCCTTCGCATCGATCAAGGCCTGGCAGAACTCACCGGGTTTGCATCTGCTCGACGAGGGTCCCGGCTATCTCGACAAACTTGAACGCTTGTGCGCACGGGCCAGGATCGTGGGGGGGAAGGTTCATGATGCGCGCATCGCGGCCATCTGCCTGAACCACGGTGTCGCCGAGCTCTGGACCGCTGACCGTGATTTCTCCCGCTTTCCCGAATTGAAGACCCGCAACCCGCTCATCGCCAAGTGACCGGCGTCGCGCCGGCTGTTCACGTGGTGAACGGCCATCCGTCGGTCGTGCGGCGGGACAAGTCCACTTCGTCGGAGGTGGCCGGGTCATCCCGGTTTGGAGTGTCGGCGCGGGAGAAATAGACCGTCACCGCGGCCATGCCCAGGCCGAAGAGCAGGATGGCCGCCAGCGCCACGCCCATCAGGCAG
Source organism: Planctomycetaceae bacterium (assembly GCA_021300535.1). GTDB lineage: Bacteria > Planctomycetota > Planctomycetia > Pirellulales > UBA1268 > QWPN01. The sequence continues at coordinate 704 of JAJTED010000104.1, read as the reverse complement.
CCGGCACTGGCGTCGTCGCTGCTCAAGGCCGCCAGATCGGCGGCCTCGTGCCGCGCTTGGTGGCGGTTGACGGCGCTGTCGAGTGCCAGCAGCAGGCTGCGGGCGTGCCGGAAGAAGAGCACCGGCAGCACGACCGCCACCACCAGGCAGGTCACCAGCGCCGTCTCGTGCGCACCGCCGAGGCCGAGGACGATCGCGGCGTAAACGGCGAGCGTGACCAGCACGGTGACGCCGTAATTGATGTAGATCGAGCCGAGATAGAAGCCCGGCTCCCGGGTGAACGGCAGCCCGCACCGCGGGCAGGCCGCGTGCATGCGGAACCAGCCCGCGAACAGGCGGCCGCCGCCGCAGTGCGGGCAGACGAGCGCGAAGCTGCGTCGCAGGCGGAGGGCACGGGAAGGGGAGGGCTCCATGCCCTCCACTATGACGCCGGCGGATCGTCCGAGCGAGAGCCGGTCCCGGCAGACGGCCGCCGGCGGATCAGCCGCGTGACCAGTGCGGCCAGCAGGCCCGACACGACGAAGGTCGCCGCCGTCGGCTCGGGCACGGCGAGGATGATCGAGTCGGGCGACGTGCCGAGGCCGAACACGAACCGGTCGACGATCTCGACGGGGCGGCTCGGGTCGAGCCCGTTGAACTGGAAACTGGCCGTGCCCCGGACCAGCAGCCGGCCGGCGAGGTTCCCCACGGGGTCGATGTCGCTC
>JAJTED010000103.1 GCA_021300535.1 Planctomycetaceae bacterium | reverse complement strand
GTGGGGGGCTTTTCCGAAGGCGGCGTGGTGGCGGCCCGGCTGGTCGTCGAGTTCCCCGAGTTCTGTCGCGGTGCGGTCGTGGCGTGCAGGGCCTTGCCGCTCCGCGACGTGCCGTCCCCCGGCTCACAAGTCGCGCATCGGCCGGGAAACGCCTGCTGAGGATTGATTGATGGGGCTATCCTCGGAAGATTTGGTTTCGCACCGGCGGCACCACCGACTTGCCCGCGTGGTCCGTTCCCGCATGCGGGTAAGCCTGACGCACGTCCCGCGCTGCGGGCCGACGTCGCCACGGTGCGGCGCGGCCGACTCCGGAGATGAGCCGATACCCGGGACTCGAGTGCATCTGACTTTGGTGAGGCACTGGCTTCAGGGGCGGCAAAAGTCGCCGCTGCGCGGTCTCGCAGATTCTCGCTGTGGCCGCGGCGGCCACACGCTCGTCGAGCGTTCGCCGACCCCCTCGCCTACCTTTTCCAATGTGCCCGGGCAACACTCCAAGGAGGCCAGAACCGCTCTAGACCATTTGGTCGCCGGAACAGTCTCATGGGCAGTGGTACGGAAACCGACACCGGGTCAAGCGCACGCTGATGTGTGGAATCGTAGGCATCTGGAACCGGTACGGAGACCGTGCCGACCCTGCGCTCGTCGAGCGCATGCTAGCGACCATCCTGCACCGAGGGCCGGATGGCGGCGGAGTCTGGTCCGAGGGTCGCATTGCTCTCGGGCACCGTCGGCTCTCGATCCTCGACCTGTCTGCGGCCGGGCATCAACCGATGCTGACTTCAGACCACCGCGGAGTGCTCGCCTACAATGGCGAGATCTACAACTACCCGGAAATGCGGCTTCAACTCCAAAAGGAGGGCGTTTCATTTGCCGGAACGTCCGACACGGAAGTCGTCCTTGCGGCCCTCCATACCTGGGGGCCGGAGCGAACCATTCCCCTCCTCAACGGGATGTTCGCCTTTGCGTATCTCGACCTCCGGTGCGGAGCCCTGTGGCTGGCCCGTGACCGTCTCGGCATCAAACCACTCTATGTGGCGGAGGCCGGCCAGGAATTTCTCTTCGCCTCCGAGGCCAAGGCAATTCTCGCGCATCCCGGAGTCGTGAAGCAGGTCGATGCAGCGGCGCTGAATCGCGGTTTTCTCACGCGGCGACGTTGCCACGACACTCTCTTTGCAGGCATCACCGGCTTGCCGTCTGGCAGCTGGTGGAAAGTGACCGGCGACGGTATCGCAAAGCATCGCTATTTCGATCTTGAGACCGCTCTCGATCGAAAGCATCTGACAGACAATCACCGGTCGATCGATCTGAAGCACGTCATCGAGACCCTGGAACGCGACCTCCGCGAGAGCGTCCGCATGCATCTCGCGAGCGATGCTCCAATCGCCGCGATGTGCAGCGGCGGCGTGGATTCAAGCCTCGTCGCGGCGTATGCCGGCGATGACCGGCCAGGCATGATCGGCTACGTTGCCGAGGCACCCGTCGGCAGCGGCGAGGCGGCCCAAGCACGGCGCGTTGGCCGCCATATCAATATCCCGATCCGCGAGGTGGCCGTGCCCCGCGAGGATTACCTTCGGCTCTGGCCGGTCTGCGTCTGGTCTCTCGACAGCCCCGCTCACCATCCCAGTGAGCCCGCTCTGCTATCCGTCGCACGAACCTGCCGGGCAGATGGAATCAAGGTTCTCCTCACCGGAGAGGGGGCCGACGAACTCTTCGGCGGCTACGCCTGGCACGCGGCTGCTCATCAATACTGGCGGCGCTGGGATTGGTTGTCACTGGTGGTGCCATCTCTTCTTGCGACCCGTACATTCTCCCGTCGATGCGGCTTTCCGCTGCAGTGGCCTGTCGCGAGCGGTAAGCAATACCGAAGCCGAGCCCGCATGGCTCTCGCCGCCGACGTCGAACGTGAACTTCTGCCACGCAGACTCTTCGCTAGTCTTCCAGGAATAGAGCGCCTCTCCGACCGCGCGCTGGTCGTTTCGGGCCTTACCGACCTTGTCGAACACCTCTCGTGGGTTCTGCACCGACACGATCACATGAGCATGGCCGCATCGATCGAGATGCGGGTGCCGTTTCTCGAGAACCACTTGATCAACTTCGGCATGCATCTTCCCTGCTCGGTGAAGCTCCGACGCGGCGAAGGCAAATGGGCGTTGAAAACCGTCGCTCTCAAGCGCCTCCCGCGGGACGTCGTCTTTGCCCGGAAAAAAGGGTTTCCGATGCCGAGTGCCTACACGGAAGGCACCGAACGCATCCTGCTTGGCGGACTACTGCCCGATCACCTGCAGTGGTCAAGGGCGACGACGGGGTTCATCATCGACGACCTAAGGCATGACGTAGACCTCCGGTTTATCATGGTGGGAATGGAAATCTGGCTGCGACAGCATTTCGGCAACGAGGCCTCGGATGCCATCGGTGAGAAACTCCTCGCCCTCGCCCGGTGATTTCCTTCGCGAGGCTGAAGCGACACTCTCGGCGGTGAACCTGACCGGCGTCTGATGACCGCATGAAGGGGCCTCCTCAGACAGAATGCTTGGGTGAATGTCGGCTCCGGGCGTTCACCGAGGACGTGAAACAACGGTTTTGGCGCTCTTGACCGTCCGATAGCCGAACGCTTTTCTAGTGATCAGTTTCACGATGCCGTTCAAACGCTCGACACCGCCCGCCGACATGACCCCTTGGCTTGGAACCAGGTGAGGATCAAGCGCCGCTGACGCCGCAGTCTCTTGGCCGCCTTCTTCATTGGCTCGAGGAGCCGCTCCGGCGATGCCTGCCTTGACCTCAGCCCCGAGTGACTCGCAGAAGGCCCGAAGACTGTACTCCGCCCGATCCTCTGTCACCGCCGCCGACTGACGCGGAAAAAGTTCCCGACGCCGAGCAGAAAACCTCCCGCAACACGATTGCCCTGGTGGGCTTCGACGCGGCTGCGGTGAGTCCATCCTGGATTGGGAAATACGAAATCACCTCTTCGCCAATATCACGAATCGGGGACAGTGGGGTGCGACCGACAAAGACATCAGTCCCGGGGATGGAGTGTCGATGAGATCGACCCGTATGCGGTGATTCCGTTGAACAAGAGCGTTGCAGGGTTGGCGTTCGTGGAATCGAAAAAACCCAACGTTCCCCGAAGCCGGCGCTACACCAAAGTCGGATGCGGTCTAGCCGCGCACCAACGAGCCTTATTCCAAAGCGAGGGGCGCAGGTCGCCATCAAGGGTCTGCCCCCCGCTGTGTTTTCGCACCAGCCTCGACCAGCCCGCGTGACCCTCCGCACCCGACCGCCACCCTCCGACCGCGAATACACCCCCCGCCCGATCCGCCGCACGGCACCGACCAGAAGCCCTCTGACGTAATCCCTCGATCTTGTCGCCGGCAGTGACTGCCACGGATATGACCAAGCTGCGGCCATCGTGGTGTGCAGACTCGTGGTGGCTCGGGCTTGGAAAACGCCTTGGCTGGCGACGTTTTTGGGGGGCTGGGAAGTCCGATCAGCAGCCGAGGCGACCACGGAGCCGCCTGTCGCCCTCAGCCGGAATCAGGGGGCGAAAATCACTGGACAGGGGGGCGGGCTTCTATCGGGCGGAGGGATGGGGCCGCGAGGGGTGCCCCATAGGTAGATAGAAGTAAGAAGAAGAGAAGAGATATAGAAGAGAATGTACCGGTTCAGCACCGGCGCCGATGGCGGTCGACGCGAGTGCTGAACTTGGTCGGCATGGGTGCGGAGGTTGGTGCCATGCGCGCCCGCGCGTGGACAGGAAGCTCACCGGCACCTCCACGATCGGGCCGCATCCAGCCCGACCAGCTCCGGCGGCTGCTCCTCATGATCCGCCCCGCTCGGCCGGCGTTTGCCGAAGTGCCATTGGCCGACCTATTCTTCATCCACACGCAGCGTGCCCGTGGCGGAAGCCGCTATCACTGGGCTTCTGGACCCCGAAAGCCCCTCGCGGAAGCGAGCGGGATGACGCTGGTCATCACCACCGACTCCGCTTGCCGCATAACGGCCGTGCTGACATGCTACTGACAGACCCGCTTGAGGAGTGCGACCATGCAATTGCGTTCCATCATCGGCTGCCTGATCGGCCTGGTTGGCTGCGGTGCCACCGCCTCCGCGGCGACCGTCCTCGTCGAGGCCGAGTGCTTCGCCGATTACGGCGGCTGGAGCCTCGACACGCAGTTCATCCAGCAGATGGGCTCGCCCTATCTCCTCGCCCACGGCCTCGGCAAGCCGGTGGCCGACGCGACGACGAAGGTCACGTTTCCAGCCGCCGGCACTTACCGGGTCTTCGTGCGGACGAAAGACTGGGTGGCCCGCTGGAATGCACCGGGAACGCCCGGCAAGTTTCAGCTGCTCGTGAACGGCACACCGCTCGCTGAGACCTTCGGCACGAAGGGGGCCGAATGGGGGTGGCAGGATGGCGGCAGGGTGACGGTGCCCGCCGGCAAGGCGACACTCGCGCTGCATGATCTCGCGGGCTTCGACGGCCGCTGCGACTGCATCCTCTTCACGACCGAGTCGAGCCCGCCGCCGAATGACTCGGGCGTGTTCGCCGCCTGGCGGCGCACGGCACTCGGCCTGCCGGAGAAGCCCGAAGCAAAGGGGCCGTATGACCTCGTGGTGGTCGGCGGCGGCTACTCCGGCATGGGCGCGGCGATTGCGGCGGCCCGCATGGGGCTCAAAGTCGCGCTGATTCAAGACCGGCCCGTCCTCGGCGGCAACGGCTCGAGCGAGATCCGCGTTTGGGCGATGGGGCTCATCAAGCGCGGCAGGTATCCGCTCATCGGCGAGATCGTGGACGAGTTTGCCGACAAGGCCAAAAAGAGCCCGGGCACCGCGGAGGAGTTTGGCGACGACAAGAAAGAGGCCGTCGTGCGGGCGGAGCCGAATATCGATCTCTTCCTGAATACGCACGCCTTCGCTGTGGCCCGCGACGGGGCCCGGATCGCCTCTATCTCTTGCCTCGACACGAAGACGAGCCGCGAACTCGTGTTCACCGGCACCTTCTTCTGTGACGCCACCGGCCATGCCACGATCGGCCACCTCGCCGGTGCCGAGACGGTGATGGAGCCTAAGGGCCGGATGGGAATGAGCAACATGTGGACGTGGGCCGAGGAGGCGGCGCCGCAGTCGTTCCCCGAGACGCCCTGGGCACTGCCGCTCACGATGGCCGATTTTCCGTATCCGCGGAATTTTCACGCCGAATGGTTCTGGGAGAGCGGCTACGACAAGGATCCCATCGGCGACGCGGAGGGCATCCGCGACTGGAACCTGCGGGCGGTCTACGGCGCCTGGAACGCGATGAAGAATGGCGACGGCGCCGCGAAGCATTCCAATGCCGTGCTTACGTGGGTGGCCTTCGTGGGCGGGCCGCGGGAGAGCCGGCGGATCCTCGGCGACGTGGTGCTCACGCAGGACGACATCGTTTCGAAGAAGGAGTTTCCCGACGGCTGCGTCCCTTCCACCTGGTCGATCGATCTCCACTATCCGAAAAAGGAATACGCCCAGAAGTTTCCCGACAACCCGTTCATCTCAATCGCCGTGCATGACAGGCGGATCGACCGGAACTTCGGCTATCCGGTCCCCTACCGCTGCTTCTATTCGAAGGACGTCGAAAACCTCTTCATCGCGGGCCGCTGCATCTCCGTCACGCACGAGGCACTTGGCACAGTTCGGGTGATGAAGACCTGCGGGATGATGGGCGAGGTCGTCGGCAAGGCGGCGAGCGTGGCGATCAAGCACGGAACGACACCGCGGGGCGTGTATGCAAAGCAATGGGCCGAGATGGACGAGCTCCTGAAGCTCCCCGGCAAGGCCCGGCGAAAGTCGCCCGAGGCGCCGATCGAATTGCCGGCCGAGGTGCCGCCCGCCACACCGGCGAAGCCAATCTCAGCGGCGGCGCCGGGCTGAGGAGCGCCGGTGGCCCCTGGCGGGATCGAGCACGTCGATGAAGGCAACGCGGTTGAAATCGCTGTCGTGCGTATAAAGGGCCCGCACGTCGTTCTCTCGCATCAGAATTGCGGTGTGGGCTTCAAAGACGATATTGACGGCGACACCTGGAATCTCGGCGAGCACTTCGGCCGCGACATGCGCATGCCACTCGGTCTCGACTATCATGCCCAGGCCGGGCGACGCGAACACAGCCTTGAGAAACGCCCAGGCATCTTTCACTGCGAGCGGGTGACGGAAGATCGCCGGATGGGTGGTGACGCGGAGAAACTCGCAGGCGATGCCCCAGGTCAGATACTACGGCTCCGCCGGCGCCCGGCATCGCTCCACGATGCCGCGACAGGCCTCATGGTCGGCAGCGTCGCGATCGATCGCGTAGACCAGCACGTTCGTGTCGATGACGAACACGCTACCGCCCCATCGCGTCGTAGAGGGCTTTGCGGTCGGAGATGTCCACGCGGACGCCACCGCTGGCATGGACGGGCAACGGCGGCAGTTTCTTCACGGGCCGCGACTGCCCGAGCGCCTGTCGCAGCGCCGACTCGACGAGTTCCGACATCGTCTGCCCCCGGCGGGCGGCCTCGCGCTTCACGGCCCGCATCGTGGCGTCGCTGATCGAAAGCGTCGTTTTCATATGGAAAAGCATGCGCATGAGATGGCAATGCGTCAATCGACGGCCAGGCGGCTGTTCGCGTAAAGTGTGGGGCATGCGTGCATCCGACCACTTCCAAGTTCGTCGTCTGCTCACGCACGGCGCTCGCTTCGCCGTGGTGGCGGCGATCGTGTGGCTCGTGCACGCGGAACACGTCGCATTCCTCGGCCGGCAGCAGGCGGCGACGCTCGACGCGCTGCCGATCGGGCGGGTGCAGCGGCATCTCCCGGAGGCGGCGGCGATCGGCGGCGCTTCTCCGGCGGTTGCCGGCGGGCTCGATCTAGTCGACGCGGCGGGCGAACGAGTGGGCGTGGTCTTCAAGACGTCGCCGGCGGGCGACGCTGCGGTCGGTTTCTCCGGGCCGACTGACCTGCTCGTAGTGTGCGACTCGGGCCTGCGCGTGGCCGGCGTCGAAATCCTCGCGAGCCGCGACACCCGCGACCACGTGGCGGCGATCGAGCGGGATCCGGGATTTCTGAAGTCGTTCGCCGGAAAGTCGCTCGACGATCTTGCGACCGGGGGTGCATCGAAGCCCGACGCCGTCGCTGGTTCGACGCTCTCCTGCATGGCGATCGCGGAGGCGCTCGCCCTGCGGCTCGGCGGCGAGGCCGGGGCCGGCCGGTTCAAAAAAACGCCGTCGCTCGACGACCTCGAAAAGATCTTCGCCGACGCCGTAGCGATCGAGCCCGATGTGGGCGACCCCGCCGTGATCCGCGTGCTGGCGGCCGACCGGATTCCGCTCGGCTGGGCGCTGCGAACAAGTCCGGCGGCCGACCGCACGATCGGCTATCAGGGGCCCACGGATGCCGTGATCGGGTTCGATCCTGGAGGCCGCGTGGCAGGCGTGTTGGTGCTCGAGAGCTACGACAACGAGCCCTATGTGGGCTACGTCCGCGACGACGAGGCGTTTCGCGGGGTCTATCGCGGCATGACGTTCGAGGAACTCGCCGGCATCGATCCGCTCGATACGGGAATCGAGGGGGTGAGCGGCGCTACGATGACGAGTCAGGCCGTGGCACGGGGCATCGTCCAGGCTGCGAGCCACCAGCTGGCCCATCAACGCGGGCGGAAGGAATCGGGTCTCGTCGGCGGACTCCTGCGCGACCTCGACGGCCCCCGGCTGGGCGCCCTCGGCGTGATCGCGACCGCAATCGTCACGGCGTTCACCCGGCTGCGCGGCACGTGGTTCGGGCGGCTCGCCCTGCCGATCGCCGTGCTCCTGTATCTCGGGTTTGGGGCTGGGGCGCTCCTCTCGCAGGCGCAGCTGTGGGGATGGTCGCAGGCAGGCGTGCCGCGGGGCGCCGTCGTGCTCCTCGCGCTTGGCATCGCCGCGGTCGTGCTGCCGGTGACGACCCGCCGCAACGTCTACTGTTCGCATCTCTGCCCGCATGGTGCAGCACAGCAGCTGCTCGTGCGGTTTGTGCAGCCGAATCGCGCGATTCCCGAACGGCTGCGGCCCTGGCTTATATTCCTGCCTTGGGCGCTGCTCGGTCTGGCGATCCTCACGGCCGTGCTCCACCTGCCGCTCGCGCTCGTCGACATCGAGCCCTTCGACGGCTACCTGCCGACGGTGTCCGGCATCGCCGCCCTCGTGATCTTCGTCGTCAGCCTCGTGGCGAGCGGCTTGTATCCGATGGCCTATTGCCGCCACGCCTGCCCCACGGGAGCCCTGCTCGACCATCTCCGGCTGCATGGCCGTTCCGACCGGCTCACGTGGCGCGACGGCGTCATGATGGCCTGTCTCGCTGTCGCGGCGGCGGCGCATTGGTGGCCACGATGATCCGCGCCGCGATCTTCTTTGCGGTGATGAGTGTCGCATGCGCGGCTGCGGCCAAGGACACTGCAATCACGCTCGCCGGCCCGGCGATGGGCACGACCTACCGCGTGACGCTCGCCCGCGGCGTGCCGGGGATGACCGCCGGCGAGGCGCATCGCGAGATCGAGGCGGTGCTTGCACGGATCGACCGGGCGCTGAGCACGTGGCGCGAAGACTCCGACGCCAGCCGGTTCAACGGCGCTTCCGCAGGCGAATGGGTCGTGGTGTCGGCAGACCTCGTGGCGGTCGTGGAAATCGCCCGCAAGGTAAACGCGGAGTCGCAGGGGGCTTTCGACATCACGGCCATGCGCCGCGGCCAAGACATGCGCAGCGGCCCAGCCGCGGGCATGCAGCATCTCGAATCGCGACACTCGCCGCCGTCGATCCGCAAACAGGTCGACGGCCTGACGATCGACCTCGGAGGCATCGGGCCCGGCTACGCGGTTGACGAGATCGGCCGCCGGCTCGCGAAGTTAGGCTCCTCCGATCATCTCGTCGAACTCGGCGGCGAGGTGCGGGCCTGGGGCAGCCGGGCCGACGGCGAGAAGTGGCGGGTGCGGCTGCGGCATGGCGATGCGACGAGGTTGGAGGGCGACGTGATCGAACTCTTCGCCGGCGAAGCGGTGGCCACGTCAACCGCACGGCCGGGACGGTCGCCGATCGATCCGCGGACGGGCCGGGTGGTTCAGGCGACCCGCGGATCGGCCACGGTCCGCCGCCCGTCGTGCGCCGAGGCAGACGCCTGGGCCGTGGCCGCCCTCGTGCTCGAATAGATAAGGGGACGCAGCTCTTTTCCGCCGGATTCGCGTGTAGTCGCAGATCGTTAACCCAAGTTACGCACTTGGGAGCGTAAAGCTCGGGATTCACGTGAATCCAGGGTCAAAGTCTTCACTACATTTGCGTGGGGCTGTCGAGCCGCCTGAGCCTCCTGGGAAG
>JAJTED010000102.1 GCA_021300535.1 Planctomycetaceae bacterium | reverse complement strand
ACCGGCTGGACGTCACCGACGGGTGGAACTTCCTCATGCGGGTGTACCGCCCCGGGGCGTCCGTCCTGGACGGCACCTACCAGCTGCCGAGGCCCGAACCGTTGAAGTAGCCGCGGCCCGACGAGGAGACCCGCCGGTAGCGGGCCGAACCTCTCTACGGCCTCTGAAGTCGAGTAGGCTCACCGATATCGCTGACCTCGGAACATTTTCATTTTTCCAGCCGAGCTTCGGCTTGTTGTGTTTCGGGTTCGAGCGGGGTGGCAGCGATCGCCGACCGGTCGGCGAAGCGGAATCCTTTTTCATCGGGAGTCGGGCGTGCCAGGCATGTCCTGACACGACCGCGCCAAACATCTCTCTGAGGTTCGGCCGCAGGCCTGGGTGCCCGAGAGGTGTCACCCTGGGTGCGGTGCATGATCGGGCTTGGTGTTCAGGCCCGGTCTTCACGCAGGACTCGCCGCCTGGGCGCGAGTCCTGCGTGAAGACCATGCGTCCTCGAAGTTCATCCGTTCGTTCCCAGCGGCTCTGCAAAGCAAGTGAGTCGACGGGCTTCGGCACGGCTGTGAACGCCGGGCGTCGTCGCCTCTTTCCAGGAGGCTGTGAGGGCCCGGTGTTGCCGGCGTTCAGCCGCACCGCGGCAAGGCCCGCGCGATCCGCGTCAGCGACCGGTCGCGGCCGAGGATGGCCAGGCAGTCGTACAGGCCCGGCCCCACCGTCTTCCCCGTTACCGCCACGCGAACCGCGTGCACGAGGTCGCCCACCTTCACCCCCGCCGCCTCGACGACGCGTTTCAGCGCCTCCTCCAGCGCCGGCGGAGCATAGGGCTCGACGGTGTGGAGTTCGGCCGCGAACGCCTCCAGCAGCGGCCGCACTCCCGGCTTCGAGAGTCGTTGCTGCACGGCCGCCTCGTCGAGGGGTGGGTCATCGACGAGGAAGAAGTCGGCGTAGGCGATGATGTCGCCCGCCACCTTGAGTCGGTCTCCCGAGGCCTCGATCACCTGTCGGACCGTCTCCACGGCCGCCGCCGGGGCTGGGTCGGCAAGCAGGCCGGCCCTGGTCAGGAACGGGAGCATGGTCGCGAGCTTCTCGTCGATCGGCAGGGCGTGCATGTAATGGTCCTGCACGGCCCACAGCTTCTTCGGGTCAAAGCTCGCCGGCGAGGAATTGATCCGCTCCAGCGTGAACCGGTCGATGAGCTGCTCCCGGGAGAAGAACTCTGTTTTGTCGTCGTACGACCAGCCGAGCAGGGCGAGATAGTTGTCGATCGCCCAGGGCAGGTAGCCGACTGCGCGGTAGAAATCGACGATCACGGGGTTGAACGTGTCGGCCTCGGCCTTCAGCCCGAGGCGGTCGGCGATTCGCTGGCCGTGGTCCATCACCTGCTTGAAGTCGGCGTTCTTCAGATACTGCGCCAGCTTCCGCTTGGAAAGCTTCGTGCGGCTGCCCGGCTCGGCGACCAGCGGAAGGTGGGCGTAGGCGGGGAGCGGGTAGCTCAGCGACAGCGCGATGAACGCCTGCCGCGGGGTGTTCGAAAGATGCTCCTCCGCGCGGATGACGTGGGAGATCTCCAGGTCGTGGTCATCCACGACGCTCGCCAGATGGTAGAGGCAGGAGCCGTCGGCCCGCTGGATGACGTGGTCTTGCTCCCGCTCCCAGGCGAACTCCACCCGCCCGCGGACGGCGTCGTCGATCACGAGCGCCCCCTCGCGGGGCATCTTCAGGCGGACGACGCCCTGTCGGCCCTCGGCCCGGAAGCGGGCGGCCGTCTCCTCGTCGAATGCGGCGAATCGGCGGCTGTAAAGGAATGCCTTGCCCTCGGCCTGCGCGGCCTTGCGCTCGGCGTCGAGTTCCTCGGGGCGGGCGAAATCACGGTAGGCGTGCCCGGTCGCCAAGAGCCGCGCGACGGCGGCCTTGTGGCGGTCGGCCCGTTGCGACTGGAAGTACGGCGCGTGCGGGCCGCCCACCCCCGGCCCCTCGTCCCAGTCGATGCCCAGCCAGCGGAGCCCGGAGAGGATCGGCTCGAGGGCCGCGTCCACGTTGCGTTCGGCGTCGGTGTCGTCGATGCGGAGGATGAACGCGCCGCCGTGGCGGCGGGCGAAGAGCCAGTTGAACAGCGCCGTGCGGACGCCGCCGATATGCAGGTAGCCGGTGGGGCTGGGGGCGAAGCGGGTGCGGACGACGGACTGTGGCATGCGGTGCGAACCTCCGGCGAGACTATCGGCCAGGCGGCCGCGCCGCGTCAATTGCGGGGCCGTCCGCGGGCCCTCATGCCGCCGTGCGGTTCATGCGGGCGAGCTTCTTGAGCCGCTTCCGCTCGGCCTTGGAAAGGTGGCGGTGCTCCTGCTCCGCGCCGTCGACCAAGCCGGCCTCGTCGTCGCCGGCGGCGTCGGACTCGACAGCGCTGAAGTCGGGCTCCTCGTCCGCCATGGATTCTTCGACGACCGGCGTCGCGGCCGGCCGGTCGGGCTTGCGCCGATCAGCCTTGGGGGTCTGCGGCACGCACTGACCACGCACCTCACGGATTACCGACCGAGCCGCGGCGAGCATGGCGACTGCGGCGAACGTCGCGCCCATGGCCCAGGCCGCGTGCCCGGCGATCGTCCACAAATCGCGGCCGCCGCCCAGCCAGGCGCAGCCCGCGGATGTTGCCCACGCCGTCAGCGTGAGTCCGAGCCAAAACGCAGTCGCACCGCGTTCGTGCAGCGGCAGCACCGTCCAGAGGGCGACGAGGCCGTAGGCGACTGTCGCCAGACAAACCCACCAGCCGATCCCGCCCGGGCCGAGGGCCACACCCGTGGCGTCCGTCACCACGGCGGCGACCAGAGGTCCCACTGGCACCGCGGCCGCGCACGAGGAAATGACGAACAGCCCAGCCAGCCAGCCCCAGGCGCGGTATCGGCCGTTGTAGTCGTCGCGCCTGTGCCGCCGCATGAGCCGCACGATCAGGGCGACGGCGGCGGCCACGCCGAGCGCGACCTGCGACAGCCAGCCGGCCAGCGATTGCATGCTCCGCGGATCGAAGCAGGTGGACGCGGCCTGCATGCTGCGGGCGAATCGGCCCTCGAGCTGGAACACGGGCCGGCCAAAGACGGGGCCGGCGGCGGCGAGCGCCAACGCCGCGACGACCGGCACAAGCATCACCACAGCGGCTCCGGCCAAGCCGCCGGCTCCGGTCGGCAGGAGCGTGGCCGGTCCCTTCTGCTTCTCGGGATGGGCCTCCGGGCCGTAAGCCGCCATGGGCCGGGCGTCTGAGACCGAGGTGGCCGAGTCGCCTCCACTGGAGCGGTTCCAGGAGACGACCAGCCGCCGGCGCTGATCGCGGCGCTGGCTGCCGTTGAGGGACATGGGAGCGACTCGAATCCATTCGAGGGTGTGCGGTCGCCGGTTTGCGGCGTGTGGGACGCGCAGGCGGCGGCCGAGCGGGGCGGAGCCGGCATCCTGCCGACCGGGTATCGCCCGCTGATCACTTCTTCGGCGCGGCCCGGCGCCGGGATTCATGCCCCGTCGGGCCGGCCCCCGCCGCAGGCATACTTCGCAGGTTCGGCAGCGTCGGCGCCCGCGGTGCGGCCGGTGCGATCGCGCCCAACCGCAGGGTCAGCCCCGGCGTTTGCCGCCGGGAGACGGGTGCGGTACGATCCCGCCACCATATTTCGCCACCCTCCGGAGAAGCATGCCATGGCCTACACGCTCCCCCCCCTGCCTTATGCCTTCGACGCGTTGGAGCCGTTCATCGACGCCCGCACCATGGAGATCCATCACGACAAGCACCATGCGGCCTACGTGACCAACGTCAACAAGGCCCTGGAGACGCATGCCGACCTGGCGGCGCTGCCGGTTGAAACGCTGATCGCCGGCCTGGACAAGGTGCCGGAAGCGATTCGCACCGTCGTGCGCAACAACGGCGGCGGCCATGCCAACCACACGATGTTCTGGGAGACGATCGGCAAGGGCAAGGGCGGCGAGCCGGCCGGACACCTCGGCGAGGCGATCCGCTCCGTGTTTGGCGGCTTCGCGAACTTCAAGGAGGAGTTCACCAAGGCCGCCATGGGCCGGTTCGGCAGCGGCTGGGCCTGGCTGTCTGTCGGTCCGCAGGGCAAGCTGGTCGTGGAGAGCACGGCCAACCAGGACAGCCCGATCATGCACGGCAACAAGCCGCTGCTCGGCATCGACGTCTGGGAGCACGCGTACTATCTGCTCTACCAGAACCGGCGGGCCGATTACATCAACGCGTTTTACAACGTCATCGACTGGGACGCGGTCGGCAAGCGATTCGCCGCCACCGGCAAATAACGGCCGGCTGGCAAGCTGCGGCGGCTGCGTCGACTGCGATTGGCGTTGACGCGGCCGCCCGGCGGCCCCTATTTCCCCTCCTCCCGGCGGGCCTTTCTCCGGCCGGTTTTCTGCGGAGGTGCGCATGAAGGTGAATGTTGCCGGAAGGTCGTGCCCGGCAGGGTCTGCCGCGGCTCTCGTGATCGGCGGACTGCTCGTCGCCGGCGTGACTGGTTGCAAGACGGGCACCGCGGGCATGAAGCCCTCATGGTGGACGTTCGGCGGTGGGCCCAAGGAAGAGGCCTCCAAACTCGCAGCGGCGCCGTCGTTCAACGGCGGCACCGAGAAGCCTTCCGCATCGGCGAAGCCATATCCCACGACCACGACGCCCAACGGCTACGTGCTGAACGGCGGTTCGCCGGCCGCCGGTGCCGTTGCGACCACGGAGCCGGCGGCAGCGACCGCGCCGGTGACCTACGGCGTCACCCCCCCGCCCGCGAAGGCCGATCCGGTCGCCATCGCCACGGCGCCCGCCGCTGCGACCTCCGCTCCGACTGCCGGTTCGCTTTCCGCGATCTCGCCGCAGGTCGGGCCCTACGCCGCCCTGCCCTCCGAGCCGCCTGCGGCACCGAACGACCTCCCGCCATTGCAGGCCATCACCGCGGCGCCGGCCGCGGCCGGCGCCGCTGGCTACGGCACCCTGCCGCCGCCAGCCATGCCGCCCGAAATGCAGCGCGTTGCCGACGCCCGCGGGTCCGCCGGCTGGCCTGCCCAGCAGCCCGCGGCCGTGTCCGCCGGCTCACGGTACGAGTCTGCCCCCGGCAGCCGTTTCGGGGGCGGCGGCTCGGCCATCGATCAGGCCCTGCCACCGCCGGCGGCAGCGGCGTTCCCCGCGGCCGCCATGCCCGCGGCGCTCGAGCCCTTGCCTGCCGCGCCACCGTCGGCCGCGGCTCCGCTGGCAGTTCCGCCGTCGACTCCGACGCCGGGATTTCCGCCGCCGCCAGCCGCTGGTGTGCCGCCTGCGGTTCCCGCTTCGGTTCCGCCGCCGCGCCGTCCCGATCCCGTGTACCGGCCGGGCGGCACGTCGAGTTACCGGCCGAACCGGGCGATTCTCGCCGCCGACCTGCCCGAGGCGCAGGCGGCAGACGTGCGCACGGTGGGCTTCGACGCCCCGGTGAAAACGGCGCCGTGATCGGAATGGGCGCACGCTTCGCAGCGGGCGGCGCGGTACGCTCGTCGGCATGCGATATGTGCAAGCCGTAGCCTGGCTGCTCGCCGGCTGGGGAATGACGTGTCCGGCCGCCGCCGCGCCGGCCGGGGAAGACGATCGGCTGCGGGTCGAGGTGCGCGGCACGCTCGCCCTGCCCGACGAGGCGCCCGACGCCGACGGCAACCCCGTGCGGATCACCGGCATCAGCGGCGTGGCCTGGCTCGGTGACGACCGCTATGTCGCCGTCCTCGACAACAGCGATCTGCTGCTCTGTTTCGCGCTCGATCTCTCGCCGGCGGGCCAGCCCCTCGCGGTCCGTGGACTGCGGGCCGTGCGGCTCGCAGCCGTGCACGATTTCGAGGATGTAGCCGTCTGCCCCGAGCCGCTGCGGGCCCGGATCGCCACGCGGCAGGCTCGCCAGCAGGGCCGCGACCCCGGAGCCTGTCTTCTGCTTGCCGAGGAGGACACGCCGGCAATCCGTGCCGTGTCCCAGCAGGGGGGCGACCTGCTCGGGATCGTGCCGTTGCCGGAGAACATGAGGCAGCGCCGACCGAATCGCGGCCCCGAGTCGCTGGCGGCCGATCCCGACGACAGCAGCATCTGGACGGCCAATGAGGAGGCGTTGGCCGGCGATGGCCCGATGGCACGCGTCGGCGGCGGCACGGTCGTGCGGGTCGTGAAGATCCCGCTTCCCGCAGATCCGCCGCGGCCGACACGACAGTTTGCCTACCCGGTCGAGCCGCCCCACGCCTTTGTCCGCATGTTCGCGGGCGAGCCGCTCTCCGGGGTTTGCGCGATCGTGGCGCTGGGCGCCGGCCGCCTGTTGGTGCTGGAGCGTGCGGCCGGCCCGGGCGTGCCGCCGTTCAAGAGCCGGATCTTTCTGGTCGACACGACGGATGCGGCCAACGTCGCAGCCGTGGATCGCGACCTCGCCGACCGGGGCGACGACTTTCTGGGCAAGACGCTTCTGTGGGAAGACTCGCTGGGCTGCAACCTCGAGGGCTTGTGCCTGGGGCCGCCGCTGCACGACGGCAGCCGAGCGCTCGTGGCTGTTGCCGATAACGGCGGCCTTGGCACGCCGAATCAACTCGTCGGCCTGACGCTCCGTCTGCCGCCCCGCCGGCGTCAGGCCTGGCTTCTCGGGGTCGGAGCCGGGGTCGCAGGTGTCGCCGCGGCCCTGGTGGCACGGCGGCTGTCGGGCCGGATCACCAGCCCATGACCATGTTCGACTCGATCACCTTGCGGGCCCGGTCGAGATCGTCACCCGTCTCGTGCATATAGAGACGGATGGCGTGGAGTTTGTCGCCCGCCGCCCGTGACAGGCATTCGCGGGCCGTGCTGCAAGGGTTGATCCGCGAATCGGTGAGTCCGAGGGCCGACTTCGAGATCACCCACGTGTCGCGGGGCCTGCGGGTGAGCCGTACCACCTTCTCTCCCGGGTAGGCGTCCTCCACGACGGCGGCCGCGGCCTGCTCGTCGGCCGCCCAGGAGATGATGATGTGGGCGCTCGTCTCGATCTCGAACAGCGGCATGGGTCGGGTCTCCGCGGCGATGTCGGGAGACTACGCCACCCCTGCGGGCCGGTCAAACCCGCGCGTGCCGCTGATCGTCGCGACGGGCAGTTTTGCATACGATACTGGAGCCAGGTCCCGGTCGAGGCGTGCGGGATACGGAGTGGCGGCCCGGCAACACTTGGCGTTTGCACCATGCAGTACGACCGGCTCGGCTTCCCTATCCCCCGCGATTTTGAGCCGGTCGCGCCGCGGGGCCGGCGTGGGACCACTCCCCTGGAATCGGATCCGCGCGATCGGTTCGCGGACGCGGAACCGTCGGCTGTGCCCGACCGTGGCCGGGTGGCCGGGCCGCTGAAGCGGTTTGTGCTGCTCGCGGCCCTCGGACTGATCGTCGTGCCGGCATTGGTCGTGCCCTTCGTCGGCCCGCTGGCCTGCGAAGCGGTCGTGCAGTGGTCACTCGAGCGGGCGGCCGTGCGCGAGGCCCGCGGCGAAGTCGCCTCCGCCGCGGCGGAAGTGGGGCGTGCGATCGATTGGCTCGACGCCGCCGACGTCCAGGGGCGGGGCCGCCTGCATTGCTGGCGGGCGAACCTTTTACTGGAGAGTCGGCAGACCGCAGCGGCCATCGTCGAGGCCGGCCGGGCGGCCGCCCTCGTGCCGACGTCCGCGCTGCCGCGCCGCACGCGGGCCTTGGCCCACGTGGTCGCGGGTGACGCGGAGGCGGCGCTGGCCGATGCGCAGGCCGCGGTCGACCTGTCGGGTGCGGAGAACCCGGAAGCGCTGAATCATCGGGCCTACATCCGGGCGCTCGTGGGCCGTGACCTGGAGGCCGCGCTCGCCGACATCGAGAGGGCCCTCGAGGGCAGCGGCGGCGACTCCCCCGAGTTTCTCGACACGCGGGGCTTTATCCTCCATTTGCTGGGCCGACATCGGGAGGCGATCGACGACCTGAATCGGGCGATCGGCAGGACGCAGCAGTCGCGGCGGCAGGCGGCCGGCCTCGCCGGTCGGGCCGATCCCGACGACGTCGCCTACCGGCTGCGGTCGCTCGATCACGCCCTGGCGGTGATGCACCACCACCGGGGCCTCGCCTGCCGCGCCATCGGCCTCGAGCGGCAGGCGGCCCAAGACTTCGACGTGGCGAAACGAAAGGGATACGACCCCGACCGCGGCGTGCTCTAGCTTTCCGTGGACAAAGCCATCCATGGCAATCCCGTTCGGCACGGGATTTGCGCATCACACACCGGGAGGCCTGGGCGGGCGGCGGCCCGCCAAGCGAACCGCGGCACGAGGCCGCGGGTTCGCGTGCAGCATGCTCCCGGGTTGCCACCCGGGGCTTCTTGGGCCGGTGCCAGCACCGATCGCCTGTGTATGGGTGGTCAAAATACGATTCGCTGCTGGATCCCTGCAGCGGCGCCGCTCTGTTGAACTCCTCCCTGCAGCAGCAAAACTCGCGCCACGGGCTTCACGGAACGGAACCGCCAAACCCGACAGACCGGAAACGCACCACCAGTTCCAAGAAGCAGACTGGCTCGACGACGGGGCGAGAGGTGCGAGCTGCGCCCAAACGCCAATGGTTTCCACGGTCGGCATGCGTCGTATCCTGCTCGGGCAGACCTGTTGCCCGGTCTGCGGGCTTTCCGTGGACAAAAGCAATCTATGGCCTTGGTCCTGGACGGCGAAAGCTGCTCGTTTCCGGCGGCAAAAGCCGGTGCTGTTGCGGTGGGAAATTGCCGATATACTTTCGACTCGCGAGGCGAAACTGCCCGACGGCCGACAACGGCCCACGGGGGTGTAGCTCAGTTGGTTAGAGCGCCAGCCTGTCACGTTGGAGGCCGCGGGTTCGAGTCCCGTCACCCTCGCTTTCCGCCCGTGTTCTTCCGCCGCACCATGGCTCCCGGAGCCGCGATCATCACCGGGGCCGCGAGCGGCCTGGGCCGCGAAATGGCGGTCCTGCTGCGGCGCGCCGGATGGCACACGGCCCTTGTCGACCTGCCGCAGGCCTTGGACGGTGCCGACGAAGTGGCTGGCGGCTTCGGTCCGCCGCCCCGGATCGCTGGCTTCGATGTTCGCGATGCCGTCGCCTGGCGGGCACTGCACGACAGCCTGCGGGCTGAGTGGCCGACGCTCGACCTGCTGGTGAACTGTGCCGGGGTCGGTGCCACGGGGGAAGTAGGCACGCTGCCTGAGGTCCAATGGCGGCGCGTGCTCGACACGAACCTCCTCGGTCTGGCCCCGCCCTCGATGGCCGCCTACTCCGCCAGCAAGGCGGGCGTGGTCGCGCTCTCGGAGGCCATCGCGGCGGAGTGCCCGCGCGGCCGGCCGGGCGTGACGGTGGTCTGCGCAGGTTTCTTCCGCTCGGGGCTCCTCGACACATGGCACTTCACTGGTGGCGTGGAGGCCCGCGAGGCACGGCGCCGGATGGATGCCTCCCGGTGGGACTCCCGTCGCGTCGCCGGCCGCGTGCTCCGCGCCGTGCATGCCAACCGGCGGTACGTGGTCGTGGGCACGCAGGCCCGCTGGCTGTGGCGGCTCAAGCGGCTGGCGCCGCGGACCACGACGGCGCTTGTGCGGGGCATCTATCGACGGCTGCACCGCTGAAGTCGCGGCGGAAAAGGGGGACACGAAAACGCGCACGCCCAAACCCGATTTCCCGCATCCAGTGCGCTGCAGAATGGGCTGACGTTTGGTATGGTTTTCGCTGGCTTCGCCCGGCTCGCCAGTTTCTCTGGAGGACGCTTGCATGCCATCGGACTCGGCCCCTCGGCTCTCCCGTCGCCGCCTCCTCGCCGCCGGATCGGCGGCGGCGATCGCACCGGTCGTGATCCCCGGCTCAGCCCTCGGCCTCGACGGCTTCGCGGCACCGAGCGAGCGGGTCGTGGTCGGCGGCATTGGCATCGGCCGCCGTGGTGCCTATGACCTCAGCTGCTTCCTCAAGCAGCCCGACGTTCGCTTTGCCGCCGTCTGCGACGTGAAGGAAGCCCGACGCACGGCGGTGAAAAAGATGGCCGACGACGCGCACGGCGACGACCGCTGCACGATGCACCGCGATTTCCGCGAACTCCTCGACCTGCAGGATCTCGACGCGGTGCTGATCGCCACCGGCCCCAACTGGCACGGCACCATGGCCGCTTACGCCGCACGGGCCGGGAAGGACATCTACTGCGAGAAGCCCTGCACGAAGAACATCGCCCAGAGCCTTGTCCTGCGCGACATCATCCGCCGCACTGGCCGCGTCTTCCAGGCGGGCACGCAGCGGCGAAACCTGCCCCACTTCGCCTTTGCCTGCGAACTCGCCCGCACCGGCCGGCTCGGGAAGATGAAGCGGGTCTACGCCCATCCGGCCGGCATGAAGGCGGAGACGAGCGGCTGGCTGCCGGAGCAGCCGGCGCCGGATCCCGAGGTGGTGGATTGGGACCTCTACCTCGGCCCCGCGGCCTGGCGGCCGTTCAACGCCAAGTTTCTCGACGGCTTCAACTTCGAAAAGGGAGGCGGCCTGGTCGGTGGCGGCGTGCTCGAGTGGGGCTCGCACTGCGTGGACCTCTGCCAGTGGGCCGTGAACGATCGGTCGCCCCCGGTGGAGTATGACCCGCCCCGCGACGGCCAGCTCGTGGCACGTTACGACGATGGCGTGGAACTCGTGTTTCGCGAGCAGGGCTGGATTCCGCTCGGCTCCTGCCCAGTCCGTTTCGAAGGTGAGAACGGCTGGGTGGAGACCGGCGACAGCGGGAAGCTCGTGCTCTCATCCCCCGTCCTGCTCGCCGGCCGCACGGTTGCCGAGATCGGCGGCTATCCCGCCACATTCCACGTCCGCGACTTCCTCGACTGTGTCAAGACTCGCGGCAAGCCCAAGGGCAACGAGGAGGCGGCCTGCAACGCCCATATCGCCTGCCATGCGGCCAACATCGCGATTTTCCTCGGCCGTCCGGTCAAGTACGACAATGCAACCAACCGTTTCGTGGGCGATGACCAGGCCAACCGGTTGCTGGGGGAGGCTGTTCGTGAACCATGGAGGATGTGAGATGAGTGCGACCCGCTCGTCCGTTTTCCTGCTGGCGGCCGCGGCGCTGTGTCTGGCCGGTGTCGCCTGCGCCGGGGATGGCCGGAGCCCCAACGAGCAGGAACTGATCGCCGTGCTCAGGTCCGACGCGCCCGAGGCGGACAAGGCCAAGGCCTGCAAGCAACTGGCCGTCCATGGGTCGGCCGACGCGGTCCCCGAACTGGCCAAGCTGTTGGGGAACGAGCGGCTCTCTGCGTGGGCGCGGATCCCGCTCGAGGCGATTCCCGACCCCGCCTGCGATGCCGCCCTACGGCAGGCCGCCGCCGGTCTCGCCGGCCGACCGCTTGTGGGCGTGATCAACTCACTCGGCGCGCGCCGCGACGCCGGAGCGGTTGATCTGCTCGCGGCCCGACTCGCCGACGCCGATGCCGCCGTCGCCTCCTCGGCCGCGATTGCGCTGGGGCTGATCGGTGGCGAGGCGGCCGCCGCGGCGCTGCGGCCGGCGGTGGCGGCGCCGAACCCGGCCGTGCGAAACGCCGCAGCCGAGGCCTGTGTCATCTGCGCCGAGGGGCTGGCCGCCGGCGGTCGGGCGGCCGACGCCGTGGCACTGTGCGACCTCGTGCGGAAGGCCGACGTGCCACCGCAACGTGTCGTCGAGGCGACCCGCGGTGCCATCCTCGCCCGCGGCGCAGCCGGCGTGCCGCTGCTGGTGGAGCAGTTGCGGTCCGCCGACGAACGCATGTTCGCCATCGGCCTCTCGGTGGCCCGGGAATTGCGCGGGCCGGAAGTCGATGCGGCGTTGGAGACTGAGTTGAGCACCGCGGTTCCGGCCCGCGCCGCCGTGGTCGTCGATGCGTTGGCCGACCGCGGCGGCCCGCGGGCCCGGCAGGTGCTGGCCGCGCTTGCCGAGCGGCGCGTCGGACCGCGGGAAGTGCGGCTGGCCGCGGTACGGTCATTGGGGCGCATCGGCGATGAAGGCGGCCTCGCACCGCTTCTGGTGGTCGCGGCCGAGACCGATGCCGACCTGGCGGCTGTGGCGAAAACGGCGATCGCCGATCTGCCCGGACAGGGCGTGGACCAGGCCCTGCGGGTGAAACTGGCCGGGGCCGATGCCGCGAAACTGCCACTGCTCCTCGACCTGGTGGGAAAGCGGCGCGTCGCCGCGGCCCTGCCCGACGTGCTGGCGGCTCTGAAAAGCGGCGACACGGCGGTTCGCGAGGCGGCCCTGACCGCCCTGGGCGAGACGATCGATCTCGAGCGGCTGAACCTGCTGGTCGAGCGGGTCGCCGGCTCGGATGACGCCGGCGAATCGGCCGCAACGCTCGCGGCGCTGCGGACCGCCTGCGTCCGCATGCCAGACCGTGACGCCTGTGCGGCACGGCTCGAGCCGGCCATCGCCTCCGCCCCCATGGGAACGCGGATCGCCCTGCTCGAAATCGTGGGCGATGTCGGTGGCGGGCGGGCCCTGGGCGTCGTCAACGCCGCGGCGAAGAGCGACCAAGAGCCGCTGCGGGACGCCGGCACGCGGCTGCTCGGCAAGTGGATGACAGCCGATGCGGCGCCGGTATTGATCGACCTAGCCAAGACGCTGCCCGACGGAAAGTACCGCGATCGGGCCCTCAAGGGCTACCTGCGGATCGCGCGGCAGCTCGCCGCGAACGAAGCCGAGCGGGTGGCGATGTGCCGTACCATCCTCGGGCTCGCCCGCGACGATGCGGATCGGCAGATCGTGTTCGACGCGATCCGCGGCATGCCAAACGCCGACGCGGTCCGCAAGGCGGTCGAAGCTCAATAATCGATGGAGACCGGTCTCCGCCGCGATACTGAGCCCCCGGCTTCCGCCGGGGGGCTTTTGTGTCCGTCGCGTTCCTCGCAAAGCCCCGGGCGGCAACCCGGGAACACCGGGTGTGAATGTCTTCCCGTTCGCCATGCAGGAGCGGGTGCCGTTGCCGGGACCGCCGGCGTCAGTCGATCGCCAGTTCCTCGAGCCAGGCCCGGATCTCGTTCTCGTACTCGCTGGCCAGGCCGCCGACGATCAATTGGCGGTGGAAGCTCGCCGCGCCCCCCTTCTTGAGATCGGCGTCCTCGGCGCTGGGGAAGCGGCGGTCGGGGTCCGCGGCGATCAGCCCGCGGCAGAAGTTCATCAGCAGCTCGTTGCAGGTCACGTCGGCCGGCAGCAATTGCGGCAGCCGGTGCACGAGCGATCGCTTGGCCTCGAGGAGGTCGCGGAACGACTGCAGGCCCGCGAACGGCTGCTGGCCGGAGAGCATCTCCACGAGCACGTAGCCGAGGCTGGCGAGGTCGGCGCGGGGCGTGTTCTCGCGGCCCTCGAGCACCTCGGGCGCGGCGTAGGCCGGCGTGCAGGTTCGCGTGGGGGGCGGCTCGTCCACGGCATGGGCCGACCCGATGTCGATGATCTTCGCGTTGCCGGTCCGCTTGACCATGATGTTGGCGGTCTTGATGTCGCCGTGAACGATGCCCTCTCGGTGCAGGGCCGCCAGGGCGGCCAGGCACTCGCGCACGATCGCGATCGCCACGCCGGGCTTGAGCCGCGACTGCCGTGGGCCGGCCGTCACGATCACCTCGTTGAGATATTTCCACCGCGCGTCCGCGACGCTCGCCCGGGTCTCTTCCAGGAGCTCCGGGGCGAGCAGCCGCGACAGGTCGTAGCCGTCGATCCACTCCATCTCCATGATGCGGATCCGCCGCTGCTCGACGAAGTTGTGCACGTCGAGCAGATTGTCGTGCTGGATCTGGGCCACACGGGCGGCCACGGCCGCGATCCGGTTCATGGCCTCGATGTACAGATCCTCGGAGTCGTACCGCTCCGGCGAGAAGATCTTCAGCGCCACCGGGAGCGTGAAGTTGTCGGTGCCGCGCCGGGTGGTGAGGTAGACCACGCCCTGGCCGCCGGCGCCGAGTCGCCGGGAGAGGGTGTGATACTCGGTCCAGTTGAGCCGGCCGGCCCCGAGAATCTCGCCGTAGCGGGCGAGCAGTTCGTCCGGGCAGCGGCTGCCGACGTCGCCGGCGACGGAGATCGTCGGCGGCTCTTCGCGAAAGACGGTGGTGTTCATCGTGGTGCGGCGGCGCTCAGCATGCGGGGGCGTCAGGAGGCTCGGGAAATCCCAGTTGCTTGTCGACGAGATTCCGCAGCGGCCTTCCCTCCAGATGCCGCCGCAGATTATCGCAGAAAAAGTCGGTCATGGCATCGATGCGGCGGGCCGACTGTCCGCCCACGTGGGGCGTGATCACGAGATTGGGGGCCGTCCACAGGCGGCTGTCGGGCGGGGGCGGCTCGTCCGGGGTGACGTCGAGGCCGGCGGAATCGAGGTGGCCGCTCTCCAAGGCGTCGGCCAGGGCGTTCTCGTCCACCAGGGGGCCACGGCCCACGTTGACGAGGATTGCGCCCCGCTGCATGCGGGCGATGGCGGCGGCGTCGATCATGTTGCGGGTGCGGTCGGTGAGCGGGGGACAAAGGAAGAGGATGTCGCTCTCGACCAGCAGCTTGTCGAGGGATTCCGGCGGCCCGAGGAACTCCACGGCCGCCGGCTGGCGGACCGGGAACCAGTCCGTGGCGAGAATCCGGCAGCGAAACGGCGCGAGCACTTCGACCAGCCGCCGGCCGTTGCCGCCGAGGCCCACGATGCCCACGGTGGCGTCGGTGAGGTCGCGGGTGGGGCGGCGGACGAACTCGCGGCGGGCCTGCTGCTCGAGAAACAGCCGCGTCCGCCGCGTGCAGGCGATCGCCAGTCCCAACGCGTGCTCGGCGACCTGATCCGCGAGCACGCCGGAGGCGCTGGTCACCACGATCTCCGAGCCGACGACGGCGGGCACGAGGCAGTGGTCGAGGCCGGCTGCTGAAGACTGAATCCACCGCAGCCGGCCCCGGGCCACGACCTCGTCCCACGGGACGGGCACCTTGGGATGGCCGCAAAACAAATCCGCCTCGGGAAGTTCCGCGGCGACCCGCTCCTGGCCGGCGTCGACGATCTCGGCGGCCGGGGCGACGGCCTGGATTTGGGCGACGTGACGGGCTTCGACGGGGTAGCAGAGGACAATGCGCATGGAGTCGTTTTCGCAGGGGGGGCGGCCCGCGGGCAAGGCGGGGCTGGTGATGTACGCTGCCGAAACCCACTCGATTTTGCCAGATGGACGCAATCTGGGCATGATTGTCGACCGGGCTCTTGCCGTCGGCCGGGCCTGGGATTCAATTCAAGGAAGCTCGTCGGCCGATACGGCCCCGCAGCCTCACTCCGGTCTTAATGCCCGCCATGTGCTCCTCCCGCCTCGCCGTCGCCGCCCTGGCTTTCCTGCGAATCGTCGTCGGACTCCACTTTTTCCTGGAGGGGCTGTCGCACCTCCGCGACCCCGACTGGTCGAGCGCGGGGTTCCGCAAGGCCGCGGTCGGTCCGCTCGCCGATTGGTATCGCTCCGCCCTGCCGCAGACGGGTGACTGGCACGACACGCTCGCCGCGGTCGACGGCCGATCGGCTGCCGAGGCCGGGAAGGCCTGGCAGGAGACGGTCGTCGCATCGTGGCGGAAATTGCTCGGCGAGCGGATGAAGCGGCTGCCGCTCGACGCCGCCGCCAAGGCCGCCGCGGAAAAGAGCCTGGCCGATGTCGCTGGAACCTTTGAGGATTGGCGGGGATCGATCGAGCCGGACCTCACCGCCTACCGGCTCGAGGTGGCGCGGCTGGCCGCGATGGAGCAGAAGCCCGGCGCGGCGGCGATTCCGTTCGAGCGGGCGCGGGTGACGAAGAAGCGGGCGGAACTGGCCGTGCAGGCATCGGGTTGGATGAAGGAAGCCGACGCTCTCGGCACCAAACTCGTCGCCGCCTGGGACGCCCAGCTCGGCTCCGACGCCGACCGCCGCCGGGCCGCGGTCGTCGAGCCGTCGCCGCTCTGGAAGGCCGACCGATTCGTGAGCTGGTCGCTGCTCACGATCGGCGCCTGCCTGGTGCTCGGCGTGCTCGTGAAGTTCAACGCCATGGGCGGGGCCATGTTCCTCGCCAGCGTGGTGGCCACGCAGCCCTTCTGGGTGTCGGGTGCCCAGCCGACGTACAACCAGTGGGTGGAACTCGCCGCGTTGCTCGTGATCGCCGCCCTGCCCTCCGGGGGCTGGAGCGGACTGGACTACTTCCTCAAGCAGTGGTGCCCGCTCTCGCGCTGGTGCGCGGGAGGCTGCGCCGCCCCGACCGAGGTGAAGCGATGAACCTTTCGGAACAGCAGAAGC
>JAJTED010000101.1 GCA_021300535.1 Planctomycetaceae bacterium | reverse complement strand
GCCTCTCCCTGCAAGGAAGCCAGCAGCGGGAGCAGGTTGTCGCGTTCCGCGGTCGATGACGGCCGGCCGAGTGCGATCGTGGTCACGGCGTCGAGCAGCTGCTCCGGCGTCCCGCTCCCGGTCGCAGCCTGAGCCTGCTTCGCCAAGCCCTCGGCGGCCGACCTGACGAAAGGCGAGTTCATCATCGTCAGCGACTGCGTCGCCACGGTGGCCACGCCCCGGGCGCCCACCGACTGCACCGGCTCCGGCTGGTCGAAGAGCCGCAGGAAGGCGATCGGCTGGCTCCGCTTCACCCGCAGGTAGACGCTCCGCCGTGGGGCGTTCACGTCGGCCACGCTCGGGCCGCCCACGGTCGGCTGCAGCCTGCCCGCAACCGCAAGCAGGGCGTCGCGGAACGCCTCGGCCTCGAGCCGGACGGGCCGCCGCTGCCAGAGGAGGAGGTTTTCCGGATCGGCCTTGCGGTTGGCCTCGGTCACGAGGCCCGCCTGCCGGTAGGCGGCGCTCGTGACGATCAGCCGGTGGAGTTTTTTGAGCGACCAGCCCTCCTGCACCAGCCGCCCGGCCAGCCATTCGAGCAGTTCCGGACGGCTCGGCTTGTCCCCCTGGGTGCCCAGATCGTTGGGCGTGGAGACGATCCCCCGGCCGAAGTGGTGATGCCAGAGGCGATTGACGATCACGCGGGCCACGAGCGGCCCCGCTCCCTGGGGCGTATCGGTGAGCCAATCGGCAAGGCCGAGCCGCGAATCTCGCTTCCCGGGCTCCGTGCCCGTTGTGCCGGCGAGCAGCGGGCGTTCGGCATCATCGGCCGCGATCGTCGCGCGGATGAAGCCGGGATCGACCTTTCCCTGCTTGCGGCCCACCTCGCCGCGGGCGAGCAGGAACACGTCGGTGCTGCCCGGCTTCACGCCCTGACTGTTTTGGGTGATCACCCATGGACCGTTGACGGCCCGCCACACGGTCACGAGCGCCGGATTCGGCTTGCGGGCCTCGACAGCCTCCAGGGCCGCGATCGTCTCATGGGCCTTCACGTCGACGAGGCGATACCAGGAAGCAAGCTCTCGCCACGTGGCGTCGTCGGCCTCCGGCTTCTTCCCGGCCGCCACCGCGGCCGCGGCCACCGTCACGACCTCGTCCGCGGCCTGCGACACCGCCGCGGCATCGACCGCCGGCGTGCCCTCCGCGGCGGCCACCGCGACCCGGAACCGACCCAGGCCCTGCTGCCCGCCCTCGAAGAACAGCTCGACGGCCAGCTCCGTGCCCCCTTCGAAGCCGACCGGCTTGTCGAACTGGAACACCGCCGCATGGTCGCGGCCCGTCGCCTCGCCCACTGACCAGCCCGTGGCCGGATCCTGATCAACCGCACCGCTCGCGGCGAAACCCTCGGCGGCCGCCGTCGTCGCCACCGCCGTGAGCGCGGGCGTCATCGGCTGTCGATCCTTCGCGGGCACCAGCGGCTTCGCCGTCACCACGATCCGCGACAGACGGAAGCCGCCGTCCTTGCCCGTGCCCGGGCCGGTCCGCGGCGTCGCCGTGCCCGAGAGCGGCTCCAGCCGCAGGGCCGTCAGGCCCTGGGCACGCGTGTGAAACACCGCCCGGTACGAGTCGTCGGCCTCGAGCTTGCCCGTCGCGGTGACGACCGCGTCGGCGCCGGCTGTGAGCGTCGCCTTCTTTCCCTTCACGTCGCGGGGGTGCAGCCACCGCCACTGCCCCGGCGGCGGGCGCACCCGATCGTCATCCCCAGCGCCGCCGCGCCGAGCGTCGTCGCCATGTCGTCGAGCTGGTCGTAGCGGATCGGCTCGATCGTCTTCGCCGTCACCTGGTTCGGATAGGGGCCGGCTACGAGCAGGCCGGTCGCCGCCGCCGCCTCGACGTCGTCGGGCCGCAGCAGGTCGCCGGCCACCTGCAGCCTGAGGAACTCGTCGTAGGGCATGTCGGCGTTGAACGCCTGGATCACGAAGTCGCGATAGCGGAAGGCGCTGCCCCGGTCTTTGTCGAACTCGTAGCCGCCGCTCTCGCCGTAGCGGACGACGTCGAGCCAGTGCCGGGCCCACCGCTCGCCGAACTGCGGGCTCGCCAGCAGCCGCTCCACGACCTTCTCGTAGGCATCCGGCGCCGTGTCGGCGAGAAACGCCTGCTGCTCCTCCGGCGTCGGTGGCAGCCCGACGAGATCGAACGTCACCCGGCGGAGGAGCGTCGCCTTCGCCGCCTCGGCGTTGGGCACCACGCCGGCCGCTTCCTGCTTGGCCCGGATGAAGCGGTCGATGTCGTTTTTCACCCAGGCCGTGTCCTTGACCGTGGGCGGCGTCACGCTCCCGAGCCGGCGATACGACCAGTGATTGCGGCCCGCCGCGACGTCGATCTTCCGCGCCTCGACCGTGGCCGCGGGCCCGGTTCGCGGATCGGGCGCCCCCATCTCGAACCAGGCCATGAAGTCGGCGATCACGCCGTCGGGCAGCTTGCCCTCCGGCGGCATCTCCAAGCCCTTGTGGCCGATGGCGTCGAGGAGCAGGCTCTTCGCTCTGTCGCCGGGCACGAGTGCCGGCCCGCTCTCGCCCCCCTTGAGCATCCCGTCGCGGGTGTCGAGGAGCAGTTCCGCCTTGAGCCGGCCGGCGGCCTGGGCCTCGGCCGAATGGCACTGGTAGCACTTGGCCACGAGCACCGGGCGGATCTTCGACTCGAAGAACGCGATCCCCTCGGCCGTGGGCTCCGCGGCAAACGTCGGGCCGGCCGCGACAACCAGGCTCCAGCCGAGCAATCGGCTGGCGAAACCGTGAACCAACCACCGCATCGTGGGCAGGATCATTCGGCCCCGATCGAGAGAATGGCAGCCTGGGGACTTCGAACTCCAAGCTGCAGCCGACCCGATCATGGCGGTGCATCCTCTCAACACAGGGGACAGGCAACACTCACCTGTTTGTCGACACTATTGTATCTATCGGTTGCAGATCGCAAAAGTCATCGCTGCCGCCGAGAAAAGGGCCGCGGGCCGGCGGTGACCGGGCCGGGCAGTGACGCTCACGTCGCCCCGAGGCGGGCGACGAGTTCCTCGAACCGCCGCGCGTGGCGGCCGGTCGAGGTGTGCATATGCTCGCCCTGGGAGATGACCCGGAGCCTGTCGTCGCGACGCAGGCCGCGGTCGCGCAGCACCCGCTCGAAGGGCTGCCGGGCCTGGGCGTAGGCCACGAGCAGCTTGTGCTCGTCGAGCTGGACCTCCACGGACAGCTCCGGATGCATGACGGCGATGCCGGTGCAGCCGTCGTTGAGGAGCAGATCGTCGAACTCCCAGAGCACGCTCTCGAGCACGAGCCGCTCGATGCCCTCGCGGGTGAACTCGCGCCGGCCGATCCCCTCCTCGTGCGTCGATTCGAGGACCACGTCGCAGGTGTCGCCGAGCGGCTCGAGCATCTCCAGGAAGGTGTCGAAGAGCTGCTCGCTCGACACGGCGGCCACGAGGGCGGGCAGGCGGCTGCCCGTGGCGGAGTCGACGAAGGTGTCGTGGCGATAGCCCGCCTGCGGCACCACGTCGAGCTGCCAGCCCGGCCGGACCGCGTCGGTGAGCGTGAAGCGGCCGTAGCGGCTGCGGGCCAGGTGGGCGTCGAGGGCCGCCGGATCCGGGGCGGCGATCTCGACCTCCGGGGCGGTCACGGCCTTGAGCGCCGGGGTCGGACGGGCGGCGGGGGAATCGTCGATGAAACGCATGGTGGAGTCGCTGGAGAGGAGGTCGCCCCGCGGCCGGCGAACGCGGGCCTGCCGGGGCACCACAAACCTAGGACACGCTTTCGTGCCGTGCGGCCGCGGCCAGAAAGGCCGCCGCACCGGGGCGGCATGGCGGATCGTTGCCCTCCGGCACGCATGCGCCGCATAATCCCCCGCTTTCCTCGGCCCTCCCCGGAAAGGATTCACGCCCGCATGGATGGGAAAATCGTTGCCACCGGAATCACGTTCGACGATGTGCTGCTCGTGCCCCGGCACTCGAGCGTCGTGCCGGCCGAGACCGACGTCTCCACGCGGCTGACCCGGAGCATCGCCCTCAACATCCCTATCGTCAGCTCCCCGATGGACACCGTCACGGAGAGCGAGATGGCCATCGCCCTGGCCCAGGAGGGCGGGCTGGGGGTGATCCACAAGAACCTCTCCATCGACCGGCAGGCCGAGGAGGTCGACAAGGTCAAGCGCAGCGCCAACGGGATCATCATGGATCCCGTCACCCTGCCACCAGCGGCCACGGTGGCCCGGGCCCGGGAGGTGATGGATCAATACAACATCTCGGGCGTGCCCATCACGGCCGAAGACCGCCGGCTCGTGGGCATCATCACCCGCCGCGACCTCCGCTTTCTGGAGAGCGGCGCCACGCCGATCGCGGAGATCATGACGAAGTCCGGCCTCGTGACGGCGACCGGCACCGTGTCGCTCGACGATGCCGAGAAGATCCTCATGGCCAACAAGGTCGAGAAGCTCCTGCTCGTCGACGGCCAGGGCCTGCTCACCGGCCTGATCACGATCAAGGACATCGACATGATGAAGCGGTTCCCCAACGCCTGCAAGGACCGGCAGGGCCGGCTGCGGGTGGGGGCCGCGGTGGGCGTGTTCGACTACGACCGGGCGGCGAGCCTGATCGCCAAGGGCGTGGACATGCTCGTGGTGGACAGCGCCCACGGGCATTCGGCGAACGTTATCGAGACCGTCGCGGCAATTAAGAAACGCTGGGAGATCGAGGTGGTTGCGGGGAACGTGGCAACCCGGGAGGGCTGTCGCGATCTCGTCAGGGCTGGCGCGGATGGAGTCAAAGTTGGGATCGGTCCCGGGTCGATCTGTACCACGCGGGTCATCTCCGGTGTGGAGGCGGCCGGCGCCGGCGTGCCGGTGATCGCTGACGGAGGCATTCGCTACTCGGGAGACATCACCAAGGCGATCGCCGCGGGGGCCCACTGCTGCATGATCGGCGGGCTGCTGGCGGGCGTGGCGGAAAGCCCCGGACAGACCGTTCTCTATCAGGGACGGACGTTCAAGGCTTACCGCGGCATGGGATCGCTGGGGGCGATGGTTCAGGGATCGAGCGAACGCTACCGCCAAAAGGCGACGGGGCGCGGCGGAGACAAGCTGGTGCCGGAGGGAGTCGAGGGTCGGGTGCCCTTCAAGGGGCCCTTGAGCGTGTTCGTGTATCAGCTCGTCGGCGGCCTGCGGGCCGGGATGGGCTATTGCGGCACGCGGACGATCGAGGAACTTCGGCGCGACGCGCGATTCATCCAGGTCACCGCCGCATCCGTACGGGAAAGCCATCCGCATGACATCGTCATTACGCAGGAAGCCCCGAACTACACGGCGGAACACGCCAAGCCGGAGTGACCTTCACCGACACGGAACCAATCCGGCTCGTGCGCGGCTGATTCCATTCGCGTCGGGCTGCGTGTGTGCCATGGCCGCCTGGCTGCTGATCCTCTCCGGGCCGGCACGAGCCGCAGAATGGCGGACGTTCGTCAGCGATCCCCCCGCGCCGCGGCCCGTGGCAGCCGTGGCGGAGGTCGCGCCGCCGGTCGTCGTGCCGGAGGTTCTGCCCGAGGAGCCGGAGCCGATCGTCGTCGCCACCGCGGCGCCGGTGATCCCCGCATCCGAGACAAGCCCCGCCGAGGCGCAGCTGGTGGCCGCCGCCGAGCCCGGCGCGGAGGGGCCGTGCGCCGAGGATGCCAAGGAGTGTCGCGAGGCGCTGCAGAGGCTGCGGGCGGATGCCCTGGCGGGCATCG
Organism: Planctomycetaceae bacterium; assembly: GCA_021300535.1. Taxonomy (GTDB): domain Bacteria; phylum Planctomycetota; class Planctomycetia; order Pirellulales; family UBA1268; genus QWPN01. The sequence continues at coordinate 8,531 of JAJTED010000101.1, read as the reverse complement.
ACCTCGACATCCGTGTCGGTGGTCGGGCGGGCAGCGACTATCCCTGTGAGTGCCGGCTCGAGGGGGAGACGTTCCAGCCGCGGCGGTTCGCCGCGACGATGTTCACCTGGAAGGCGGCCGGCTACTGCCACAAGCCGCTGTATTTCGAGGACTGGAGTCTGGAACGCTACGGCCACTCGCACGGCTTCGTCGCCGATTCGTTCACCTCGGCGGCGCACTTCTTCACGACGCTGCCCGTGCTGCCCTACAAGATGGGCGTGGAGCTGCCATGGGAGTGCGTCTACCCGCTCGGCTACTACCGGCCGGGCAGCTGTGCGCCGTGGACCATTCCAGCGGTGCCGATCAGCGCCCGGGGCTTCGCCGTCGAGGCGGCCACGATCACCGGCCTCGTGTTCCTGCTGCCGTGACGTGAGGCCGCCGCGGCGGCCCGTCATCGCTTCGTGACCGTCGCGATGTAGGCGTAGCGGCGGGCCACCGACTCGAAGGCCACGTCGGCCCGTCCCGAGCGGCCGAGCTCGGCCAGCGCCGCATGCACCTCGGGGCGGTAGTGGACGTGGAACATGGCGAGCCACCGCTTCAGGCCGGCGGCGAACGCGGCCGGCAGGTCCTGCTGGTCCCAGAAGTCGACGATCAGCAGCCTGCCGCCGGGCTTCACCGCGGCCAGCGCCGCCTCGAGCGCTCCAGGCCAGGTGGGGATCATCGACAGGCAGTAGGAGAAGAAGACCGTGTCGAACGGGCTGGTGCGGCCGAACATCGCCGCCGGGTCGAGCTGCTCCGCGAGCCCCTGCCGGAGACGGATCGGTTCGCGGCCCGCGGCGGGCACGCCCGCGCGGGCGATGCTGCGGGCGGCCGTCTCCAGCATCTCGGCCGAGGCGTCGATGCCGCACAGCAGGCCGGGGTCGGGCCGCCGGCCGAGCTTGATGAGGTTGCGGGCGGTGCCGCAGCCGACCTCGAGCGTGGCTGTCGCCGGGCCGGTGACCACCTGGGCCAGCATCCGGTCGCGGCCCAGCAGGTAGTAGGCCCGCGTCAGGTCGTAGACGTGCCGCGTGAGCCGATACATCCGATCCATGGCCGCGGCCTGATCGGCGGCCGGCACGGACTGCGGTTCCACGGCATCGCTCATCGGCATCCCATGCTGACGGGGGACGAAAAGCCGAGAGTGTAGCAGGCGGGGCGAAAACGCTCCGCGCGGGCGTGCCTCACCGCGTCGCCCCGGCGGGCGGGAGGCTGCCGCCCCGCGCCGGAGGCGGTGCCCTCCGGTCGCGCTCGGCCGTCAGGCGGTTCATGCCCGCGGTCAACTCGCCGCCGAGCCGTCCGATGGCCTGCACCGTCGCCGTCAGTTCGCCCGCCAGCCGTTTCAGCCGCTGCTCGAAGGCGTTCGCGGTCTGCTCCGCCGCCGTCACGTCGGCCGTCCATTGCTCGAGGTCGGCCCGCAGCGCCTGCCGTTCCTCGTCGAACCGCGCCTGCTGCCCGGTCACGTTCTGCTCCGCCGACGCCAGCCGCCCCGTCGCCTCCTCCAGGGCGGCGATCTCCGTCTCCAGGGTCCGGCGCAGGGCCGCGATACCGTCGGCCCGCATGCCCTGCCCGCCACCGGGGATCGCGCCGCCGAGCAGCGCGGTGAACGCATCGGCCAGCGGTCGGCGGTCGATCACCTTGAGAACCTTCACCTTGGCACCGAGCTCCCGGGCCGTCTGCAGGTCGAACTCCGCGGTGTCGCCCTCCGCGAACGTCTTCTTGACCTTGTCCTCGTCGTCGATGTCGGGCGCCAGGAGGTCCGTGATCCGCTTGACCACTCCCTCGTCGAGGTCGTGGGGGGCGGTGAACTCGACTTCCGCCCAGTAGCGGCCGGGGGCCGCCGTGCCGGCCGCGATCCGCGCGGCGATCTCCTCCGGGTCACCCTCGACCTCCGTGCCGTGCCGCGCGAACGCCGCCTCCAGCCGCTCGAGTTTGGCGAGCAGTGCTTTGGGGTCGGTCTTGGTGGGAGCGGGCAGAACGCCGGCGGTCGTGTCCGTGGTCGCCTGGTTCGGCATCCGGTGGAACGCCATCCAGCGGTCCACGGGCAGGTCCTCGTAGACCGTGACGGACTCGTAGGCCTTCGCCCAGGCCCGCCGGTCCGTGGCGTCCGGCGGCACGGCGGGCACGATCTGGAGCGTGGTCCGCTTCGCCGCTGCATTGAAGGCCGCGGACACCACGCGGAACACGCCGAGGAATCGCCCTCCCTCCTCGAACGCGGCGTCGTCGAACACCGAGACCTGCGCGCCGGCGTTGATCGGCACCACTGGGCCGCCGGCCGCAGCGGGTTTCTCAGCCTCCGGGCCGCCGCCTTCCGCTGCAGCCGCCGGGGCCTCCTGCTCGGGGAGCGTGATCGTGCCCGGGGCATCGGCCTGCGGCGGGGTGAACGTGGCCTGCTTCCAGGCCCTGCCCCGCCAGGTCTCGACCCGCTCCAGAACCCGACGCCAGCGGGCCTCCTCGTCGGCCAGGGCAACGAGCGATTTTTCGCCGGCAATCGGCTGCGGCTTCCCCTGGGCCATGAGCGTCGTGGCATCGCGTTCGCGGAGCAGGTCGGCCTCGTACTTCCGCACGACCTTCGTCCAGACCCGCTCGCGCTCGGCGATCCGGGCGGCGAGGTAGATGTAGCCCCCCGAGGCGAGCAGCGCGAGGATGGCCGCCGCCACGGTGCCCCAACTCCAGCCCTTGTGGCCGAAGGCGAGCGTGAGCAGGCCGGCGAGCAGCACCAGGCCGACGATCGCGGGCACGAGGATGTTCATGCGCCAACTGCTCCCGTCCGGTCGCACGACCGGCACGATCGTCGTCGGAGGAACGACCGGAGTATAGCGACACCGCGTTCCCGCCGCCCGGGAGTCTTCGTGCGGCCGGGGCCGCCATCTTGAACCACCCCGGGGCACGGCGTTGCATCCGGCCGACGCGCGGCCGTCGCCCGTGTGCCCCGGCGGCGACACGGGCCGCCCCGCCGCCGGCGGCGAGCGGCGTTTTCGTCGCGAAAATCGCATGTCTGGAGGAGTTTGCCGGCGCCGGCACCGGATCTGCACCTTCTCGCCCCCGCCCCACACCCCGAGGAACTCCCCATGCGCTCCGTGTTCGCTCCGCCCGCCAGCCCAGTTTCGTCCCGTCCCGCCCCGGTCCGGCCCCGGCAGGCGAAGGCGACCACCGCGATCGACGACCCGGTGCGGCTCTACCTCCTGCAGATGGGCGGCATCCCGCTCCTCAACCGGGAGACCGAGGTGGCCAGCGCCCGGCAGATCGAGCACTGGCGGCGGCGGTTTCGCAAGACGCTGCTCGCCAACGACTTCGTCCTCGCCGGTGCCGTGGACCTGCTCGAGAAGGTCCAGGCCGGCACCGTGCGGCTCGACCGCACGATCGAGGTCTCGGTGACGAACACGCGGGAGAAGAAGCGGCTGCTCAAGCGGCTCGCCCCCAACCTCGTCACGCTGCGCCGGATCGAGCAGGAGAAGCGGCGGCTGTTTCGCGTGGCGATGTCCCGCAGCGCGCCGCTGGAGCGGCGGCGGGCGGCCTGGCAGCGGCTCGTGCGGCAGCGTAACAAGGCCGTGCGGCTCGTCGAAGAGATGCACCTCCGCATCCAGCGGCTCTATCCCCTGCTCAAGCAGCTCCGCGGCATGGCGGCCCGCTTCGATGCCGCCCGCGAGCGGATGGAGACCTGCGGCGGCGACGAGGCGGCCCGCCTCGGCCTTGCGACCGAGCAACGCCGCATCCTCCTGGTCACCCGCGAGAGCCGCAACACCCTCCGCCGTCGGCTCGATCGGCTCGCGGACCTGCAGCGGCGGTACGACACGGCCAAGAGCGAGCTGGCCGCGGGCAACCTCCGCCTGGTGATCTCGATCGCCAAGCGGTATCGCAACCGCGGGCTCTCGTTCCTCGACCTCATCCAGGAGGGCAACTCGGGCCTGATGCGGGCCGTGGACAAGTTCGAGCACGCCCGGGGCTTCAAGTTCTCGACCTATGCCACCTGGTGGATCCGCCAGGCCATCACCCGGGCGATCGCGGACCAGAGCCGCACGATCCGCGTGCCGGTGCACATGGTCGACACCATGACGAAGCTGCGGAACATCGCCCGCGACTTCCTCCAGGAGCATGGCCGGGAGGCGAACGTCGAGGAGCTGGCGGCCCGGGCCGACATCTCCCTGGAGGACGCCGAGTGCGTGTGGCGGATGTCGCGCCGGCCCGTGTCGCTCGACCAGCCGCTGGGTGATTCCGACGACAGTGCGGTCGGCGAGTTTGTCCGCGACCAGCGGGAGGACGATCCGCTCAAGGGCACGAACCAGGCGGCGCTCAAGTCGTCGATCGCGCGGGCGCTCGACGGCCTCTCGTACCGTGAGCGGGAGATCATCCGCCTCCGCTTCGGCCTCGCGGACGGCTACAGCTACACCCTCGAGGAGGTGGGCACGATCTTCGACGTCACGCGGGAACGGGTGCGACAGATCGAGGCCAAGGCCGTGGAGAAGCTCCGCCTGCCCGGCGCCGATGTCGACCTGGCGAGCTTCGTGGACGACTCGATCGTGGAGCGGTGGCGGGGCGTGGTCGCCCCGGCCCGGCCCGCGCGGCGACCGGCCGGGGAACTCACGCCCGCCGGAGTCCGTTCCTGAACCGGCGTCAGCCGGTCTTCGCCTCGTCGAGAGCCTGCTGCAGCTTGGCCTTGGGCTGCACGCCCATGAACTGCTGCACCAGCCGCCCGCCGCTGAAGATCATGATCGTGGGAATGCTGGCCACGTTGTAGGTCATCGCCAGTTGGCTGTTGTCGTCCACGTTCACCTTGCCGACCTTGAACGAGCCGGCGTTCTCCGCCGCCAGCTCCTCGATCACCGGGCCGATCATCCGGCAGGGACCGCACCAGGGAGCCCAGAAGTCGACGAGGACCGGGACCGAGGAGTTGAGCACGTCGCTCTGGAAGTTGTCGTCGGTGAACTCGAGGGCGATACCCATGGTCTGCAGAGGCTCCTGTGGTGATGGACGCCGACGATCGTCGGCTATCATGCGGCCGTCATCCGGACCGCCGTCGCGCAGTATAGTGGCCGGCCGCGGTTTCGGGCCAGAAAGCCGCGGGCATGGAGTCTGACCGGGAATCGGCCGCCGCCGGTGCGGAGCCACACCGGGCCGGCGGATGGGGCAAGGTGTCGCCGTGAGCGGAGTCCACGCCATCAACCTGGGCAACGCCTGGGAGGCCGAGCCGGGCCATGCGGGGCAGGACTCGGCCTGGGTGCGCCGGTTCGGCCGGCCCACGGGCCTCGCGGCCGCGGACATCGTGTGGCTCGTGATCGACGCCCCGGCGGACGCTGCGGTCGCGTGCAACGGCGCGGCCCTGCCCGCGGCCACGGCCGGTGTGGCGTATCGGGCAAATGTGACCGCGATGCTGCGCGACCGGAACCTGCTCGTGCTCGTGCCGCGACAGGCCGTCGCGACCGCCCTGCCGCCCCCGGTCCGCGGTCCCCTTCCCGCGGCGCTCGGCAGCGTGCGGCTGGAGATCGAGTTCGGCGCTGCCGGCGGTGGCGGGCCGACCGCCTGACGGCGGCGGAGTTGACGCATGGGTCTACCGCGTGATACGTAGCAGCAGCGCAGCGGCTTGGAGCCCGTGCTCGGAAACTCCATTCGGTTCTCGACGAGGAACATCATCGATGTCGATCATTCGCGTTGGCAGCAGCGGTCAGTACGCCGCCGGGTGGGATGCGATCTTCGGCGGCGCGAAAGCCAAGCCGGCTGGAGGTGCGAAGCGGGCCAAGAAGGCCGCGAAGAAGGTGGCCAAAAAGTCGGCCAAGAAGGCGAAGAGCCGCCGCGGCTGATAGGCGTCACGTGTGAACCTCACGCGCGACGCTGGTCGGGCCTACCCACGCCCCATCAAGTGGCGCAAGCCTCCCGGCTTGCGAATGCGGTTCATGGTGCCACAGGCCTCGATTCAAACGGTCGGCGCCCGCCGTACCACGTGGCGCAAGCCTCCCGGCTTGCGAATGCGGTTCATGGTGCCACAGGCCTCGAGATGGGCGAGTTACGCCCGGCTCACATATGAGCCCTATGCCGTCAGCGGGTGGATGGCTGGCCGAGCTCGCGGGAGCGGGCCGCGGCGGCCACCACCGCGTCAATGACCGCGCCGCGGACGCCGCGTTGCTCGAGCACGGCCAGGCCGGCGATCGTGGTGCCGCCCGGGCTCGACACGCGGTCCTTGATCTGCGCGGGATGCTCGCCCGTTTGCTCCAAGAGGGCGCCGGTGCCGGAGAGCGTCTGCACGGCCAACGCCTGGGCGAGCGACCGCGGCAGGCCGGCCTTCACGCCCCCGTCGGAAAGGGCTTCAACGAGCAACGCGAGGAAGCCGGGGCCCGATCCGGAGAGGCCGGTCACGGCGTCGAGCAGCGACTCGTCGGCCTCGTGGACGTGGCCGACCGCGGCCAAGAGTGCGAGCACTCGTGTCGCCGCGGCGGCCGGCACCTCGGGCGTGCGGCACACGACCGATACCCCGCGGCCTACCAGGCAGGGCGTGTTGGGCATCACGCGGATGATCCGCCGCGTGCCGGCGAGGTCGGCGAGCGAGTGCAGCGAGAGGCCGGCGACGATCGACACGAGCACGGCGTCCGCGGAGAGCGCGGCGGCGATCTCTCGGCAGGCCGTGGCCGCCTGCTGGGGCTTGACCGCCAGGAACACGGTCGGTGCCGCCGCGGCCGCCGCGGCGCCGGTGGCGGCGAACCGCACGCCCGGCACCCGGGAGGCGAGCCGCTCACGGGCCGGCGGATGTGGGTCGTGAACTGTGATCGCGGTCGGCTCCAACAGTCCGGCGCGGCAGAAACCCTCGGCCAGGGCGAGGGCCATCTGGCCCCCACCGATCATGGCGACCGCGTCGGCGGAGGGCTGAGGCGTGTGCGTCACGGCGGGTTTCTTCAGGGCTGCGCGGGAGGTGCGGGCAGGGCCGTGGCGAGAGGCTCCAGGGCGACGCGGCTGACCCACAGTTGGCTCGAGCCGCCCCGGCCGCCGCCGTCGCCGTCGCGGCTGGCGGTCCACATCAGCAGCCCGCCGTCGGCGGAGAACGCCGGCAGCACGTCGGCACCGGGATGGTCGGTGAGCCGCAGCGGCTCGCCCGCGCGGAAGCCGCCGCTGCCCGCCGCGTAGCGGGCGATCCACAGGTCGTAGTTCGGCCGCTGCGTGGGGTCGGAATGGTCGGCGCCGGTCCACACGAGCCAGGGCTGCGTGGGATGCCAGAACGGCGCCCAGTGGACGCCGCGGCCCTGCGTGACCGCCACGTCGCCCGAGCCGTCGGCCTTCATGACGTGGATCTGGAGCATGTCCTTCTCGGCCCGGTCGGTGCGGTAGGCAATCCAGCGGCCGTCGGGCGAGAAGAACGGGCCGCCGTCGTAGCCCGGCGCATCGGTCAATTGCCGTACGTCGCTGCCGTCGGCGTTCATCAGGTAGATGTCGGGATCGCCGTCGCGGTCGCTGACGAACAGGATCTGCCTGCCGTCGGGGGAGAACGAGCATTCCGCGTCGTAGCCGCGGCCGTGCGTGAGCCGCACGAGATCCGTGCCGTCGAGATTGGCGGTGAACAGGTCCATCTCGGGGTCGAAGTCCCACTGGTAGCGGCGCCGGCGGCCGGTCCGCGCGTCCTCGGCGGCCTGCTCACGGGCCGTGTGCTCGGTGGCGTCGAGGGCGGGGTCGAGGTGGCTCGACGCGAACAGCAGCCGGCGGCCGTCGGGGGCGAACCAGGCGCAGGTCGTCCGGCCCCGGCCGGTGCTCACGCGGCGCGGGGCGGTCGGCCGCGGCGCCGCGGCGTCGAAGGCCTGCACGAAGATCTGATAGAACGGATAGCCGTCGGGCACCGCCTGGTAGCAGATCGTCCGGCCATCGGCCGCGAAGTAGCCCTCGCCCGCCTTGGGCATCCCCGCGGTGACCTGGACGGGCGGCGACAGGAAGCGGCCCTCGATCGACTCCGCCCGGACGGTGGCCGTCGCGGCGACGAGGGCCGCGAGGAGCGCCGTGCCGAAACGGAAGTTGCAGGAATCGACCATGCCCCGCAGTATACGTCGCGGACCGGGCACCGCGGGAGGCAGGCGACGATGAAGATCTACACGAAGACCGGCGACGCGGGTGAAACCGGCCTTTTCGGCGGGCCCCGCGTGCGGAAGGACGACGCCCGGATCGAGGCCTTCGGCACGGTGGACGAGCTCAACAGCGAACTCGGCATCGTCCGCACCCACGCCCCGGCCGCCACCTTCGACCCGCTGCTGCGCCGCATTCAAAACGAGCTCTTCGACCTGGGCGCCCAGCTGGCCACGCCCGGGCCGGCGAACGAGCGGATCACCGCGGCCCACGTCGTGGCGCTCGAGGCCGAGATCGACCGGCATGAGGAAGAGCTCGAGCCGCTCAAGACGTTCATCCTTCCGGCCGGCACGCCGCTGGCGGCCGCGATCCACGTCGCCCGGACGGTCTGCCGGCGGGCGGAGCGCCGCGTGGTGACGCTCGCCGGCCAGCCGGGCGCGACGATCCCGGCCAATGCGATCGAATACCTCAACCGGCTC
>JAJTED010000100.1 GCA_021300535.1 Planctomycetaceae bacterium | reverse complement strand
GACTGCTGTTGACCAGCCGGGAAATGCTCGCCGATTACGCCGTGTACAATCGGGCGACCGATGAAGACACCCGCAGGGCGGCGGCGGAGATCCTCGACGTGATCGAGGCGCCCAGCCGGGCCCACCGCTCCGTTTCCCGCGATGCTGCGTCAGCCCGGCCAACCCGCTGAAGATCCTGCCTCCCCGCCCCTCCAGGGACTCATCGGCGGCAGCGCGGCGATGCGAGACGTCTACGCCACCACCCGCCGGGTGGCGGTCTCCAACGCCTCGGTCCTGCTGCTCGGCGAGACCGGCACCGGCAAGGAACTGATCGCCAAGGCGATCCACCAGCTCTCGCCGCGGGGCAGCGGACCGTTCGTCCGCGTCAACTGCGGCGCCCTCTCCGAGAGCCTGCTGGAGAGCGAACTCTTCGGCCACGTCCGCGGTTCGTTCACCGGCGCGGTTGCCAACCGGGCCGGCCGCTTCGAAGCCGCCCACACCGGCACGATCTTCCTCGACGAAATCAACTCCACGACACCGAAGCTCCAGGTCAAGCTCCTGCGGGTGCTGCAGGAGCGGGAGTTCGAGCGGGTGGGCGACACCGAGACGATCCGCGTGGACACGCGGGTCATCGCCGCCAGCAACCGCGACCTGCTCGACGAGGTGGCCCGGGAGCGATTTCGCGAGGACCTTTATTACCGGCTCAACGTGGTGCCGATCCACCTGCCCCCGCTGCGGTCGCGGCGCGACGACATCCCGGCGCTGGTGAGCCACTTCCTCGAGCACTACAACCGTGAGAACGACCGCTACGTCGTCCACATCCAGAAGGACGCCCTCGAGGCGCTGGTGAAGTATCACTGGCCGGGCAACGTCCGCGAGCTGCAAAACGTCGTCGAGCGGTGCGTGGTCATGGCCCCCGGCGACGAGCTCACGCTCGACCTCCTGCCACCGGTGATCCGCGGCGACCGGACGCCGGCCATCGCCATTCCCGGCCGGGGCGGCGACCTCGACAGCCTGGCCCGCGAGCTGGTCGAGCAGGGCCTGACGACGGCGGCACCCGACGACGACGCGCTTTTCGAGCGGATCGTGAGCCGGGTGGAGCGGGAGCTGATCGCCCAGATGCTCGCGGCCTGCAACGGCGTGCAGCTCAAGGCCGCCGCCCGCCTCGGCATCAACCGCAACACGCTCCGCAAGAAACTCCAGGAGCACGGCCTGGAAGAGACCGCCGACAGCTGATCGGTGGCATGGATGGCGGGATGGTTTTCATGCCCGGTGTCCCCGGGTTTCCACCCGGGGCTTCTTGTGCCACGCCCGTCACGCACCCCCAAAAAGCCCCCGGCGGGAGCCGGGGGACTCCGGGTCGCACACCTTCCCATGTGCCATGCGAAGCGGTTGCGAACCGGGGAATCACCCGCCGTCGTGCCACGGCGGGTCACCTTGCCGGCAAGCTTGTGCCGCGTGGTCGAGGCCTTGGCCGATCGCTGCTTCACCGCGTCGAATCGCAGCGGCTGACCGCCCCCCTTGGCGAGCACTGCCACCGCCTTCGCGGTCGGCCGCTGCTTCTTGCCGGACTGCTTCGGCTTCACGGCCGGCGCCGAGGCCGCCGCCGACCACGGGGGAGGACCAGCCGCGGCCCGGCAGCGGCGTCTTCCAGCGGACGTTTTCCGTCTCGCTCCACGTGACGGGCAGGTCGTGGGCCGCCTCCGCGTGTCCCTGCCCCGCGGGGCCGCGCCACTGCGGCCACGGGTCGGCGGAGATCGGGGGGGGCTGCGAGGAGCGAGATGACTCCCGGAAGATACCACAGGCGAGATTCCCAAACGCAGGCATCCCGCCCGCCTGCATCAGCGGCGCGGTGTGCGACCCGCGGTGGTAAGGATCCCGGCCCGAGAAACAGGCCCATCGGGTTCATGACCCGGTCGCGGGTTTTTCCAGCCGTTGCGTCTGACGCCGTACTTTCTCCGCAGCGCGGCGGGCGGCGTAGGAGATGAGCGGGTCCGATGATCCGGCGGCGGCGTCGAGCGCGGGAAGTGCCGGCGCCGCCGCCGCGCCCAGGCGTGACAGGGCCTGGGCCGCGTCGTACCGCACCATCAGAGGAGCATCGGCATCGAGCAATGAACCGAGTTCCAGCGGCGCCGGAATGTTCGCCAGGATGCGGACCGTCTGCCGGGCCGCCCGGGCTCGCCCGCCGCGGGCCAATTCCACGAAGAACTTCGTGTTCGAGCCGACTTTGACCTCCAGCGACTGTTCCGGCTCCAGTTCCCACTGGCTCAGCAGGACGTCGGCGTGCAGGGCTGCTATGTCCGGATCGGGGTGCGCAAAAAAACTCGGGAGGGGTTTGATCGGCTGCTTGCGCTGGAGTTGCACGGCACGGAGGGCTTTGAGCCAGGCGAGGGTTCGTTCGTTGTCCGCAGCGGACGAACGGGCCGGAGCGATTTTCTGCGTGTAGACGCCGTTCATCGCCAAAGCTTCGAGCGCGATGTCGTGCATGGGCGGATCGGCGGCCTCCGAGAGCTTCGCTGCGAACTTCAACAATTCGGGCAGGGGGAGCCCCAGGCAACAGGCCGCCGCCCACGGTCGCCGTGATTCACCGGTTGATTTTTCGAAGCGTTCGAGCAGCTGCGCTCGCGCCTCCGGCCTTCCCCGCAGCGTGTTCAGCAAGACGTGCTCCGCGGCCGCCCGTGACGAAAACCCTGGCGGCTGCAACAGGCTTGGCGCGAGCAGGTCAACCAGCCGGAGGTCGTTGGCCTCGATCGCCCGCAGCGCAGCCAGCACCCCGTCGCGGAGCGACGGGGTGTCGCGAACGAGCTCGAGCAGTCGCGTGGTCGCTTCGCTGACGGGGTCGTTCGGCGGTCGGACCCCAGGCGGCTTGAGGGCCACTCGACTCGCCTGCGGAACGGTGGCGAGAATGGCCTCGATGCGGGGATCCAGCGTGCCGGGAACCAGGGAAGCGTCGATGCACCAGACGCCTCGGGCGTCGCGGATATACATCCGTTCTCTCGCAAACACGGGCGTATGGGGGAACAGCCGGTCCTGCTCCCACAGGTCGGCTCGCCCCTCGAACTCGTGCGGAAAATCACCCTCGAGCTTGAGGCTCGCCCGATCGTAGATGAAAACGCGGCCGCGTGCGCCGCCTCCAAAGCAAAACAGAAAGCGTCCCGCGAGCGTCGGCTGACTCCAGCTACTTCCCGGCAGCGGCAGTTCGGCCAGCAGTTTGCCCGTGCGTTGTTCGAGCACCTCGAGCCTGTCGTCGAGCGGCCGGAACGTCGTCATGCCGTCGCTGACACTACGGCGTATTTGGGCCGCCGGTTCTTCGGCCCGGTTGGGCGTGCCGAGCCTTTGGCCGGAGTCTGCATCCCACTCGATCCATGACGTTGCACTGCCGCCGGTAGTCAACAGCCGTTTCCCGGCGAGCACCGGTGAATGGACGACGCCCGACAACGGCTCGCTGGGCACGGCGTACGGCGCCCGCCAGACGAGTTGTCCGTCACGATCGAAACACGCCACGACGCCGTGACCGAAGACACACCACACCCGCTTGCCGTCGGTCACCGGGGTTGGCGTCGTGAAGCCGAACCGTTCGGCGATCGCGACATCGATTCGCGGCGCCATGCCATTTTCGGGCGGAACATCGCGGTGCCACAGGATCTTTCCGCTCGCCGCGTCGAGGCAGTAGAGCCGCCACGGTTCCGCCAGCACGAAAAGCCGATCGCCCGCCAGCGTCGGACGCGAGTTGCTGTCACAGGCCGCGCCGCCGTGGATCGAGACCTGCGGCACCTCCACGAACCAACGCACTCCCAGGCCCGTCGCCACGTTCCAGCGTGTGGGCGGTTGCAGGTCGTCGGCATGCGACGCCGCGGCGAGCAGCAGGAGGCAGGCTGCTGCGGCCCAAGGTCGCTTCACCATTTCTTCTCCATCAGCGGATGGCGGCACCACTTGCTCACGAGCACCTGCAGGTCTCCTGGGGCGAAGTTGTTCCTGCGCAGCTCCTCCGTCACGTCAGACGGTCCCGTGTCGTCCGGAGGGAGATCCGATCCGATCAGATACGCTCCCAGACGATGGGCCAATGCGATCTCGAACTGTCGCTCCCGGTCATTCAGCCATTTTCGCAACGCAGACGTGTCGCGGGGGCCGATGGGATCGCCGATCCACCGGCCCAGCACATCGTAGCCGGCCAGAAGTTCGTCGAGCCGCGCGATTTCTTCCGGCGCGCCGCTCGCGGTCGCAGCTCCGGTCGAGAACAACAGTCGCCAAACATACGCGCCGCGTTTTCCGACGCGATCGGATCGCCCGTCGCACGCCAAGGCGAGCACGGCGCCGAGCGTCGGCACGCCGGAATAACCGTGGGCTGGCTTGATTGCCAGTGGCTGGAAGTCCGAACCCTCGATGCCGAAAAGCCCGTAGTGCCGCACGAGCCGCGCGTTCAGGAAAAGCCTGTCGGCGTCATACAGCCGCCGCGGACGGCTCTTATGAGCCGCATAGTGCCCCGCCAGAAACGCACGGGCTTCCTGCCGCAGGTCATCCCGCAGGGCAGGCCAGGCGGGGTATTCCTGAAGATCGACCGGCAATTGATCGAGATCGTCCAGCCGCAGCCATTCGTCTGCGAACCGTTCGCACAGCGACCATGCGCGTGTGTCGGCGAGATGCGTGTCCAGCAGGTGCGGGAACTCGCCGCTCCGCGTCGCCGCCAGCCAGTCGTCGGGCGGCGTCGTGCCGAGCACGGCGAAACTGAGCCTGGCCGTGAGTTCGTGGGGAGTCAGACGGCCGACCTCGCCGGGTCGCAAGGCGGTATGGTCTTCGAGATAGAGAAACGCCGGGTCGGACAAGACTGCCGCGATGACAGGGGGCAGGGTTTGGTGCGGACGATCGGTGTCGAAGCCCGCGGCACGGAACCGCGTCAGTTCGTCCGCGGTCGGCGCACGACGAAACGCCCGTTCCAGGAATCGGGTGAGCACCGCATCGCGATACGCGTCGGGATATGCCGCGAGTGGCGACGGGAAGAGAAACCGCCGCTCCGATGGCGGCGGCCATCCGGCGAAGTCGAAGATCGGGCCTTCGATGTCGAGCGAGTCGATGAAAAGCACGGGCGCCGCCGTGGCAGGCTTGGCGAGTGAGGTGGCTTCGCCGATCGTCAGGTCGACTCTGCCGTCGGCCGAGACCGGAACCAGAGCTTCGACCAACTCGAACCGATCAGGGGGGCCGACAAGCTCCTTCGAGACCAGGGGCCGGGACCGACCGCCGTGGATTTCGAGCACGCACGGGTCGAACTGGTGACCGATTGGCGGCCTGCCGCGGGCCACCCGCAATCTGACCCGCCACGTCCCGGCTTCCGGCAGCTTCAGCCCCTCGACGCGGACGCCCGGCAATCCGCGCTCGCCACCGCAGACCGCATGCGCGACGGACCACTGTCGGACGTCGACGCCGCGATTGAAGCTGGCCGCCGACCACGGATCGTCGCCGTCACGTTGTCCCGCCTCGATGGCTCCGACTCCGGGATGCTCGGTCTTGTTTCCGCCGTGTCCGAAATCAACAGTCCAGCGATGAACCAAGGGGCGTTCCGGACGGGGATCGATGACCAGCGCCGCCGCCTGCGCGGCGAGGCGGCGATACTCGGGCGGAATCGGCTCACCGCGATGCACGGGCGGCAGTTGTGGGAGAGATTCGAAGTCGAGGTCGGCGACGTCGACCAGCAAGATGTCGCTGATTGCGCTCCTCAGTTCGTGAGGACGGAAGGGACGCTTGCGGACGGCATCGGCCGCAAACGTCGAAGCCGAGGCTGCCGCGACCGCCCCGAGCAGCGCGAGAGTCAAGCCTGTGAGACGAGTGAATGTCATCGCGAATGTCAGAGAGGCGGCGAACCGGCGATCGCGCCGTCCGGGAGTGCTCACGGGGGGCGGACGCCACGCAAAAAGAGGCAGGAATGGGATGCGATCGGGCCGAGTGGTTTCATCGAGCGGACCGGGATGACCACGCTGGATTCCGGGTGCCGCGTCAGGTCAGGCCGCCGAGCGGCCCCGTGCTGTCGGAAAATGACGGCAGCCGCAGGCCGAGAGCGTGGAGCATCGCCAGATGCAGGTTGGTGGCGGGCACCGAGCCGTCGTCAATCTTGATGTGCCGATCGCCGGCGATTCCCAGTCCGCGGCCGCCCGCGAGCAGCAGCGGCATTTTGTCGTTGTTGTGAGCCCCGGTGCCGTTTTTGAAACCGTCACCGTTGTTCAGGCCCGACCCGTACAGCACGAGGGTCGTATCGAGCAGGGTTTCATCGCCGATGCGTTCGGCCTGCAGCTTCTCGAGGAACCGCGCGAGTTCGGAGACATAGAAGCGATCGGATGCCGCCAGATTGGCGAGCCGTTTCGCGTCGCCGCCGTGATGGCTAAGGAGGTTGTGCCGGTCCGTGAGGCCGAGATGCGGGAAGGCGGGGCTCTCATGCTCGGATTCGATGAGCCAGCTCACGACGCGGGTCGAGTCGGTCTGCAGCGCCAGAAACATGAGATCGTACTTCACGCGGACATCGGCGGCATCGCCGTCCCACTCGCAATCCAAGACACCGCCGTCGACCGTCGGTTTCGGCGTGTCGATGAACGCCTCCGACTGCTGCACGATCCGTTCGACGTCGCGAACCGAGTAGAGATACTCGTCGAGTTTCCGCCGGTCGCGGGCGCCGAGCCGAACCGAGAGTTGGCGGGCATCGTCGCGAACCGTGTCGAGGATGCTCCGCTGGTTGGCGGCGGTTCGACGCGCGGACGCCCTGGCTTCCTGCGATTCGGGCACGAACAACCGTTCGAAGATCGCCGCCGGCCGGCTGGCCGCCGGGATCGGAGTTCCCTCTCCCGTATACGAGATCGGCTCGCCGCGCTCTTTGCTGAACTGGAGCGAGGGAAAACGCGTCGCCCGACCGTATGCGTTGGCGACGATCTGATCCACCGAGACGCAGTCTTCGCGCTGGGGGTCGCGTCCGGTGAGGAAACCCAGCGCGCACTTATGCTGCTTTGGGGCGAGAGGATGCCGCAATCCCGAGACGACCGTCACCTGCGACTTGACCCGCTCGAGGGTTCGCAAGGTGGGCGAGAGTTCGAGCCCCGGCCCGACTTTGGCGGGATACCATTCTTCGTTGCAAACGCCGAGCGGGAAGTACATGCAGACGAGTCGCCGGGGCGGGGCCGCGGCAGGGAGCTCGGCGGGCGATTGGTCGCCCATGGCTTCGAGCCACGGGAGGGTCAGAGCCGCACTGCCGCCGCGGAGAATGGCACGTCGGGAAATCTTCATGGCGGACTCCGTTGCTGAAATGGCTCTCGCGAAAGAAACGACGACCCTACTTCGTCCCAAAGGCCTCACTGGCAGCGATGCCGACGATCAAGTCGCGAAGCGTGTCCGCTCCGCGACTCGACTCCGCGACCAAGCGCTCGATCAACTCGCGGTCGCTGAACTCTGGCTCCCGGCCCAGAGCATAGGTGAACAATTTCGACGTCAGGCAACGGACGAACCGGGCTTCCTCCCGCTTCAACCATGTTTGGAGGTCGTCGAAATTCGCGAACTTCGTCCCATCGGGCAACACGCCCGACGCATCCAGCGCGCCGCCGAGCGTCTTCGGTGACCGGGGATCACCGCTGTATTCGAGGTCGCGGAGCTGGCCGATCCCGTCGTACCGCTCCAACGCAAACCCCAACGGGTCGATCTTGTTATGGCAGGCCGCGCAACTGGCGACGTCGCGGTGCAGTCGCAACCGCTCGCGGACAGTGACCTGGTCTTCGCCGGGGACTTTGTTGGCGATCTCGCCCGCGTTGGGCGGTGGCGGAGGCGGGGGCGAACCGAGCACCCGCTCCAGCAAATAGACCCCGCGCTTGACCGGCGATGTGCGGCTCCCATTGGACGTCAGGCACAACACGCTGCCCTGCGTCAGCAGCCCGCCGCGACCCAACGACGCCGGCGTCGGCACCGGGCGATGCCGCTCCCCCACCACGCCGCCGAGGCCGTAGTGCGCCGCCAGCCGCTCATTGACGACGATCACATCCCGGTCGAGAAACTCGCGGGCCGGCCGATTCCGATGCAGCACATCTGCAAACGTGGCGATCGATTCCGTTCGCATCGCCTCCCGCAAGTCGGGATGCCACTGCGGGAAAAACGCCACATCGGCCGTGAAATCCAACAGCCGATCCAGGTCGAGCCACTGCGTTGCGAACCGCTCGCAGAACACCGCCGATCGGGGATCGTCGAGCAAGCGCCGCACCTGCTCGGCGACTCCCCCTGTCCGGAGTAGGCGACCGTCGGCCGCCGCAGCCAACAGTTCGTCGTCCGGTGGGCCGCTCCACAAGAAAAAACTCAATCGCGAAGCGAGTTCGTAGGCGTCGAGCTTCCGCGAACGATTGTCCGCCCCCGGCTCGAAGAGGAACAGGAAACGCGACGACGACAGCACGGCGGACCAGGCTGTCCGCAAAGCCCCGAGAGGCGGATTCCCGTGGCCGCGGGCCGTGTCGTACAGCCGCACGTACGGCTCGATGTCGACTGACGGATGGTCCACCGGCCGGCGATAGGCCCGTGCGACGAACCGCCGCATGATACCCGCCAGACCTTCACGATCAGCGTCCGTTCCGTCCCAGCCCGCCAGCAAGTCGCGTTGCTGGGGTGCCGGCCAGCCGGCAAAGTCGAAGCACGGGCCCTCGATCTCCAGCCAATCAGCCTCCACGCTGGGAGGATTGGCGATCAACAGCGGGTCCTTTGGCGAGGCCTTGAGCCCGCGCAGTTTGGCCTGGGCGGCCTGCTGTTCGGTGTTCGACCACATCAGGTGCACGCCAAATCGTTGGCCGCGATTCACCCACACCGTCGTCTCGAAAATCTCGGGCCGGTCTGGACCCGAGAAGGTCGCCTTCATCCACTCACCGCCGCCGGGGCGACGCATCAAAAATTGAGGCGGACCGACCGTCCATTGCCGGGGATCATAGCGGCACTGGGCCCGCGCCCGGATGCGATACCAGCCCGACTCTCGAGCCAAGAATCCGCGAACCCCGATCACTCCATTCGTTTGAAGCCTTGGGACGGACGCCCACGGACCGCGCATGTAGTGGCCTTGGCCGGAGTTCTTCTCGGGCGTGAGGAGCTCCAGACGAACTTTTTGGTCCTGGCTGTCGGGAGGATGCCGAGTCGTGAGCGGCTCGGCGGCATCGCCTCCTCGAATCAGACTGAACGTCGAGCTGTACGGCACGGAGCGACGTCCGACCGGCACGAGCGGCGAGACCTCCTCGAATTCGAGACGCCACAACTCCGTCGCAGGACGGTTCGGTCGTTCGTCGGTGACGTGCGCCAACGCCTTGGCGGCCAGATGCAAGTACTGCTCGATGTGCAGGGCCGACGTGATCAACGCCATGCCCCCCGTGTCGAAGCCGTCAATGCTCCCGTCCGTGGGCAAGCCGGTCGCGTCGACCCTGACTCCCGTCAGCGACTCGACGGCGTTTGCGTACTCCGCCCGGTTGAGCCGCCGGAGAACGACTCGACCGTCCGTCGATCGAGCGACGGCGCTGGCCTTGGCAAGTTCGTCGGTCATCCAGCCGACGAACTGCTGACGCTCGGCCGCGCTGGGCTGCGGAGCCTCCTTGGGGGGCATCTCGCCGAGATTGACGCGATTGAGCGCCTCGTTCCATTTCGCCGCCGCCTCGTGATCGGCCACGAGATCGCCGCCGAGATTATCGAGCCGAAATCCAGCCTCGGGATTGTCGGCTCCGTGGCAATCGATGCAATATTTGCGAACCAGGGGAACGATGCGTTCGGCGTGCGTCCGCGTATCGGCGACGAGCGCCGACGCGCCGGCTGGGGCGTCGGCCGCCGCTGTCGTCGAGTCGGCCGCCGCTGTCGTCGAGTCGGCGGCCGTGGGCTCCGCGAAGACGGCCAGCAGAAAGAACGCGACGAGGGCCGGCATCGTGCCGCTCGACTCCCGATGGCCTCGCCGTTCAGGACAGCACAAGCATTTCACGAGAAAGCACTCGTTTCTAGAACGAGTTTTCGGCATGCAACGAACCATTTAATAATGGCGGAAATTCCGGGTGTGTCAACTTATGTTACGCACCGGACGGCCAACCGCGGTTCCGCAAGCGTTTGACCGCTGACGAACGGCTGATTGGGTAAGGGGGATGGCCCGTGGCGACCCTGCAGGCTGAACGGATAGCCCGGTCGATGGCACTTCCGCAACGGTTTTCGGGCCGATGAGCGGCTCGTGAGCCTCGGGAGATCGGCCTGTGCGTCCGGAGGCGGTTCCCCCTCAGTCCCCGCTGCGATGGCGATGTTCTTGCCTCGGCGCAGACCGTCTCCCAGTCCGCCGCCCCCTGGCTTCGATGCCTCGCGGACGGCACCGGTCAGAGGCTGCGGATGTCGATCACGGGCATCTCGTCGGGCGACGCCTGAAAGATTGCCCGGTCGGCGTGGGCCTGGACAAGCTCGGCCCATTCGGCGGGCGGGCCTCGCGCAGGTGAAAGCAGGGGCGGCTCCAGCGGTTCGCCCAAGTGCGTGACAAGGATTATGCCTGTCCTGTTGTGCGATGCACTCCTGTCCTGTTGTGCGCTGCGAAGCGGGTTCGAACCGGGGAATCACCCGCCGTCGTGTGGCATGGATGGCGGGATGGTTTTCATGCCCGGTGTCCCCGGGTTTCCACCCGGGGCGCGTGGTCGAGGCCTTGGCCGATCGCTGCTTCACCGCGTCGAATCGCAGCGGCTGACCGCCCCCCTTGGCGAGCACTGCCGCCGCCTTCGCGGTCGGCCGCTGCTTCTTGCCGGACTGCTTCGGCTTCACGGCCGGCGCCGAGGCCACCGGCGCCGCCACGGCGGGCACGACAGCCGCCACCGGCCGCGCTACAGGCTTGGCCGTGGGCCGCGGACTGCGGGTGCTGTTGATCTCGGCCGCGGCCGCGGCGAGCTTGCCCTTCACGCTCGCCCGCGTGGTGCGGTGGCCGGCCTGACGGGCGGCCTTCGTCAACGACTTCCCCGTGGCCGACTTGGCCGGCACGGCACCGCGGCCGACCTCCGCCAGCCGGGCCTCGAGCCGCTCGATCGCCGCCGTGAACATGTCGGCCTTCTCGCGGCTGCGGGCGTTGGCCGCCGAACCAGCCGCCGCCGACCGCTTCGTGGTCCGTGCCTGCCCGGCGTGGAGGTCGCGCCACTTGTCACGCAACGACCGCGCCTGGGCCAGCGTCTTCTCCACCTGCTTCCGCGAGGCGGCCTGGAGCGTGCTGCCGGCCGTCGCCTCGAGCACGGCCCGCTCGGCCGACGTGAACAGTTCGCGAACGCGATCGAGGTCGGGGACGCTGGACGACTTCGCCATGATGATGTGATTCCTGCTGGGGATTTCGGGGAAAGACGAGAGCGTACCGTGTTCACGGCCGCGCGGATACGTCATCCGCCATGTCACGGGCGTGATAGCTGGACCGCACGAGCGGGCCGGAGGCCACCTTGCGGAACCCCATCCGCCGGGCGATGCCGCCAAGCTCGTCGAACTCCTCGGGCGGCACGTATCTTTCCACGGGCAGGCTGTCGAGGGTCGGCTGGAGGTATTGGCCGAGCGTGAGGAAATCGACGCCATGGTCGAGCAGGTCGGCGAACACGTCGAGCAGCTCGTCCCGCGTCTCGCCCAGGCCGAGCATCAGGCCGGTCTTGGTCTTCACGGCCGGCATGAGCCGCTTGGCGTCGGCCAGCAGCTGCAGCGTCCACGCGTACACGCTCTTCCGCCCGCGGACCGTACGGTAGAGCCGGGGCACCGTCTCGGTGTTGTGGTTGAAGACTTCGGGCCGCGACTCCATGAGCCGCTCCAGGGCCCCATCCTTGCCGATGAAGTCGGGCACGAGGACCTCGATCGCAGCGCCGGTCGCGGCCCGCACCGCCTCGACCGTGCGCCGAAAATGCTCCGCGCCGCCGTCGGGCAGGTCGTCGCGGGTCACGCTCGTGATCACGACGTGCGCGAGCCCCAGCCGCCGGGCCGCCTCGGCCACCCGCTCGGGCTCGTCGGCCTCCAGTTCTTCCGTCTTGCCCTTGGGCACCGAGCAGAAGCCGCACGGCCGGGTGCACACGTTGCCGAGAATCATGAACGTGGCCGTGCGTTGCGACCAGCACTCCAGACGGTTGGGGCACTTGGCCGACGAGCAGACTGTTTCCAGGTTCAGCTCCGCGATCAGGTGGGCCGTCTCGGCATGGCCGCCGCCGGGCGCGAGGTTCTGCCGCAGCCACGGGGGCAGGCGGCGCGACACCGGCGGCGCCGCGACCGGGGCACTGCCGCAGGCGGTCGCGGCGGGGGCATCGACGATCGGCAGCAAGAGCGACGCAAGGCCGCGCGAGGCATCATCCGACACGGCTGGCAAACTCCGGCTGGGCAGGGTGCGGCGTCACGAAGGGAAAGCCTGATTGGATCTGCGTCCGCTGAAAACCACAGGCGGCGACGAGCTGCTCGACGAGGGCCGTGCGGGCGTCCTGGATACGGATCTTGCGCCGGAGTTCGGCCTCGACCGAGCCCATCGCCGTCGCCGCCATCGTAGGCGGTTCCCCGTCGCGAGGGCCAGCCGTCGCACGGATCCGGTGAAAGGCCTCCAACGCCGGGCAGACGTTGACGAAACCGCCGTGGCAGGCCACTCCGCGGCGGACGGCGATGCCCACGGCCGCCAACAGCCCCGTGCGGCCGAACAGGCCGTGCATGCCAGGCCGCCGCTGCGGGTCGCAGCCCAGCCGCCGCAGCGCCGCTGCCAGGCCGGACTCGAACCGGGCCACGTAGGCCCCCACGTCGTGCCGGCCGAGACCGAGGTCCTCCAGCGCCGCGAACAGGCTCACGAACACCTGCCCCGGCCCGTGCAGCACCGCACCACCGCCGCGGCCAACGAATCGAACCTCGAGCCCCTGGCTCCGCAGCTCTTCCGCCGACAGATCGACGTCGGCCCGCGACCCGAGCCGCCCGATCGTGATCGCCGGCTCAAGTTCGCTGACCACGAGCGTCGGCGGCCGGCCGCCTGGTTCCGACACCTCCCAGGCCAGCCGCTCCGCCATCGTTGCGTGCGGCTCCCAGCCGATCCGCCCCGCCAGCCAGACCGCGAGCGGACGGTGGGCACGGGCGACGGACGGCGGTGGCGGACTGGCGGCCATGACGTATTTCTACCACGTCCCCAGCGGCGCAAGCCTCCAGGCTTGCGAATCCGGGCCACAGCTCCACAACCCACATTCGCACTCCTGGAGGTGTGCGCCACTGAAACACCTGGCGGTTTGCGCCACATGGCACGCCTGAAAGTGCCCACCACGCACACCCCCGCAGGTGTCCACCACTCTGCCGCCAGCGGCGCAAGCCTCCGGGCTTGCGAATGCGTGGCTCCGCACCTTCACAAGGCCCGGCCCTCAGGCCGGCGGCACGGCGTACTCGTCGAGCAGCGACTCGATCCGCGCGAAGACGTCGGCCATCTGCTCCGCGTCGGGCAGCAGCGTGACCCGGAAGTGGTCACGGTAGGGCACGTTGAAACTCGATCCTGGAGCGACGAGCACGTGCCTGCGTTCGAGGAGGTCGAGGGCGAAGGCCCGATCGTCGAAGCCCGCCGCGCCGCCTGGCAGCCGCTCGGCATGCACGCGGACAAAGGCATACATCGCTCCCTGCGGCGCGACGACGGAGAGATGGCGGCTCCGGGCGACGGCGTCGAGGACCGTCGCCCGCGTGGCGTGCAGCCGGCCACCGGGCCGCGTGAGGTCGAAGATCGACTGATAGCCGCCCAGCGCCGTCTGCACCGCGTACTGCCCCGGCACGTTCGAGCACAGCCGCAGCGAGGCGAGCAATTCCACCGCCTGGATGTAGTCGCGGGCGTGCTCCCGCTCGCCGGAGAAGACGAGCCAGCCGACCCGCAGGCCGCAGGCCCGATAAATCTTGCTCAAGCCGCCGAACGTGAGGCACAGGCCGCGGCGGGCGAGCGTCGCCATGGGCACGAACTCCGCGCCGTCGTAGAGCATCTCGTCATAGATCTCGTCGGCGCAGAGCACGAGGTGATGCCGCTCGGCGATGCCGGCCAGCCGCTCGAGGACCGCCCGCGGATAGACCGCGCCGGTGGGGTTGTTGGGATTGATCACCACCAGCGCCCGCGTGCGGTCGGTGATCAGGCTCTCGACATCGTCGGGATCCGGCACGAAGCCACGGTCCGGGCGGCAAGGATAGTGCACCGCCTTCGCCCCGTGGATCACCACGCTCGCCGTCCACAGCGGGTAGTCGGGGCTGGGCACGAGCACCTCGTCGCCGGGATTGAGCAGGGCCCGCATGGCGAGCATGATCAATTCGGAAACGCCATTGCCGATGAACACGTCGTCGGCCGTGACGTCCATCACCCCCCGGCTCTGCTGCTGCATGACCACCGCCTCGCGGGCGGGGAAGATGCCCTTCTGGTGCGAGTAGGGGTCGGCCTGGTGGAGGTTCTCCACGATCGCCACCCGCATCGATCCCGGCATGCGGAAGCCGAAGGCCCCGGGGTTGCCGATGTTGAGCTTCACGATCTCGTGCCCTTCACGCTCGAGCTGCTCGGCGCGGCGGGCCAGCGCCCCGCGGATCTCGTAGCGGACGTCGTGAAGATGCTCGGAGGCACGGAGCGGAGGCAGGCTCATGCCGCAACTCTACCACGCGACCTCGGGCTCGCGGCGGCCCTGCGACCTCACCCGCGGCCACCCTTGTCGAAAGCCAGGGCCGCCTGCAGCCGGTCCCATGCCAGCGGTTTCCAGGGCACGGCCTCCGGCAGCCGCCCACGGTCGAGGCCGACGCCGTGCGCCGGGCCGCGGCTCTCGGCCATCTCGAGCGCCCGATCGACGGCGGCCCCCATGCTCCAACGCCGCCGTGAATGGCCGGCGCACGCGGTCGCTCACGCTCGCCAGCCGCACGCTCCAGTGCGTCTCCAGGTCGGTGAGCCGCTGCACGAGGGCCGCGGCCGTGTCGCGGGTCTCGTCCCGCATCCTCGTCCGCCAGGCCACGGACGCCGCCGCCACCCCCCGCCGCGCGAGCACGCGATGGGCCATGTTCACCGGCCGCAACGTCCAGGCGATCCGGTCGTGCTCCGCCTTCACCCGGAGGAAGTCGAGGAGGATGTGCAGGCATTCGCCGCGGTCAGACTGGGTTGTGGTCGAGTTCCAGTCGCGATACTCGGCGTGATTCTCGGCGATGCTCTCGAGCACCAGTCGGAGACGGGTCGCGGCCTGCTTCAGGGGCAGCCCGCCGGAGGCCAGGTCCTCGAGGAGCCGCACCGGCCGGCGGGCGCGGGGCGTGTCTCGACGAGCTGCTCGAGGTAGTGCCCCACGCCGCCGCGGAGGATGCCCCGCAGCGACGCCGGAGCGAGCAGGTGCTGCGTGAACAGGCCGGAGCCGTAGTGCTCGATGAACTCCCGGATCACCGCGAAGGCCTTGTCGTCCCGCACCTTCTCCAGCACCGACAGCCGCAGCTGCCGCGCGTGGGTCATCCAGGTCTCGAGCAGCCGCGGCACGAGCAGGGACAGGCCGTCGAGGATGCGCTCCACCACGGCCGCGTCGTCCGAGGGGCCGCCATCGGCG
The DNA here is from genome assembly GCA_021300535.1 of Planctomycetaceae bacterium. Taxonomy (GTDB): domain Bacteria; phylum Planctomycetota; class Planctomycetia; order Pirellulales; family UBA1268; genus QWPN01. Next base: position 11,899 of record JAJTED010000100.1, on the reverse strand, counting down.
ACGGCCGCGGCGCTGACGACGATCCGCTCCACGAGCGCCGTCGTCGCCGCCTCGAACACGCGGTCGAACTCGCTGACGCTCGCCGCCCCGCGGGGCCGCAGGCTCTCGAGCTGCTTGGCCATCTGCACCACGCCGGCCGTCTCCGCCACCAGGCCGAGGCGGGGCAGGCAGGCGGCCAGCCGTTCGAGGAGCCGCTCCCGGGTGCGGGCGCGGACGATCCGGTCGGGACGGCCGCCCCGCGACAGCGGTACGTACAGGACGGGCCGCTCCCGAAGCCGGGCGCGGACGACCTCGAGATCCACCGCGGCCGCCGCCGCGTCACCGCTCAGCAGGGCGGCGAACAGCCGCCCCACCGCGGCCGTGGCCGAGCCCTGGCCGAGCCGCGGCTGCGGCGACCGCAGGTGCAGCCGTGCCGAGAGCATCCAGTATGTCTCGGCCGCATGCACCGCCGCCTCGATGAGCCGTTCGGCGGCCCCGTCCCGCGCCCAACGCAGGCGGTCGTATTCCGTCGGCGGCATGCCGGGGGGCGGCTGCCGGTCGCGGGCGGCGACGGTCGTGGCGGCGCGGACCAACGCCCGCCGCAGCCGCCGCAGCGAATGCCGCCAGCCGATCACGGAGTCGATCTCCGCCTGCGGCGGGCTCGTCGCGGCCGCGACGTCGAGGCTGCACCACACCGTGACCGCCTGCCGCACCAGTGTGCCGACGCCGATGAGAAACTCCGCCGCGTCCTCGACGGCTGCCAGCCCGCCGGCCGTCGATCCGCCCGGCATATCCACATCGATCATGCCCCCGTCCACGCCGTCGTCGGCCGAGTCGCGCCACACCATCGACTCGTACGCCGCGGCCACGCTCTCCTCACCATCGGGCTGATCGTCCGCCGCGTCTTCGTCGCCGGCGGCGCCGCGCCGATCGCCCGGCTCACGGCCCACCGCCACCGTCTCGATGAGATCGACCACGGCGCTGGTGTTGGCCTCGACGAGTTCCAGGAAGCGACGCACCCGCCCGCGGCCCTCCGGCGACGGATCGGCGCAGGCCTGGGCCATCCACCGGTTCGCGGCCGCCAGCCAGATCGGCCCGGAACGCTCGACCGCGTCTCCCTCGAGGAGCGACGCCCAATGCACGAGCAGGCCGAGGGCGCCGTCGAGATCGCCTTCGCGAAGGAGCGCGTCGGCGGCCTCGGCATGCGTCCGCGGCGAGCTGAAGGCGGCGACTTCGCGGCGCCAGAATCCGGGCGGCGGCGCCGCCGGTGCCGACTCGCGCCGCCGGTTGAGGGCGGCGATCACCTCCCGCGCGGCGGCGAAGGCCTCGCGACCGGAGAGGTGCGGCACGCCCGAAACGGTCGTCGTCGCGAAGCGGTCCCACCAGCCCGCCAGTCGCTCCAGCGCCGCCGCCGCGCGGTCGGCCACCCGCGGCGGTCCCGCCAGGCCGGCCTGTCGCCAGGCGGCCGCGTAGCCGTCGAGGATCGAGCCGGTCACATTCACGAGATCGTCGACCCGCGGGTCGGGCAGGCTCTCGCCGCCTGGTTCGTGGAGGGGAAACTGGCCCGACAGCCCGAGAATGTTCCAGGGATCGACCGCCGCCCCGCAGCCGACCGCCCGCACCAGCAGATCAGCGGCGGCATCGAGCTCATCGAGCGCCGCCGCGGCGTCATCGGCTCGGCGCAGCGCTTGCTGCGCGGCGACCACCCGGCTGGTGATGCGAGCGAACATCCGCGCCGACGCCGCCGGCACGGCGGCGGCCATCCGCTCGGCACCGGCGGCCCGGCCGAGGCGGGCGAACACCGCGGCCAGGGCCACGCTCTCCACCTGTCGCGCCCGTCGCCCGGCGAGCACGGTGTTGATGTGCCGGCGCACGCCGCCGAAGGGCTGCCGCATCCGCCGCGCCTCGTCCTCGAGCCGGCTGCGATGGGCGTCGGGGAGCCGCGTCAGCAGCCAGCGATAGAAGCCGTCGCGATAGCCGGCGATCCGCGGCAGCAGTTCGGCGAGCGGCAGGCCGGCCTGCCGGGCACCGGGGCCGTGCCCCGACAGGCCCGACGCCATGAGCATCACCCCGGCCAGCACGGCCGACGCTTCCCAGCGGAGGTCGGCCACCGGCACCCGGCCGCAGTCGCCGGCGGCATCGGCCTGCGGCCAGGAGAGGATGCCGTCGAGCGTGGCCTGCTGCACGACCATGCGGCGGTAGTTGCCCTGGGCGTCGATCCGCGCGGGGTCCCAGAGGCCGAAGAGATAGTTGGGGCGGCTGGCCGCCGGATGGAGGAAGTCGAAGGCCCGGGGATCGATCGCCAGTTCCTCGAGCAGTTCGAGGTCGAAGTCGGCCTGCTGCACGAGCTCCGGCGGAGCGTCCCGGAGGATGTCGATCGCGTCGGCAACGAGGAGCGGCACGGGCCGCACCCGTTCGTGGCGATAGGGCTCCGACAGCCGCCCGTTCTCCAGCACGGCCACCGGTCGCCAGCCGACGTAGTCGTTGAGCCGGTCGATCGCCCGGGCCGCGGCCTCGGCGAAGTCGTCGCCGCTGCTCGACGTCGCCAGCACGGCCTGCGCGGCTGCCATCACGAAGTAGGGCCGCTCCAGGCCGCCCGGCGGCTGGTGCTCCAGGAGATCGGCATGAAACCGCTGATATCCAGGCAGCACGTGGTTGAACACGGCATCGAGCACCCAGCGGGCCTGCGTGGCGTCGCGAAAGGCGGGCTCGGCGGGCTCGAGCTCCCCGAGCCGCGTGACGAGTATCGCCGCCAGCCGCCCGGCCGAGTCGGGGGACTCGCCAACGACGCCATCGGCATCGGCCGGCTCGAGGCCGGCGTACAGGTCGCTGCAGGCCCGCCAGGCGGCGGGGTCGAACGCCCCCGACGAAAAGTTGAGGTAGCCCAGGACGAGCGCCGCGGGGTCCGGGGCGCGGGCAGGCTTCACATCCGTCGGCATCGCGGGGGCGGTGTCATCTCGGGCTCGGGGCGGGCGGTGCGACCGACGCACCGCGTTCAATCCGCGAGAGCGTAGCATTTTTGCGGGTCGTTTTTCGTGGGCTATCCTTGCGGGTACGGCTTTTTCCACCGTTTCCCTCCAATGCCGCCGCAGGCCATCCGATGGGGATGACGACACGTGTTCGAGGCGTCTGGGCCGCCGCCATGCTGGCCGGCGTGCTGACGGGCAGCGGCCGCGCCGACTGTGGCGCCGGCTGTGGCGGGGGACTGTCGGGCACGCCCGCCGACGCGTTCGTCGCCGAGCGGATCGGATTGGCCCGCGAATGGGTCGCGCAGATTCCCTTCGATTCCGCCCGCGCGGATCTCGAGCACGTGGTGGTCGGCGACGGCCTCGTCGTCGCCCAGACCGACGACGGCCGCGTGCATGCCTTCGCGGCGGCACCCTTCGACGCCGCGGCCGCGGCGCGGCCCGGGGCGGCCGCCATCGGCTCGCTACTGTGGTCGCGGCAGTTCGGCGCCGCCGGCGGCCCGACGACGCCTGCCGGCATCGGCCCGCGACTGGTGACGGTGGCCCGCGATCTCGAACTCTTCGCCATCGACCGCGAGACGGGAGCGACTCGCTGGCAGCAGCGGACCGGTCGCCTGCCCGGCGGCAGCGTGGTGGAGATCGGCGATTGGGTCTACGAGCCGCTTTCCGGCGGCGGCATCCGCCGGCTGACATTCGACCCCCTCCAGCCCACGGCCGACCCATCCGCTCCCGTCGCCGCGCAGCGGCCGAAGCCCGGCGCGAAGAAGGGGGCCGCGAAGGCGAAGGCCGATGCCAAGCCGACGGCGGAGAGCCTTCGGCCGCGCACGTTCGACAGCGCCGGCCGCGTCGAGCGGCCGGTGCAGGCCTTGGGCAAGGGCCTGGCCTGGACGACGGCCAACGGCGTCCTCGTCACCCTGCAGCCCACCGAAACCGATTCGGACCGCTTCGAGTTCGCGCTCAACTCGCCGGCGGTGGACGCGCCGCTCACCCGTGGCAACTCGGTGTTCGCCGCCACCACGGCCGCCGACCTGGCCCGGATCGACTTCATCGCAGCGGGCACGCGCGGCCTGCGTACCGGCTGGCACGTTGTGCTCGACGCCGCGCCCGACGCCGGGCCGTTCCTGGGCGGCGACACGCTCGTCGTGTCGCTCGGCGAGTCGGGCATGGCCGCCTTCTCCGCCGAAACCGGCAGCCCGCTGTGGCGGAGCCCCGTCGCGGGCCGGGTGCTGGCGGTGACCGGCGACCGGATCTGGATCATCGACCGCACCGGGCGACTCGCCGGCCTCGACCTGGCGACCGGCGAACGCCGCGAACGGCTGTGCCTCGGCGGTTTCTCGTTCCCGGTCGTCAACGCCGCGTCGGATCGGCTGATCCTCGCCTCACCTGACGGTCTGCTGGTGTCGCTCGCGCCGCGGCGACCGGCCACGCCGCCGGCCGCCCCGCCCCCCGCGCCACGCCCCGCCTCACCGCAGCCCGCGGAACCGCCGGCCGCGGAGGCGGACGCGGCCACGGACACCTGACGCCCCGCCCGCTGGTGTCAAGCCGACACGCGTGATACGGTGAAAATCAGCTCGGCGGGGTGCGCACCGCGTTCGTGTTCGTCGCGCACGACGTGCCCATGCGGTTCCCGGTCACCCCGATCCCGAGAACCTCCGCGGAGCCCGTCATGTCGTTCCCTCATTCTGTGACTCCGGTCGGCCCTGACCGGCATGAACGAGCCGGCCGACGTCGGATGGCCGCACTCCTCGGCGCCTGCCTGGCGGTCGCCAACTGGTGCCCGTGGGCATGCTCCGCCGCCGATGACCACACACTGCGCGACGACCCGGCGGCCGTCGTCATCATCCTCGACTCCGAGGGTGGCTTCCGGGCACCGCCGGGCGGCGACAAGGACGACTTCGCCTTGTGCATCAAGGCCGATGGCACGGCCAGCATCCGCTCGCGGACCCCGCCGGAGCGAAAGATGTGGCGGATGAAGCCCGAGGAGCTCCAGGATCTGCTGCGGTTCCTGCTCGACGAGCAGAAATTCTTCGCCCTCAAACCGGCCGTCGGCCAGGCTCAGCCGGGGATTGCCGATGCCGGCGGATGGATGATCCGTGTCGAGGCCGATGGCAAAACCCACACCGTCCGCGGCCCGATGGCGGCCCGGGGCCCGGCCAACGACGCCCGCAAGCGGTTCGAACGCTGCCTGCGGCGGCTGCAGGGCACGATGACGGTCGTCGACCTCGGCGGAGCCGAACGGGCGAACCGGTTCCTCGAGGCCGCGAACGCCGTGTTCGCGAAGGAGTGGCCGCGGGAGCCGCCGCTCACGCTCGCCGACATGGGGCTCGGCAGCGTGCTGGCGTCCGGTGCGGTCATCGTGCCGTTCAGCCGCGGCACGAAGATGCTGAACGCCAACGCCGGCGGGATCGACGGCCCGATCGAGTGCGTCGTCGTCAACCGCTGAGGCGCATCGCGACGCCCGCAGGCGTCGGGCGTGAGGCCCGCGGCGTGCCCGTCCCCGTCCTGCCACGATCACCCGTTCGGCAGGGGTGTGTCTGCGGCCGCGAACAACTTGTCCGCACGAGAGCCCGCGGTCATTCCTCCGCCGGGAGCGGCGGCCCTGACGACACGTCGCCGCCGATGGTGGCCAGCAGTCGCTTGTTCTCCTCGCCAGTGACGAACTCGACCAGGACGTCATCAGGAATGGCCCGGGGCACGATCACCACCTCGTCCGCCGGCTGTTCTGCGGCCGGTCGCACATCAACGACCAGCCGTCGGGGCATCTCCTTCGCGACAGGGCACAGCCGAATCTCGTGGACGCGGTAGCCTCCGTGTGGCGGCAGCAGGATCAGCGTCTGCGTCGGCAGTTTCAGCCCAAGTCGCCGCACGAGGGCGTTCACCCGCGCGCGCCGTTCACCTTCAACCATAGGTCCCATCGGCGTGGCGCTGCCGCCACCCCCCGCGCCGCCGATGATTTCGATCTCGACTTCAGTGCCGTCCGGTTCGATCGTGAGAACCTTTCCTCCGCCCGCGCGGGCCACCCGGGCATCCTCGATGAACCCCGTACGCAGGCAGGCCTCGACCGCCTCGTCGATGTCGCGGACGACACCCCACGACGAACGCAGCGGCGCAAAGTCTACCGCCTCACTCGCCTCGATCCGGCGGAACTTGAGTTTCTCCCCCGCCGCGACGTCCGCCGCCTCCGCGAGCCCGAGGGGAGCGATCGTCAACACAAGCAATGCGCACGAAACGGGATTGGTAAACATGGCCGATGCTCCGAACGAAACCGACGCCCCTGCGTGTCGATATCCATATCCTACCCGGGCCGGATGTGGTGGATGGCGAAAGGAAAGGACGGTCAACGGCGCTTCCGCAAGCGATCCGCCAGTGACGGGTGGCCGCTGATCAGGCGAATCCGGGATGGTCGCCCGCGCCGTCGCCCGCCCCGCGGCCTGCCTCCGGGGTCGGCGGTCTCTGACCGTCGTGCCGCACTCCGACTTTTGCAGTTTTCGGAGGCATGAGAAGTTGCCGTTCGCGTAGGTCGGCGGTGCCCACGCCCCGTCGCCGGACGTTCCCTTCGGCCCTCCGGGCCTGCGGTCACTCGGAGGCGTCTGCGCTCCGCCATCCATGGCTCCGCTGGCCGCCTACGCCGGCTCTCAGGGCATGGGCACCCCCTCCCGTGAGCACCCCGTTTGTGCCAGGAAGCCCGCGATGGCTTGAATACGTCATCCTCGCGCCGCCATGGCGACTGCGTGTTCCAGAAGCCGGGCCGGTTTTTTGGAACCCCGGCCCGCTGCCGTTCCGCCTCTCCTCTCGGCGTTGGCATCGCGACATCACAGTGGTTCTGTCTTGATGTATGAGAACCACCCTTTCGCTTGACGACGATGTGGCCGCCCGAATCGAGCACCTGCGGCACGCGCTCCAGAAGCCGCTCAAGGAACTGGTGAACGAGGCGTTGCGGCGCGGGCTCGTCGGGATGCATGAGCCCCGCTCTTCCGTCCCGTACCGAACCCAGCCGGTCGATCTGGGGCGGTGCGCCTGCCGAATGTCGATGATGTCGCCTCGGCGTTGGCGGCGGGCGAGGGCGAGGGGTACCGATGAGGCTCGTTGACGCGAACATTCTCGCGTACGCGTTCACAACGTCTTTCGCACACCATGAGCCGGCGCGGGCCTGGTTGGCCGAGCAGCTGAGCGCGTCCATTCCTCTCGGGCTGCCGTGGCCGAGCTCCTGGCTTTCGTGCGGCTGACCAGTAATCAGCGGCTCTTCGAGCGGCCCGTGAGCGTGGCCGCCGCGTGGCGGCAGGTGGAGGGTTGGCTGGGCTGCGAGGCCGTCTGGGTGCCGAGTCCCACGCCTCGCCGTGGGGCGATCCTCGCGCGGCTGCTCGGTGCGACGGGTGTTCGGGCGGAACATGTGCCCGATGCCCACCTGCATCTGCCTTGCCACCACCTGACAACACAAAGTTCGGCGATGCTCGAGGGCCGCGGCGTCGAGGGGTGCTGCTCGACCTGCCCTAATACGAAAACGGAGCAAGTAATCGGGCGCTGTGCATCCCGGTGGATACATCGAGGTTTCCTACCGAGACGTGAAACAGCTGCTCGGATAGCCATGGCGTCCCGCATCCGGCCCGACCACTTCCCGCCGTTGCTCGTCGTGATCCGCTCGGCTCGGCCGACGCCTGCCGACGTGCCGTTGACCGGCCTGTCATTCCGCACAGGTGATCGCGTGGATGCCGGGTTTCCTACGCAGCATGCGGCATTCGGCACCATGTGGCACACGAGCGAATGCCGCAGTTGCCGGATCGGTATTTGAACCACTATGCTGCCCCACCGAACGGGGTGGTCCACGCCGTTCCGTCACGCGGAGTTTGTGAGGTTCGAGTGAACGCCACGAGCCACAGGTTCACCTCCTATGCCTGCAATCATGAAGACGTCCTGCTCTGGCGGGTGCTTCGGTCTGTCGTCGCCGGAACCTATTTCGATGTCGGCGCTTTCGACCCCGAATTGGACTCGGTGACGAAGGCCTTTTATGAGCGGGGTTGGCGCGGGCTCAATCTGCAGCCGTTGCCCCTGCGACTGGCGCGATTCTGTGCGTATCGTCCGCAGGACATCAATCTGGGATGCACCGTGGGGGAAAGCCCCGGATTTCTCCGCTTCTATTCGGTTGACAATCAAGGTCCATGCTCCACGTTCTGCGAAGAAAAAGCGGATCGCCAGCGTCGGTCGGGACGGCAGGTTGATGTCCAAACCGTGAACGTCAGGACCTTGGACGAACTGATCGCAACTCTCGGACGCAGTGAAATCAACTTTCTCAGGCTCGATAGTAGGTTCGCCCCACCCGGAGCGATTCGCGCCCTGGAGGCGTCGTCGTGTCGCCCCTGGCTGATCGTGACTATGCAGGACGAGATCGGGGACGGCGACACCACCCCAGTGAAGCCATTGCACTGTTTCGAAAGGCTGGGGTACAGCCAGGCCTATTACAATGGTCCGACTCGACTCTGGGTCCGCAATGACAAGGTGGCCGAATTCGGTCCCAGGCTGGCGCTTCCACCGACCACGCTGGATTGCTTCACAACCCGGTGTGAACGCGAACTCGAGCGACAGAATGCGACCCTGACGCACGGGGCGTCTTCGTGTCCGCCCGGCGCGGCCGACACGCAGTCTGCTTCGGATGCTTGCCTTTTGGCGGACTTACGGCAGCGAAACTTCGAGTTGGCGAGGCGGATCAGCGAGTTGGAATCGCTGGCTCAGGCATCAGGTCCTGTCGTGGCTCGGGCGGACTTCCGCCGAACTCTCGGAGCGCCCGCCCGGGAGTTTCGCCGGTTGGTCAGAAAAGTGCGCAAAAGGTTTTCCCGGTGACCAGAGCCTCTCGAGCGACGGTCGACGCTGCGCCGCTGTGTGTGATCGGACGTTCCGACTTCACGACGGGTATCGGCGCGGTCGCGTACGGAGCCGCAGAGTTATTCTCGCGGACCATCGGCACCTGTTTCTTCGACGTCACGGGCCGGTGCTCTAGTGCGGGCGCGGTGGTCTTGCCAAACGGCCGTTCGGTTCCGATCTGCACACGCGAAGGGCTGGCTGCGAAGAAAGTCCTTGTCTTCACGGATGTACTGTGGAACGGCGGGAGCGACCGCAAATATCAGCTGGTTCCGAGCGACGGCGACGTGTTTCGCGTCGCGCACATCGCATGGGATTCCGATCGGTTGCCGCCGGAATGGGTTGAAATCCTCAACCGCCGCTTCGATGCCGTTCTGGTTAGCAGTCCGCATTTGGAGAGGGTGGCGGGTGATTCCGGAGTGACGATCACGATTGGCACACTCCCCATTGGCCTGGATATCGAGGGCCTGCTGGCCCGCCCGTTTCTGCCATGGGCGCGGGGCGCGAAGGTGCGTTTCGGCGTGACGGCCTCCTTTCATCCGCGGAAAGGCGTCCTCCAGTTGCTGGAGGCATTCGCAAACGAGTTTGGCGACAGCCCGCAGGCCGAGCTGCTGATTCATTCGAACCTGGCCGTAGGCGATACGTTCGCTGCAGCCAAGGCCTTCCTCGGGGACAGGGGGCTCAGCAACGTTTTGCTAAGTCACAGCACGCTGCAGCCCGCGGAACTCGACACGCTACACGAGTCATTCCACGTGTACTGCTCCTGCTCGACCGGAGAAGGGTATTCCATCGGGCCACGACAGGCGCTCGCGCTCGGAAAACCGCTCGTGCTCAGTGCGATCGGGCCGCATCACGAGTTGTTGACGGCACCGGGCGTGTTTCCCGTGCATCCGGTCGCGGATACGCCGGCGGTCTATCCGGAGATCGACAATCGTGTCTTCGGAGCGCAACAGGTATTCCGCATCGATGACATCCGGCGGGCCCTGCGGGCCGCGTTTCATTTTTGCAGCACCGACAAAGCGGCCCGGACCGCCGGAGAACGCAAGGAGAAAGCGGCCTGTTATTCCTTCAGCGCCCTTCAGGGCCCGTACGCGGCGGTCGCCTTGGGGCGGCAGCAAGCCGCCGTGGCGATCAGGACGTCGAACGACGCCGTGATCCACCTGCCTGCCAGACTCACAAGTCGCGGCGAAGCCGTCCTCGGACGTTTTCGGTCGCGCTTGGGTGGCACTTACAGGACGGTCGTGCCCTGCCGTGATGCGGGGTTTTTTTCCGTCTTCAACACGTTTTTCAGTCACCTCGTGTGGGATGCCCATGATCCCCGGTGCGTCGGCATTTTCCCCGACTGGCGCGTGGAACGACTGCTGCGGCAACTGGGGAGCAAGATGCCGGTCAGTTTTTGTTATGGAACGCAGGAAGATGGGAATCTGTGGCTGTCTTTTTTTGAACCGTTGTTCGGCGCCACTCGGGAGGAAATGAACTCCAGCGACTTTCTGGAGCAGAATGCCCAACCGCCGCGGGAGGAATGCAACGAACGACGAGAACCGCTGCTGACGTACAAGAACGCCGATGCCCTGTATCGTGAGTCGTGGTTTCCTCAGTTTCGGTGTCTTTATCACCGATACTTCGATCGCCATGTGCGTCTTCTGCCGCATCTGCGGAATGAGGTAGACAGATTCTGCGCCCCTTTTGAAGGCCGGCTGATGCTCGCGGCTCACGTGAAACATCCGAGCCACGTCATAGAGCAGGCCGGCAACACGATTGCCGGCGTGCCGGACTACATCGCATCCATCGCCGCGATCCTTCGTCAGCGTGGCATTTCGGAATCAGCGGACGACTGGGGGCTGTTTCTCGCGACCGACAGGGATGCGGTCGTGGACGAGTTCATCGAGCGTTTTAGAGGACACGTGTTTGTGCATCGCGACGTGCGTCGGACCACACGTCAGGACGACGCACGATTCGCAGCCTTGACGCCGGAACACCAGCGGCTGGAGGGGCACATGATTCAGCACCTCGTCGCAGCCGACACCTCGAAGTGGTCGACCCGCATGGCCTGGGAGGTTATCAGGGACGCTTATGCCATGGCGCGTTGCGACATGTTGCTGCACGTCGTGAGCAATATCTCCACGGCCGTTTCGTACATGAACCCTCAGGTGACCCTGGTCCACATCGACGGGAACTCGGCGACTCGGTGGTAGCCCGAAGCCCAGTTCTTCGTGGCTTGGATATCGCAGTCGGCAGCATGCCTGTTGCCGGGAGGTTCGTGTAACGTCTCTTCTGTAAATCACCGGTAGGGGCCTGACCGAGTCGAGCGTAGCGAGACGAGGTCAGGCCCCTACCGGCCGCCGATTTGAAAAGGCGGGTCATCGAGGCTTTCTTGGAAGTGTCTTACTACCCCAAGAAGGAACCTGCGATGACCCACCAAGAAGAAAGTGCTGTCTTTGAAGCCGTCACGGCAATCATGATCGAGCATGGCCCTGCGGCCATGGCCTCTGCCTGTTCCATCATCATGAACTGTGCCATGCAGATCGAGCGCGAGCAGACTCTGAAGGCCGAGTCTCATCAGAGAACGGCCGACCGTCAAGGCTACGCCAACGGATTCAAGCCGAAGACCGTCCGGACTCGTGTCGGCGAGGTGCACCTGCGGATCCCGCAGACCCGCGACTACCACGACGAGGAGGGGCGGCCCTTCTACCCCAAGAGCCTCGACCGGGGAGTGCGCAGCGAACGGGCCATGACCCTGGCGGTCGCCGAGATGTACGTCCAGGGCGTCAGCACCCGGAAGGTCACGAAGATCGTCGAGGAGTTGTGCGGCCTCCAGGTCACCTCCACCCAGGTCAGTCGGGCCGCCGCCGAACTCGACGAAGAGCTGGCCGCCTGACGGAACCGGCCTCTCGGCGAGGTCACCTATCTGATCCTCGACGCCAGGTACGAAAAGGTCCGCCACGCCGGGGCCGTCGTGCCCTGTGCCGTGCTCACCGCCATCGGCGTCACCCCTGATGGTAAGCGGTCCGTCCTCGGTTGCAGTGTCGCGCGGAGCGAGGCCGAGACCCACTGGCGGGAGTTCCTCGAGTCCCTCCAAGCACGAGGCATGCACGGCGTGA
>JAJTED010000099.1 GCA_021300535.1 Planctomycetaceae bacterium | reverse complement strand
GGCGGGCCGCCGCCCGCTCACAGTCGACCCGGCCCTCCGGGCCTGGAGTTCCCACAAAAAGCCCCCGGCGGAAGCCGGGGGACTCCGGGTGGCATGCCTTCCCGCGTGCCATGCCATGCGGGTGCGAACCGGGGAATCACGTGCCGTCGTGCGGCATGGACGGCGGGGTGGTGTTCACGCCCGGGGCTTCTTGGAACGGTGAACGGTGACGAGACCGCTTCCCGGCCTTCCGAGCAGCCGCTCCTTCCTGCCCGCAGCGGCCGCAGGCCGCGCCGCGTGGCTCGGATCGACGGTCAGAGACCGCCGCTACAGGGCCGCCGCTCCGCGGCGGCCACGGTCGCCCGGAGGTGCGACCGCCCGCCCGGCTGGTCGCACCTTGGCTGCGACCACGCCGGGCCAAGCCTGCCGGGGCCATGGATGGCCCATCTCCTTCTCGCTCTTGTAGTGCTCCAGATCCTCGAGCGAGTAGATCTCCGCGCGAATGAAACCCTTCTCGAAGTCGGTGTGGATCACGCCGGCGGCCTGCGGGGCGAGCGCGCCCACGGGCACCGTCCACGCCCGCACCTCCTTTTCGCCGGCCGTGAAGTAACTCTGCAGGCCGAGCGTCTTGTAGGCGGCCCGCGCCAGCACCGCCAGCGCCGGCTCCGCCAGCCCGGCGCCTGCGAGCATCTCCGCCCGGTCGGCCTCGTCGAGCTCCGCGATCTCGGCCTCCAATTTCGCGCACACCGGCACCACCTCGGCGCCCGACTTCGCCGCCGCCGCCCGCACGGCCTGGACGAGCGGCCCCTGGCCCGGCCCGCTCGGCCTTCGGCAGCAGGTTCTCCAGGTGCTGGATGTCGGCGAGCATCAGCTCCAGCTCGATGGTCTCCATGTCCGACAGGGGGTCGACCTTGCCGGCCACGTGGATCACGTCGGGATCGTCGAAGCAGCGGACCACCTGGAGGATCGCGTCCACCTCGCGGATGTGGGAGAGGAACTTGTTGCCCAGGCCCTGGCCCTCGCTCGCCCCCTTCACGATCCCCGCGATGTCCACGAGCTTGAGGGCGGCGGGGATCACCTTCTGCGGCGGGATGAGTTTCGTGATCCGATCGAGCCGGCCGTCGGGCACGCTCACCATGCCCTCGTTGGGCTCGATCGTGCAGAACGGATAGTTGGCGCTCTGCGCCGCCTTGGACTGGGTGAGGGCGTTGAAGAGGGTGCTCTTGCCGACGTTCGGCAGCCCGACGATGCCTGCTTCCATGAGTGTGACGATGGCTCCGCGATTTCCGGTGATCGATCGGCCATAATAATGCCCGATATGGCGTCGTCGTCACAGACCCTGCCGCGATCCTTCTTCGACCGGCCGGCGGACCGGGTGGCGCGGGAACTGATCGGAGCGTTGCTCGTCGTCCGCGGGGCCGATGGCCGGACCGCGCGGCACGTCGTCCACGAGACGGAGGCCTACCTGGGGGCTCACGACCTGGCCTGCCACGGGGCGAAGGGCCTGACGCCGCGCACCGCCGTGATGTTCGGGCCGGCCGGCCGGTGGTACGTCTACCTGTGCTACGGCATGCATTGGATGCTGAATGTCGTGACCGGCGCCGAGGGCGTGCCGGCGGCGGTGTTGATCCGCGGTGCCGGGGAGTTTACGGGGCCGGGCCGGGTGACGAAGGGCCTGGGCATCGACCGCGGCTTCGACGGGCGGCAGGCGGCCCGGGCCACGGGCCTGTGGCTCGAGCCCGGGGTCGACGTTCCGCGGCGGCTGATCGAGCGGACGCCCCGGATCGGCGTGGGCTATGCTGGCGCGTGGGCGATGAAGCCGCTCCGATTCGTCGTCGATCCGGCGGAAGTTCCTACAATACGATCGTCCGGCAACCATCCCTCACGGAGAAGCACACGATGAACCGCCGGTTCGCCTGTTTGGCCCTCGGAGCCCTCGCCATGATGTCGTCTGCCGCCGCCGATCCGCCCCGACTCGCGAAGGCGACGTTCGCCGGCGGCTGCTTCTGGTGCACCGAAGCGGTGTATGCCGAGCTCAAAGGCGTGAAGAGCGTGACCAGCGGCTACATCGGCGGCAAGGTGCCGAACCCGACGTACAAGGACGTGTGCACCGGGCTCACCGGCCATGCCGAGGCGATCGAGATCGAATACGACCCGGCGGTGGTGTCGTTCGAGAAGCTGCTCGAGGTGTTCTTCGCGACGCACGATCCGACGACCCTTAACCGCCAGGGGGCCGACGTGGGCACGCAGTATCGGTCGGGCGTCTTCTATCACGACGACGAGCAAAAGCGGATCGCCGAGCAGGTGATCGCGAAGCTCGACGGGGCGAAAGTCTTTCCGGGGAAGATCGTGACGGAGGTCACGAAGGCCTCGATCTTCTATCCGGCGGAGGGCTACCACCAGGACTACTTCGCGAAGAACCCTGGCGACCGCTACTGCAACGCCGTGGCCGCCCCGAAGGTGGCCAAGGTCCGCAAGGTCTTCAAGGATCTGGTGAAGCAGGGCGAGTAGGCCGGCGCACGGGGCGTGCGGCCGCGCGAATCCATCGCTGCAGCCGCAGCCGGTCGGGGCTGCCATGCCCCGTCGCCGGACGTTCGCTGCGGGCATCCTGCCCTGCGCTCACTCGGATGCAGACCGCGCTCCGCAATCCTTGCTTCGCTTGTCTGCATACGCCGGCTCCCGGGGCACTGGCAGCCCCTCCCTCGCCGTGGGTTCAGGAGGAGCGGTTCGTTGCGCGAGGATCAACGCTCGATCCGATGGGCCTGTGGTCTTGATGCGTCGATTCGCACGCCTGGAGGCGTGCGCCACGGTTTGATGGCCGGCCTGCCCACGACGCCTCCGCCACGCAGCGGCCGCAGGCCGCGCCGCGTGGCTCCGTCTGACCAGCACGCAGCGGCCGCAGGCCGCGCCGCGTGCCTCGCCGCGTGCCTCGCCGCCGCGCCAGCGGCGGCCACGGCCGCCCGGAAGGCGGCCGCCAGCCCGGCTGGTCGCACCTTGGCTGCGACCACGCCGGGCGAAGGCTGCACGGGCCATGGATGGCCGTGCAGCCGCGCCGCTACGCGTCAGCGTAGCGTGCAACAAGCTCCCCCGCCTCCACCGGCGTGCCCGGCGTCACGAGCACCTCGCCGATCCGGCCGTCGCGCTCGGCGTAGACAGTCGTCTCCATCTTCATGGCTTCGAGTGACAGGAGCTTCTGCCCCTTGGCGACCGTGTCGCCCGGCTTCACCGCCACCGTGACGATCAGACCCGGCATCGGCGCGGCCACCTCGCGGGCGTCGCCGATCACGGCCTTCGGCCGCCGCTGCACCTTCGCCTCCAGGCTCTTGTCGGCGACCGACACGCTCCGGGGCTGGCCGTTGAGCTCGAAGAACACGGTCCGCGTGCCGTCGGCATGCGGCTCGCCCACCGTGAGCAGCCGGACCACGAGCGTCTTGCCTGGCTCGATGTCGATGGCGAGCTCCTCGCCCGGCTTCGGTCCCTCGAGGAAGGCCGGCGTGGGGAGCACGCTCACGTCGCCGTGCTTTGCCCGGTGCTGCGCGTAATCCTGGTACACCCGCGGATAGAGGAGCCAGGAGAGCACCTCCTTGGGCGACGCGGTGCGGCCCACCAGTTCCGCCACCTTCTTCGCGGCGGCCGTGAAGTCGGCCGGCGGCAACGACTCACCGGGGCGGCCCGTGACCACGTCGCCGTTGCGGACGATGCGGTTGACGACGGCCGCGGGAAAGCCGCCCGGCGGCTGGCCCATGCGGCCGGCGAGGAGATCGACCACCGACTCGGGAAACGAGAGCTCGCGGGAGTCGGAGAGCAGGTCGGACGCGTGCATGCCGTTGGTGACCAGGAGCAGCGCGAGGTCGCCCACCGACTTGCTCGTGGGCGTGACCTTGACGATGTCGCCGAGCAGTTGGTTGCAGTCGGCATAGGCCTTGCAGACCTCCTCCCAGCGATCGCCGAGGCCGAGGGCCTTGGCCTGCTCGAGGAGGTTGGTGAACTGGCCGCCCGGCATCTCGTGGAGGTAGAGGTCGGCGTCGGGCGCCTTCATGCCGCACTCGAACGCCGTGTAGTGCTCACGGACGGCGGCCCAGTAGTGCGACAGGTGGCGGAGCGGCTCGGGGTCGAGGCCGGTGTCGAGCGGCGTGTTGCGGACCGCATCGACCAGGGCGTTGAGGTTCGGCTGGCTGGTGAGCCCGGCGAACGACGCGAACGCGGCGTCCACCACGCTGGCGCCGGCCCGGGCCGCCTCCAGCAGACTGCCCATCTGGGCGGCGGAGGTGTCGTGGGTGTGAAAGTGGATCGGGATGGAGACCTCAGCCCGCAGTGCCTCGACCAGCTTGCCTGCGGCGAACGGCTTGCAGAGCCCGGCCATGTCCTTGATGGCGAGCATGTGGGCGCCGGCCTTCTCCAGCTCCTTGGCGAGCTTTACGTAGTAGTCGAGCGCATACTTCGTGCGCTTCGGGTCGAGGACGTCGCCGGTGTAGCAGACCGCCGCCTCGCAGATCGCGCCGCTCTCGACCACGGCGTCGATCGCCACCCGCATGTTCGGCACCCAGTTGAGCGGGTCGAAGACGCGGAACACGTCGATGCCCGCCGCCGCCGACTCCTTGACGAACGCCTGGACGACGTTGTCGGGGTAGTTGGTGTAGCCGACGGCGTTGCTCGCCCGGAGGAGCATCTGGAAGAGGATGTTCGGGATCCGTTCGCGGAGCAGCAGGAGCCGGTCCCAGGGACACTCCTTGAGGAACCGCATCGCCGTGTCGAACGTGGCCCCGCCCCACATCTCCAGCGAAAAGAAGCCGGAACACAGCCGGGCGTAGGCGTCGGCGGCGGCGAGCATGTCGTAGGACCGCATCCGCGTGGCGAGCAGCGACTGGTGGGCGTCGCGCATCGTGGTGTCGGTGATCATCAGCCGCTGCTGCTCGCGGACCCAGGCGGCGAACTTGTGCGGGCCCAGTTCCTGGAGCTTCTGCCGGGTGCCCGGCGGCGGGGCGGCGAAGGCGTCGAACTCGGGGAGCGGGGCCGGCTGGCGGCGGGCGGCGGCAGGCCGGCCCTTCACGAGCGGGTTGCCGTTGACGATCACGTCGGCGAGGTACTCGAGCACCTTCGTGGCCCGGTCCCGGCGGATCGGGAAGTCGAACAGCGCCGGCGTCTCGTCGATGAACCGCGTCGTGCATTCGCCGGCGAGGAAGGCGGGATGGGTGACGAGGTTGATGAGGAACGGGATGTTCGTCTTCACGCCGCGGATGCGGAACTCCTGCAGGCAGCGCTCGATGTGGCCGGCCGCCTCGCGATGGGTGAGGCCGCGGGCCGTGACCTTGACCAGCAGCGAGTCGAAGTAGGGCGTGACCACGGCGCCGGAGAAGGCCGTGCCCGCATCGAGCCGGATGCCCATGCCGCTGGCCGAGCGGTAGGCGGTGATCCGGCCGTAGTCGGGGAGGAAGCGGTTCTCAGGATCCTCGGTGGTGACGCGGCACTGGATCGCGGTGCCCATCGAGCGGATGGCCGCCTGGTCGCCGAGGCCGATCTGCGGATCGGAGAGCTTGTGGCCCTGGGCCACGAGCAGCTGGCGGCGGACGATGTCGATCCCGGTGATCTCCTCGGTGACGGTGTGCTCCACCTGGATCCGCGGGTTGACCTCGATGAAGTAGAAGCGGTCGGCGTCGGCGTCGACGAGAAACTCGACGGTGCCGGCGTTCTCGTAGCGGGCCTGGCGGCCGATGGCCAGCGCCGCCTCACAGATGGCGTCGCGCATCTTCGGGGCGAGGTTGGGGGCCGGGGCCACCTCCACCACCTTCTGGTGCCGCCGCTGCACGGAGCAGTCGCGCTCGAAGAGGTGCACGAGGCCGCCGTGCAGGTCGCCGAGCAGCTGCACCTCGATGTGCCGTGCCCGCTGGATGAACTTCTCCACGAACACAGCGGCGGAGCCGAAGGCGGTCTTGCTCTCGCGCTGGGCGCTCTCGAGCGCCACCGCGAGCTCGTCCTCGCCACGAACCACCCGCATGCCGCGGCCGCCGCCGCCGTGGGCGGCCTTGAGGATCACGGGCCAGCCGAGCTCCTTGGCGATCTTCAGGGCGTCGGCCTGGCTGGTCACCGGCTTGGCGCTGCCGGCGAGGATCGGCACGCCGGCCTGCTGGGCGAGGTCGCGGGCCGCGGTCTTGTCGCCCAGCGTGCGCAGGAGCTCGACCCGCGGGCCCACGAACGTGATCCCCGCCTTCGCACAGGCCGCGGCGAACTCGGGATTCTCGGAGAGGAAGCCGTAGCCGGGATGGATCGCATCGACGCCGTGCTTCTTGGCCAGCGCCACGACCGCCTCGATGTCGAGGTAGGAGCGGATCGGCTCGCCGGGCTTGCCGACCAGATAGGCCTCGTCGGCCTTGAAGCGATGGAGGGCGAAGCGGTCCTCGTGGGCATAGATGGCGACGGTGCGGATGCCGAGCTCGTGGGCCGAGCGGAAGACGCGGATCGCAATCTCGCTGCGGTTGGCGACGAGCAGCTTGGTGATGGGGCGCATGGCGGGGCCTGGAGAGCGGGACTGCCGGAAAAACAGCCGCCAATCGTACCGCACGGCCCGAATTGGCATAGCGCGGGCTCTCGGCCGCGACGCAAACGCATCACCTCACGCGTCGGCGCGGGGCTGCCCATGCCCCGTCGCCGGACGTTCGCGGATGCCATCCTGGCATCCGCTCACTCGGATGCAGACTGCGCTTCGCAATCCTGCTTCGATTGTCTGCATACGCCGGCTCCTGGGGCATGGGCAGCCCCGCGCCCATCGCAACCCGGCTTGCCTGGGAAGGCGCCGGTGCGACATGCGGACTGTCAACTGCGGCGTTCTTCCGCGTAACTGGGCCGCACGTAGTCGGGCACGAGCGTGAACGGGTCGTCGTGGCTGCCCGCGGCGGCGTGGAGCAGGGCCACGGCGCCGGCCGCGGCGGCGGTGGGCGTGCGGGCGCCGGGCGGCGGCAGCCGCAGGTCGGGTCGCGCGGCGAGCAGCGGGCCGCACGCTGCAAGGTCGAGCGCCGGGCCGGCGACGAGCGCACCGGGGGCGAGAGAGTCGATCCAGTCGGCGAGCGGCACGAGGCTGCCCGGGCCGGCAGCCCAGCCGGAGGGCGACGTCGTCGCCGGCAGGGCCGTGGTGGCGAACACCTCGCCGCGGCCCGCGTCGTAGGCGACGTGGACCGGCGCCTCGGGCCAGCCCGCCGCGGCATGCGCGAGCCGTGCCACGACCTCCACTCCCGAGACGCCGATGAGCCGCGCCCCCGTGGCCCAGGCCAGACCCTTCGCCGTGGCCACGCCGACCCGCAGGCCGGTGAACGACCCCGGACCGCGGACCACCGCGACAAGTTCGGCGTCGCGCGGCCGCCAGCCAAGCTCCGCCGCGGCCTCCGCCAGGGCCGCGGCCACGAGCCGCGCATGCTCGCCGGCGCCGCCGAGCGGCCGCGAGGCGCGGCGGTCGCCGTCGAGCGCGGCCACGGAGCCGGCGGCCAGGCTCGTGTCGATGGCGAGGGTTTTCATGAGGCAGGTTTCCCGCGGCGGCAGCGGCTGCGATCCTTGACCGACCCGAAGGGCGTTCGTAGTCTCAAAAGATCCCTCCAAAACCACAAGTTCCAGCCGACGTGGCCGCCGGGCCACGGCCCGCCACCAGGGTGCAGCAGGCGTGAAGCGGGCCATCATCAGCGACGTCCACGGCAACCTCGAAGCCCTCCAGGCCGTGCTCGAGGACATCGACCGGCAGGGCGTGGACGCCATCTTCTGCCTCGGTGACGTGGTCGGCTACGGTCCGAATCCCTGCGAGTGCGTGAAGCTCGTGCAGGAGCGGTGCGAGATGGTGCTGCTGGGCAACCACGACCAGGGCGCCCTCTTCGATCCCGACGGCTTCAACGTCGGCGCCGAGCGGGCGATCCGCTGGACGCGAGTGCAACTGGAGGGTCACGACCGCCAGCCGAAGAATGCCGCCAACAGACTCACCGACTTTCTCGGCGAACTGCCGCGGACCCACACCGCGGGCGACTCGATGTTCGTGCACGGCTCCGCCCGCCGGCCGCTTGACGAGTACGTCTTTCCGGAAGACATCTACAACCCGCTGAAGATGGAACACATCTTCGAGCTCATCGGTCGCCACTGCTTCCAGGGCCACACCCACATCCCCGGCGTGTTCACCACGACGCCCGAGTTTCTCTCCCCCTCCGTGCCCAGGTCCGCGGCCGAGGTGCGGATCGAGCTGCCGCCGGTGAAGGCGATGGTGAACGTCGGATCGGTCGGCCAGCCGCGGGATGGCGATCCGCGGGCCTGCTACGTGGTCCAGGAGGATGACACGGCCGTGCGGTTCCGGCGGGTGGCGTATCCCTGCGACGTGACCTGCAAGAAGATCCACGGCATCCCGGACCTCGACAATTACCTCGGTGACCGCCTGCTGCAGGGCAAGTAGCCCGCCGCCGTACGGGTATACTCGGTCGCGTCACCCCGGGAGCCTTTCGTGGAACGTCGCTACATCTCGTTCATCGCCATCTCGCTGGCCGCCATCCTCGCCGGTCAGGCCCTCCAGGCTTGGCTCTATCCCCCGCGGCCCAAGGCGGAGAAGGCAGCGGCACAGCGGGCCGCAGCACCGACAGACGCCGGCGCCCAGCAGGAGCCGGGACGTGACGCCGGCCGGCTGAACGGCCGCCAAGCCACCGACGCGGCCGATGCCGCGGCCGTGATCGCAGCGACAGCGCCGCGGGTGCGGCGCACCCTCGGCTCGCTCGACCCGGCCGATCCGGCGCGGATGCTCGTCACGCTCTCCAGCCGCGGTGCGACCGTCGAGCGGATCGAACTTTCCAGCGAGCAGTTTCACGACCAGGACGATCGGTCAGGCTACCTCGGCCACCTGGCCGCGGTCACAGTGCCCGAGGGCTGCCGGATCGGCGTCGTGGGGCCGGGCACGCCCGCCGCACGGACGGGCCTCGCCGCTGGTGATGTGATCGTCAAGCTGGCCGGATCACCTGTGGCGGACGTGTGGTCGCTCGGCGACATCCTCGCCAAGACGAAGCCGGGCCAGAAGGTGGCCGTCGAGATCATGCGGGACGGCAGCCCGCGGACGATGGAGGCCGTGCTCGAGCGCCGGCCGCTGGAGGTGGTGCGGCCCGAGTTTCGCGGCGGCCCCGTGGCCGATCCGGACGGCGAGCGGCACGACCAGCTGTCTTTCACGTTGGCGGTGGACTCGCGGGACGGCCGGCGGCGCGGGGAAGACGACCGGGAGCTGCCGGGCCACGAGCTCGCCGACGTCGATTGGGAGACCGAGGCGACGGGTGACGGCGGCGTGCGGTTCACCCGGCGGCTCCCCGGCGGGGTCACGGTCGCGAAGGAGTATCGGCTGCTGCCGCCGACGGAGGCGGCCGATGCCGGCTACCGCCTGGGACTCACCGTGACCTGGCAGGCCGACGGCGCCGCGGGCCGTGAGTCGATCGTGACCTATGCGCTTGACGGGCCCACCGGCCTGCCGACGGAGGGCTGGTGGTACGCCCAGCGGGTGGCTCGCGACTGGAGCTCGCTCGCCGTCCGCGACGTGGCGCTGCGGTTTTCCGGCGAGCAGACCACGCTCGTCAGCGGGCTGAAGATCGCCGATCAGGCGCTCACCCATCCCGCCTCCACCGTCCGCGAGGGAAAGCCGCTGTCGTTCGCCGGCGTGGACGCGCTGTATTTCGCCTCCGCGCTGATCCCGGTGGCCGCCGGTAGCGACGCGCCGGCGCTGGCCGAGGTGCGGCCGATCGCCGTCGCGGAGCCCCCCGCCGCGGCCCGCAAGAAACTCGTGGACGTGACGCCGCGGCTGGTGTCGCAGGAGATCGTCCTCGCCGCGGGCGGCACGACGACCCACCGCTACGAGATCTTCGCCGGCCCCAAGAAGCCCGACCTGCTCGGCCAGTTCGGCGCCAGCGGCGCGGCGATGGACGACCTCGTCTACTACGGCTGGTTCGGCTGGGTGGCCCGGCCGCTCATCGCGCTGCTGCATGGCCTGCACGCCGTGATCGGCAACTACGGCATCGCGATCATCCTCCTCACGGTCATGGTCCGCGGGGCGATGTTCCCCTTGAGCCGCAGGCAGGCGGTCTCGTCGCAGAAGATGCAGGCGCTGCAGCCGGAGATGAAGGCCCTCGCGGAGAAGTACAAGAACGAGCCGGAGAAGCGAACCCGGGCCACGCAAGAGCTGTGGCGGAAGCACGGCGTGAATCCCGTCAGCGGTTGTCTGCCGGTGTTCATCCAGATTCCGATCTTCATGGGGCTCTACCGCTCGCTGGCGACCGACGTCGAGCTGCGGCAGGCGCCGCTGTTCAGCTCCGCCATCCGCTGGTGCTCGAACCTCGCGGCCCCCGACATGCTCTGGGACTGGTCGAAGTTCCTGCCCGATTTCCTCGCCGCCCCGGAGGCCTGGCTCGGCCCGTTCCTCAATCTCTTCCCGCTCGTCACGATCGGCCTCATGCTCTGGCAGCAGAAGCTCTTCATGCCGCCGGCGGTGGATGAGCAGCAGAAGGTGCAGCAGCAGGTGATGAACTACATGATGTGGTTCATGGCGCTGATGTTCTTCAAGGTGCCCTGCGG
>JAJTED010000098.1 GCA_021300535.1 Planctomycetaceae bacterium | reverse complement strand
CCGCGTGGACACCGCGAAGCTCGACGGGCTCGTCGATCTCGTGGGCGAGCTGGTGATCGCGCAGTCGATGGTGGTGCAGCATGGCGTGGCGACCGCGGCCGCCGACGACCAGCTGGCGCGGGCCCTGGGCAGGCTCCGTGGCATCACCAAGGACATCCAGCGGACGACCATGTCGCTGCGCATGGTGCCGATCCGCGGCACGTTCCAGAAGATGGCGCGGCTCGTTCGCGACGTCGCCGGTCAGCTCGGCAAGGACATCCGCCTCGTGCTCGAAGGGGAGGAGACCGAACTCGATCGCACCGTGATCGAGGAGATCGCCGATCCCCTCGTGCACATGATCCGCAACTCTGCCGACCACGGGATCGAGCCGCCGGCCGCCCGCCTGGCGGCCGGCAAGCCGCCGACCGGCACGATCACGCTGCGGGCGTGCCATCAGGGCGGCTGCGTGGTCATTCGCGTCGCCGACGACGGCCGCGGACTCGATCCGGAGCGGATCCGTGCGATCGCCGCAGCCCGCGGGATCGTGTCGCGGGCGACGCCGCTCGAGCGGCGGGAGGTGCTGGAGCTCATTTTCGCGCCGGGCTTTTCCACGGCCGCGGCGGTCACCGATCTTTCGGGCCGCGGCGTGGGCATGGACGTGGTCCGGCGGAACATCGAGAAGCTCCGCGGCAAGATCGAGATCGAGTCGACCCCGGGCCGCGGCACCACGTTCACGGTTTCCATCCCGCTCACGCTGGCGATCATCGAGGGGCTGCTGGTGGCGGTGGGCGACCAGCGGTACGTGATTCCCACGCTCGCGGTGGTGGAGTCGTTTCGACCCGCGGCCGGCGCGGTGTCCGTGGTGCAGGGACGCGGCGAGCTGGTCGAGGTGCGGGGGCGGCAGGTGCCGCTTCTGCGGCTGGGGCCGCACCTCGGCGTTCCGGCCGCGGTCGCCGATCCCGCCCGCGGCATCGTGGTGGTCGTCGAATCCGGGAGCGACAGCCGCTGCCTGCTGGTCGACGACCTGATCGGCCGCCAGGAGGTGGTGATCAAGAGCCTCGGCGCGATGTTTCCGCCCCGCGCCGGGTTCGCCGGGGCGGCGATCCTCGGGGATGGCCGCGTGGGACTGATCCTCGACGCCAACCAGCTCGTGCGTCTGAAACCAAAGACTCATCCGGAGGCCGCGGCCTGAACGGCCGGTGGAAACCCATGCACGCCACCCGAGAGCGTCGCGATGCCGACCCGCCGCCCGCGGAGGCGCAGCCGGGCAAGTATCTCACCTTCCGGCTCGCCGGCGCGGTCTATGGCGTGCCGGTACTTTCCGTGCGTGAGATCATCCGGCTGCTGCCGGTGACGCCGGTGGCTTCCATGCCGGCCCACGTGCGGGGCGTGGTCAACCTCCGCGGCAAGGTGATCCCGCTGGTGGACCTGCGCACCCGCTTCGGTCTGGCGACGACGCCCGACGATGACCGCACCTGCATCATCGTCGCGCAGGTGGCGGCCGGGGGCGGCAGCCGTGCCTATGGCGTGGTCGTGGAGGGGGTCGAGGAAGTGGTCACCTTGAAGGCCGGCGACATCCAGCCCACTCCCGATTTCGGCGGTGCCGTCGACGTCCGCTTCATCACGGGGATCGCCACGTCGGCGGCCCGGCTGACGACGTTGCTCGACCTCGACATGATCGCGGCCGCCGACTTCAGTTCCGCCGACTCCTCCGCAGCCGAGCCCGTCGTATGACCCAGACGCCCCTTGCCCACCGCCTCGTCATGGGCCTCACGGCGCTGGCCGCGGCGGCGCTGGCGGTCGGCACGATCGCCGCGTGGTCGATCGCGGCGTTCGCGCCCACGGCCGCGCCGGCGTGGGGGGAGACGCTCGGCCGGCTGAATGTCTTCCTGGCGCTGGTCACGGTGGCGGCCCTCGGACTCGCCGTGGCGGTCGTGCGGGCAGCCGCGGCGGCCGTCCGCGAGACGGCCGCCGCGGTGCAGGCCTCCGCCGCCCGCACCGTGAACGCCGCGGTCGAACTGGCCGCGGCGGGCCGCGCGGTGGCGGTGGGCTGCGGAGCCCAGGGCTCGTCGGTCACCGGGACGGCCGCGGCGCTGGAGCAGATGTCGGCGATGATCCGCAGCACGGCCGACAACGCCGCCCGCGCCAAGGAGTTCGCCGCCGAGGCTCGTGCGGCCGCGGCTGCCGGCGCGGCGACCATGGCGGAGATGAACGGCGCCATGCAGGCGATCGAAACGTCGAGTGGTGAGGTCGCGAAGATCGTCAAGCACATCGACGAGATCGCCTTCCAGACCAACATCCTCGCGCTCAACGCAGCCGTCGAGGCGGCCCGGGCGGGGGAGGCCGGGGCCGGGTTTGCCGTCGTGGCCGACGAGGTCCGGTCATTGGCCCAGCGGAGCGCGGCGGCGGCCCATGAGACGGCCACGAAGATCGCGGCCGCCATCGCGAGCAGCCGGCAAGGCGCCGTGAGCTGCGGCCGCGTGGGGCAGTCGCTCGGCGAGATCGTCGCCAAGGTGACTGCCGCCGACGGGCTCGTGGCGGAGATCGCCACGGCGGCTCGCGAGCAGTCGCAGGGCATCCGTGAGATCGGGACGGCCGTGGCCCGGATCGATGCGGCGACGCAGGAGACGGCGGCGACCGCGGACCGCGCCGTCGTCGCCGCCGCGCGGCTCACGGCGGAGGCGGAGGCCTTTCGTGGCCATGCCGTCGGCGGCTCCGGCAGCGGTGGCCCGGCACCGGTGCCGGCCGCGGTCCGCCCTGCGTCGGCCGTCGCGCCGCCGAGTCCGTTCCGCCCCGCGGCCCGCCGGCCGTCCGCACGGGGCCGGGGTCCGCTGATCCCCATGCCCGGTGACCCGGTCACGGAGTCCGTCGCGACCCCCGATGCGGAGGAGCGACACTTTCGCGACTTCTGAACGAGCCGCGGAGGATGCCAGTGTCGCGTCCCACGATGCCCTTCCCCGAACAAGCCCTCTCTCCCCGAGACTTCGCCTTCCTCTCGCGGCTGGTCTACGAACGGAGCCGGATCTGCCTCGGTCCCGAGCATCGGCCGCTCGTGGCCAGCCGCTTGGCGCGGCATCTGCGATCGCTGGGCTGCGCCGGCTTCAGCGACTACTGCGCGATCCTCGACGCGCCGACCGGCACCGACGAGATCGAGTTCCTGATCGATACGATCACGACCAATCACACGCATTTCTTCCGGGAGCGGGCCCACTTCGAGCTGCTCGCGGGGCACCTGCTCCCGACCCTCGGACCGCGGGCCGCGACGGCCGGCCGGCCCCTGCGGATCTGGTCGGCGGCGGCCGCGTCGGGAGAAGAGCCCTATTCGCTGGCGATCGTGATGGCCGAGTTCGCGCGGAGGCATCCACTGCCCGCCTGGCGGGTCTTCGCCTCCGACATCTCACGGCGGATGGTCGAACGCTGCCGGCTGGGGATCTACGAGGCCGGCAAGGTGGCCCTGCCCACGGCCGACCTGCTGCCCCGGTATTTCCGCCGGGGCTTCGGCCCGCGCGAGGGATACTACCGGGTCAGGCCCGAGATCCGCCGGGCGGTGACGGTCGAGGCCGTGAACCTGTTTCAGGACCCGTATCCGGTGCCCGAGGCCCTCGACGTCGTGTTCTGCCGAAACGTGATGATCTATTTCGACGCCCCCTCGCGGGCGCAGCTCGTGGGCCGGCTGTTCGAGCAGCTCGCGCCAGGCGGCTACCTGGTCATCGGGCATACCGAGAGCCTGCTCGACCTGCGGCACCCCTTCAGCCAGCTTTCTCCGAGCGTCTACACGCGGCCCCTCTGACCCACCTCCATCCTTCCCCATGACGCTCCGTCCCGACCGCAGGCTTCGCGTGCTCGTCATCGACGATTCGGCGCTCGTTCGCCGGGCGATCACCGATGCCCTGGCGGCCGATCCGGAGATCGAGGTGGTGGGCTCCGCCTGCGACGCCTTCGTGGCCCGCGAGAAGATCGCCCGGCTCGAGCCCGACGTGCTCACGCTCGACCTCGAGATGCCGCGGATGGACGGCCTGACGTTCCTGCGGATCCTGATGCGGCACCATCCCCTGCCGGTGGTGGTGGTCAGTTCGCTGGCGCAGGCCGGCTCCCAGGCGGCACTCGACGCCCTCGAGGCCGGCGCTGTCGACGTGCTGGCGAAGCCCGACGGGACGATGTCGATCGGCACGCTCGGCGAGCGGCTGGCCTTTCACGTCAAGGCGGCGGCCCAGTCGGTCCGGTTCCGCCAGCGGCGGCCGGAGGTCACGGTCACGGGGCCCGTGACGCCGGCGGTGGCCCCCGCCGTGCGGGCCGGCGGTCGCCAGCTGATCGTGATCGGCGGCTCCACCGGCGGCATCGAGGCGCTGCGGACCGTGCTGCCGCGGTTTCCGCGCGGGCTCCCGCCGATCGCCGTCGTGCAGCACATCTCGGCCGCCTTCTCGCGGGCCGTGGCGGAGCGGCTCGACGCGCTGTGCAGCCTCGACGTCCGTGAGGCGGCGGAGGGGGACGTGCTTCGGCCGGGCACGTGTCTGATCGCGCCGGGCGACACCCATCTGGCCGTCGAGTTCGTGGCGGGGGCCTATCGTGCCCGGCTCCTCGAGACGCCGCCGCTTCACCACTGTCGGCCCGCGGTCGACGTCCTTTTCCGGTCCGCAGCGGAGGCGGGCGGCGACCAGGTCGTGGCCGCGCTGCTGACCGGCATGGGCAGCGACGGCGCGTTGGGCATGCGGGCGATTCACGCCGCGGGCGGCGCCACCATCGCGGAGCATGAGTCGACCTGCGTCGTGTATGGCATGCCGCGGGCCGCGATCGAGGCCGGGGCGGTCGAGCGGGTGCTGCCGCTGCCGACGATCGCCGACGCGATCATCGACGCCGTCGTCCACCGATCACGGCGGGAGCGTCACGGCTGACCGCGGCCCGCGGCCGCGGCCACGGGGCATGGCCGTCTTACGGCGGTCGGCGGGCCGCGTCGGCATGACCGCGGCCGCCGGGGCCGGCTGCGCCGGCGGTGACGATCGTAACGCCGGTCGGTGCGGACCGCGCGGTGACGGGCCCTCCCGCCCGTCGCCGCCGCCGGCCGATCGTGACCTACGGTTGCGGCACGTGGCATGCGCGGGAGACATGGCGGTGCTGGTGTTCGACCGAATCGCGGTGGTACTCGTGGCGGCCTGGTTCGTGGCCGGGCTGTGGCTCGTCGTCCGGGCTGTGTTCCCGTCAGGACGGCTGGCCGCCGGCCGCGACGGCCCGCCCGAGTGAGCCGGTTTTGTCGCGGAGGCGGCCGCAAGGCCGTCTTGGGACCAGCGGGCCGATCTGCTAGCCTCCCCCGCCAGTTTGCGAAGCGGGAGGCCAGAGCCATGCCGTTGCGTGCCGTGTTTGTGTTCTTCGTGCGGAGTCCGCTCATCGTGGCGCTGGTGGCGGCCGTCGCCGCGGCAGCGCCGGGTGACGGCCAAGACCGCGGCTTTGAGCTGCGGGTCGAGAGCGAGCTGTTCGCCGACGGCGCCACCGCGCCGGTGGCCCGCAGCCTGACGCTGTTTCGTGCGGGCATCGCCTGGGACTTCCTGGAGCTGGCCGCGCCGGCCGGCAGTGACGACGGCCCCGGCATGCAGCTCGCCGAGATCGTGCTCCACGACCCGGCCCGCGAGCGGGTGGTCGTGATCGACCCGCACCGCGACGTGAAGACGGAGGTGGAGACGATTCGGCTCGAACGCTTGAGCGTGTCGCTTGCCAAGTGGGCGCGAAGCGCCGACGACCGGCTCGTGCGCTGGGCTGGTGGTCCCGACTTCGGCGACGGCATCACCGAGAAGGAGGACGCGCTCGAACTTGTCGGGCCACGGGTCCGGTACGCCGTGGCCTATGGGACGGCGCCTTCCACCGAGGCGGCCGCCGCCTATCGGCGGTTCGCCGACACGGCGATCCTCCTCAAGGCCCTCATGCAGCCGGGCGGCATCCCACCCTTCCCGCGGCTGGCGCTCAACCGGCGGATCGAGGCTGCCGGCGCGATTCCCGCCGAGGTGTCGCTGGAGATCGACCCGAAGCTGGCGCTCGTGGCCGGTCGGCCGAGCCGTCTGAAGGGCGTGCACAAGTCGCACCCGCGGCTGCTCACCGGCGATGTCGCGCGGATCGAGCAGGCCGAGGCCCACATCGCCTCGGCCAAGGCGGTGGACGTGGCCGCCTTCGTCGCCACCGGCGCGGAATCAGCCACCGCCAACCGCTAGCCGTCCGGTGGAGAGCCCTCCGCGGTCGGCTGCTGTGCGGCGCCGGCGCGTTTCCGTGCGACCGGCATAACACGCGCTTCCGGCGCCGCTTCGCGTGGCGGCAAGAAAGTCTTCCTGACCAGACGATGTTTCCCCTGGCTCACATCTTTCCCAATCCGTCGTCTCGCGACGCACGGGCCGCTCGAGGAGGCGGCGACGGATGGGACGGAGGCCGCTCGGGGGCGGTCGGGGCCGACGGCGAGCGCTCGCGACCAAGCCCGCGGCGGTCACGTTGACGGATGTACACGTTCCCCGCTACATTCATTGCACGCCCTATCATTCATCAACAACGGAGGCTTTCGATGCTGGTGCTTTCCCGAAAACAGAACGAACGGATTCGGGTCGGGGACTCGGTGGTCGTGACCGTGGTCCGCGTCAGCGGCGACAAGGTGCGGATCGGGATCGAGGCGCCGGCGAACGTGCGCGTGCTGCGGGACGAGCTCGACGCGGACAGCCTGGGCGCCGTGACGCTCGAGCCCACCGCGGAGCTGCCGATCCCCCGGCTGTTCGGGTTCGTGGGCTGATGCGTGGCACAAGCAGGCGACACACACCCCGACACGGCTCCCGCGGAGCCGGCGCAGCCATGTTCCCGCCGGCGGCTGCGGGCTCGTGCGGCACGAGCCGGCCTTCTACCGCAGTCGGTCTCCGGCGGCGGCTCTCGACGGGGAGCCGCCGCCCGGTCAGGCGACGCTGGGGCGACGGCTGATGACGAAGCTCTCGGCACTGCACGCCGACTTCGTGCGGCCGGGGCCATGGGGGGCGGCCATCACGGAGGCGGAGATCAACGCCTGGCTGGCCACCGATCTGCCCCGCAATCATGCGCGGCTGCTGCCGGCGGGCGTCGCCGATCCGCGGGTGGCGATCGCTTCGCGGCGGCTGCGTGTGGGGGCTCGGGTCGGCGGAACGATGCTCGGGGGCGTCGTCGCGCTCGACGTCGAGGTCGTGCTCCGGGCAGCCAACCAGATCGGCATCGTCGTCGTCGATGCCCGTCTCGGCCGCCTGCCGCTGCCGCGCGGGCCGGTGACCCACGAGATCGCGAGGTGGATCGACTCCCTTGGCATGGCCACCGAACTGCGGCGGCTGGATGGCCGCACGGTGCTTGTGGTCTATATTCCAACGACACACGACGCCGGCGCGACGAGCCACTGGCTCGAGTCGCTCGCCCTCGAGGACGGTGAAGTTCTCATGGCGGGGGTGACGCGGGCCGCGGCACCGCGGCCCGAACAACGCTGAACGGCCGCACAGGGAGGAGAAACGCGAACATGGCACGCTTGAGATTCCTGGGGGCCGCGGGCGTCGTCTCGGGGTCGCGGCACCTCGTGGAGTCGGGGGGGCGGCGGGTGCTCGTGGACTGCGGCCTCTTCCAGGGCGAGAAAGAACTGCGGGAGCGGAACTGGGAGCGGTTTCCCGTGCCCCCCGACACGATCGACGCCGTCGTGCTCACCCATGGCCACATCGATCACTCGGGCTGGCTGCCGCGACTATCCCGCGACGGCTTCCGAGGACGGATCTGGACATCGCCGGCGACGGTCGATCTCCTCGGAATCCTGCTGTACGACTCCGCGAAGTGCCAGGCGGAGGATGCCCTGTACGCCAATCGCAAGGGCTACGCGAAGCACCGGCCGGCGCTGCCACTCTACGAGGAGCGCGACGTCGACCGCGTGCTGCGGCTGCTTCAGGCGGTGCCACGTGACGAATGGTTCGAGCCCGCGGCCGGCTTTCGCTGCCGGTTTCACGAGGCGGGGCACATGCTCGGCAGCTCGTTCCTGGAGATGGAGGTGGCGGCCGATGCTCCCGGGCGCACGGCAGCCCACCGCGTCGTCTTTTCCGGCGACGTGGGCCGGTTCGATGCCCCGCTCTACAAGGATCCCGTTCCGCCGCCGGCCTGCGATTACCTGGTCTGCGAGAGCACCTATGGGGATCGGGACCACACGCCGAGTCGGCCGCTCGACGAACTGGAGGCGGCTACCAAGGAGGCGATCGCCCGCGGCGGGATGATGCTCGTGGCCTCGTTCGCGATCGGTCGGGCGCAGCAGCTGGTGTACCTCCTGCGCACGCTGATGGCTGCCGGCCGCCTGCCGGAGGTGCCGGTGTGGGTCGATTCGCCGATGGCGGTCGATGCCATGGAGGTGTTTCGCAAGCACGGCCGCGAGCACGATTTCAGCGAGGCCAAGATGCAGGGCGTGGCCGAGTCGCTCGCCAGCCCGTTCGTGCGGATGGCGAAGAACGCCGCCGAGTCCAAGGCGATCAACGCCCATGACGGTCCGGGGATCGTGATCGCATCGAGCGGCATGATGAACGGCGGCCGCATCCTCCATCACCTCGCCCGCCGCCTGCCCGACCCGCGAACCACCGTGCTCGTCGCCGGCTTTCAGGCGATCGGCACCCGCGGCCGGAGCCTGATCGACGGGGCCCGGTTCCTCAAGATTCACGGCCGCGACATTCCCGTGAAGGCCGCGGTGCGGCGGGTCGACGCCCTGTCGGGCCATGCCGACCGCCACGAGATCGACCGCTGGTTGGGCGGCATGCCGGCGCCGCGGCGGACGTTCCTCGTCCACGGCGAACCGCCCGCGGCCCGGGGGATGGCCGCCTTTCTGGCGGAACGACGCGGCTGGCAGGTGCAGGTGCCGGCGATCGGCGATACGTTCGAAATGGAATCCTGACGGCATCCGGATCGATGACACGCGAGGAAGAGGAGCGATCGATGGCCAAGAAGGCAAAGACGAACGCAGGCGCCGGTCCCGAAGCGGGTGTGCCCAAGGCCTGCAGCATCCTGCCCGACACCGTGCTCGGCGACGACGTCGCCCTCGTCGCCGAGAACATGGAGCGGATCTTGAGCGCACCGAGCTACAGCCTCGCGCAGGAGGATCCCGCCCTCTTGCAGCGGGTCGAGATGCGCGGCGTGCGGATGCTCCTCGAACTCGAGAAGCCGGAGCTGGCCCTCCAGGCCGACAACATCGAGTCGACGGTGATCGTGTTCGGCGGCACGCAGATCGTGGAGCGGCACGCGGCCGAGCGGCGGCTGTCCGAGGCCCGGCGGGCGGCGCAGGCGGCACCGGGCAACCGGCGGCTGAATCGGGAGATCGAGCGCAGCACGCGGCTGCTCGACTTCTGCCGCTACTATGACGACGCCCGCGAGTTCGCCCGGATCGTGTCGATCGACAACCAGTGCGAGGACAAGCGCGACTACGTGGTCGTCACCGGTGGCGGGCCCGGCATCATGGAGGCCGCGAATCGCGGCGCCTTCGACGTGGGCTGCAAGTCGATCGGACTCAACATCAAGCTGCCCGCCGAGCAGCAGCCCAACCCGTTCATCACGCCGGAGCTGTGCTTCCAGTTCAAGTATTTCGCGCTGCGGAAGTTCCACTTCATCCTCCGCGCGGCAGCGGTGGTCCTGTTCCCCGGCGGGTTCGGCACGCTCGACGAGATGTTCGAGACACTCACGCTACGGCAGACGCACCGCATGCAGCCGGTGCCGATCATCCTCTACGGCCGGGACTACTGGGCGAAGGTGATCGACTTCCAATACCTCGCCGACTGCGGCGTGATCGCCGACCATCACCTCGACCTGTTCACCTACGCCGAGACGCCGGCCGAGGCCTGGCAGCAGATTCTCGACTTCCACGCCCGCACCCCGGCGGCGGTCGAATAGCCGCCGGCCCCACATGTCGCCCTCTCCGCTCGCGCCCCTGGCGGCATCGGCACCCGTGGCCCGCCCCGCCGTCCTCGTGATCGGCGGCACAGGGCGGATCGGGAGGGCGGTCGTGGCGGCGGTCGCCGCCCGCGGGTGCGACGTGGCGGTGCACTGCCATGCGGCGCTCCCCGCCGCCCGCGAACTGGCCGTGGCCAGCGGCGGCCGCAGCCTCGCCGTGACGGCCGATCTGCGGGAGGAGGGGGCGGTGCGGGCCCTGGTGCACCGCGTGGTCGATCACTTCGCCCGGCTCGATGCGGTGGTGCTCTGCGCCCGCCGCCACGTGCCGACGCCGCTCGACGAGGCGACGGCGGCCGACCTGCGCATGCACCATGACGTGAACGTGGTGGGCGGGTTCGTCGTCGCCCAGGAGGCCGGTGCGGTGATGATGCACCAGGCCGGCGGCGGGGCGATCGTGTTCGTGGCCGGCGCGGGTGACGAGCCGGCCCGGCCGGGCGACATGCCCTCCATTGCCAGCGTGTCCGCGATCCCCGGCCTCGCCCGCGGGCTGCACGCCGAGTTCGCCGCCCGCGGTCCGCTGGTGCGGGTGTCGTGCGTGGAGGCGGGTGACGCCGACCCGGCCACGATCGCCGCCACGGTCGTCGCCCGGCTCGATGGAGTCTGAGCGGGCGCCGTGCGTCTCACACTCGCGGCTCGGGCGGTGTTGGCAAGCAGCGATCCAGCTGCGAATCGTGTTGTGCCCGACCCGTGAACAGGGGATCGGCCCCGTCACCGATCCGAGAAGCCCCGGGTGGCAACCCGGGGACACCGGGTATGAACACCACCCCGCCGTCCATGCCGCACGCCTCCGCGGACTCACCGTTTCACGCCTGTCGCGCATGGCACACGGGGCGTCACGCGACCCGGAGTCCCCCGGCTTCCGCCGGGGGCTTTTTGTGTGGGTGGCGCGCCGCCCGAGAAGCCCCGGGTGGAGGATTCAACGGTCATCCAGCGCCGCGTTCGGGAGGCGGAGCGTGAACGTCGTGCCCACACCCGGCGTGCTCTCCACCGCCACCGTGCCGCCATGCGCCTGCACGATGTGCTTGACGATCGCCAGCCCCAGGCCGGTTCCGCCCTGCTGGCGGCTGCGGGCCTTGTCCACCCGGTAGAACCGCTCGAAGAGCCGCGGCAGGTGCTCGGCCGCGATCCCGCAGCCCTCGTCGCGGACGCGTATCAGGCAGCCGCCGTCGTGGGCGGCCGACATCCAGACTGTCTTCCCCGGCTCGCTGTACTTGATGGCGTTGTCGACGAGGTTGATCACCGCCTGCTCGAGCAATGGGCCGTTGACGGTGGCGGTGAGATCGGGCGGGCACTCGACGTCGAGCTGGATCGACCGCTCGATCGCCCGCGGCCGGCAGTCTTCGGCCGCGGCCGCAAGGATCGCCAGGAGCGGTTGGGGCTCCATCGGCAGCGTGCCGGATCCCTCGCTCTGTTCGATCCGCGACAGCGCCAAGAGATCCTCGATGATCGCCGCGAGCCGGTCCGCCTGGCGGGCGACGATCTCGAGGAAGCGGCGGTTGTCGGCCGGGTCATCCGCCGCTCCGTCGAGGAGCGTCTCCACGAAGCCCTTGATCGACGCGACGGGCGTCTTCAGTTCGTGCGACACGTTGGCGACAAAGTCGCGGCGGACGTTCTCCAGCCGCTGCATGTCGGTGACGTCGTTGAGCACGATCACCGCTCCCCCTTCGCCCGACGCGTCGCGCAGGGCCGTGCCGCGGAGGCGGATCGTGCGGTCGCGGATCCCGTGGAGGACCAGATCGTCCTCGACCGGCTCGCGGCAGTCGATTGCCAGCAACGCGAAGCGGCGGAGATCCGGATTGCGGATCACCTCCTGCAGGGGGCGGCCGATGATCCGCTCCAGATTGACGTCGAGCAGGTCGGCGGCCGCCCGGTTGATGCCCAGCAGCCGCTGCCGGGCGTCGATCGCCACGACGCCCTCGATCATGCTGCCGAGGACGGCCTGCTGCTGGGTGCCCTGGCGGCCGATCGTCAGGCCGCTCTCGACGAGCTGCGCGCGGAGCAGGCCGAACGCGGCGGCGATGTCGGCGAGCTCCACCAGGTCGGTGGCCGGGAGCGGAGCGTCGACCTGGCCGGTGGCGAGCTGCACGGCTGCCTGCCGCAGCTCCGTCACCGGCCGCACCGTGCGGCGGGCGACGATGAAGCCAACCAGCGCCGCCCCCAGGCCGCAGGCCAGGTGGCCGAGCAGCAGGCCGCGCTGCGCCGCCGTCAACGCCGCATCGGCGGCGGATGTGTCGGCCGTGAGGCTCACGATCGCCACCGGCGCGGCGGGAGGGCCGTGGGGCACCGCCATCACCAGGGCGCGGCGGCCCGAGGCGACGTCGAAGCGGGTGGCCAGCGCGGCCCGGCCCGCGTGCGCCTCTTTCAGCAGGCCGTCGTCGGTTGCGAGGGGCGCCGTCGGGGGCGGGCCCCCGTCGGCTTCGGTCAGCCGCCCGCCGGCGGGGTCGAGCACGTCCACGACGATGCCTGCCGCCGCCCGCATGCCGGCGGTGGTGGCGGCGAAGGCGCGGGGATCGGTCGGCCGGCCATCAACGCCGAGGAGGGCGGTGACGGCGGTCGCGGCCTCGGACAGCCGCCGCCGCTGCGCACCGTCGGCGAACTCCGCCAGCCTTACGCTCGACAGCCAGAAGCAGGCGACGAGCATGCCGCTGACGAGCGCGCACCAGCCCACGAACAGATGCCAGACAAGCCGGGTGCGGGGCATGGGACGTACGGGCGCCAACGGCAGGAACCGATCACGCCCGGAACCGGTAGCCCACGCCGCGGACCGTCTCGATGTAGGAACCGTGGGATCCGAGCTTCTTTCGCAGGCCGGCGACCTGCACGTCGACCGACCGCTCCGTGACAGGATAATCCTCTCCCTTCACCGCGTCGACGATCTGGGAGCGGGTGAAGGCCCAGCCGGGCCGTTTGGCCAGAAATTGCAGCAGGGCGAACTCGGTGTACGTGAGGTCGACGGGCTGTCCCGCGAGCGTGACCTCGTGGCGGCCAGGATGGATCGACAGCTCGTGGACGTCGATGGTGGCCTCGAGCTCGGCCTGCCGCTGCGACTCGCGGCGGCGCAGCAGCGCCTTGACCCGCGCGGAAAGGACCCGCGGACTAAAGGGCTTGGTGATGTAGTCGTCGGCGCCACGGTCGAGGCCCGCGATCATGTCGCTCTCCTCGCTCTTGGCGGTGAGCATGATGATCGGAACGTCCCGGGTGCGGCCTTCGGCCTTGAGCCGCCGGCAGACCTCCAGCCCGTCCACCGCGGGCAGCATCAGGTCGAGCACGATCAGGTCGGGCGGCTGGCGGCGGGCCGCCTTGAGCGCGAGTTCGCCGCTGGCGACGCACTCGACCCGGTAGCCCTCCTTGGTGAGGTTGTAGCGGACCAGTTCGAGCAGGTCCTCCTCGTCGTCGACGACGAGAACATGCGGCGGAGACTGGTCGGCCCCGCTCTTCGATCGCGAAGATAGATGCTTCACGTGCTCGTCGGCCTCCAGGGTGCCACTCGCCATCATCGCTTGTGCGTCTCGCGTACCGGGGTGCGGGGCCTGGTCATCCCCGCGTGCCCGCCGATTATGTCGCCCCGTCCGTCCGCGGGCGGCGTTAGTTTTCCGTGAGCGGGATCGTCAGGACAGCAGCAGCTCCACGTCCTCGGCCGTTCCTCCACCGTGTCGCGGGCGATGAGCCGGTAGGCAAACACCCGTCGGGTCTGGCCGATGCGATGGGCCCGGTCGACCGCCTGGGCCTCGACGGCCGGGTTCCACCACGGATCGAGGATGTAGATGTAGTCGGCGGCCGTGAGGTTGAGGCCTTGGCCGCCGGCCTTGAGGCTGACGAGGAACAGCCGGCAGTCGGCGTCCTCCTGGAAGCGGGTCACCCGGGCCTGGCGGTCGGTCGTCCGCCCGTCGAGGTATTCATAGACCAGTCCCCGCTCGTCGAGCTGCTTGCGGAGGATCGCCAGGAAGCTCGTGAACTGGCTGAACACGAGCACCTTGTGGCCCTCGTCGAGCACCTCGTCGAGCTGCTCGAGCAGCGCCTCGAGCTTCGCGCCCGGCTCGTCGAGGCGGGCGGGATCGACGAGCCCGGGGTGGCAGGCCGTCTGCCGCAGCCGTAGCAGCGCCTCGAGCACCGCGATCCGCGAGCGGCCGATGCCCATCCGGCCGATCTTGCCGGCGAGCTCCTGGCGGAAGTGGTCCCGCAGGTCGTCGTAGGCCTTGCGCTGCGATTCGCCGAGCTCGACGAACAGCGTCTGTTCCGTCTTCTCCGGGAGATCGGAGAGCACCTGGGCCTTGGTGCGGCGCAGGAGGTAGGGACGGACGGCCCGGGCGACGACCTCGGTGCTGCCGCGGCCGTCGGCGAGGAACTTTCGCAGTCGGGTGGCACTGCCGAGCTGGCCGGGGTTGAGGAACTCGAAGATGCTCCACAGCTCGCCGATGTGGTTCTCGACCGGCGTGCCCGTGAGGGCCAGACGGTGGCGGGACCGCAGCAGCCGGCAGGCCTTGGCCGCCTGGCTGGCCGCGTTCTTGATCGACTGCGCCTCGTCGAGGACGACGTAGTCGAACTCGGTCTCGCGATGGGTCACGATATCGCGGCGCAGGGTGCCGTAGGTCGTGATCACGATGTCATGGTCGGCCAGCG
Organism: Planctomycetaceae bacterium; assembly: GCA_021300535.1. Taxonomy (GTDB): domain Bacteria; phylum Planctomycetota; class Planctomycetia; order Pirellulales; family UBA1268; genus QWPN01. The sequence continues at coordinate 8,803 of JAJTED010000098.1, read as the reverse complement.
CCCCCGCCTCCGTGCGGGCATTGCCGGTGTGATTGAGCACCCGCAGCTCGGGGGCGAACCGCCGCGCCTCCTCGATCCAGTTGAAGACCAGGCTCTTCGGCACGATCACCAGCGACGGCCGATGGACGACGCCGGATTCCCGCATCACCGCCTGGCGGCGGACGAGCATGGCGAGCACCTGGATCGTCTTGCCCAGACCCATGTCGTCGGCGAGGCAGCCTCCCAGGCCCATTCGCTCCAGGAACGCCAGCCAGCCGAGCCCCTCCCGCTGGTAGTGCCGCAGCGTGCCCTGGAAGCCCTCCGGCTCGTTCTCGGCCTCGGGCCGCTCGCCGCGGGCGAGCTCCTCGCGGATCCGCTCGAAGGCCTCGTCGACGTGCGACTGCGGTTGGCCGGCGAGCAGGGCGTCGAGCAGGGCCACCTGGATGCGGCCGTACCGCAGCCGGCCGTCGTGCTTCTGGGCCAGGGCCAGCATCGGTTCCAGTTGTGTCGCGAACGAATCGGGCAGGATGCCGAGCGAGCCATCGGACAGCTCGACCGAGCGGCTGCCCCGGGCCAGAGCCTCCAGGAGCGCAGGCAGTTCCGCCGAGACGCCGCCGAAGTCGACCGCCGCGGAGAGCTCGAACCAGTCGATGCCGCTGGTCACGTTCCAGGACACGCTGCCGGCCGGGCGGTAGCGGCGGCCCGCGACCTCGACCGCCCAGCCGGCCGCGGCGAGCTGGGAGACCGAGGCGTCGAGGCGGTTGCGGGCGATCTCCACGTGATGCAGCACATCCGGGCCGTCGAGCGCGGTGCCGCGGGCGGCGGAAGCGCCATGGCGGGGCAGAACGCCGAGCGCCTCCCGCTCCGCGGCCCGGTCGCGGCGCACCAGCACGCGGCGGGTGGTGTCGGCCGCGCCGCCGGCGGGATCGTCGGCGGCGATCTGGATCCCCGCGTAGTCGAACCACACCGTGCCCGCCATCTGCACGCGGGGCTGGGACCGCCGCCGGGGCGGTCTGCCGCCCGCCGTGGGCTCCTCTTCCGCCTCCACTGCGATCGCCGGCGAGTCGTCGAGCACGAGCCGGGGCCGCGGCGCTCCCGATTCGATCCGCCAGCCGGTCCAGGCCGGCAGCACGACCCGCGGCACGTCGGCCAGCGTCGCCAGCCGTTCGATGAGGCCGTCGATCTGGCCGCCCGCCACTTCGATCGGCCCGCGGCGCTCGAACTGGTCGATCCAGCCGATCGCCGTGCCGCCGTTCTCCGGCAGCGCGAGCATGGCGATGCGGTCGGCGAAGACCACGAGACCCGACTTGAGGATCGCCTTGGGTTCCTGCAGATCCTTCCGTTGGCTCCCGCGCACGAGCATGCCGCGAAGTGTGGCCTTGGATGGCCGCGGCGGCGGCGCGTCTTCATCGAGCGGGTCGCGGCGGCGGGCGGGCCGCAGGTCGTCGTCGTCGGGCTCGATCACGAAGGCGAACTCCCACGCGCGGCCGCCATCCCAGACCAGCGGCACCACGTGCTCTGGCGCACGGCGGGGCTCCGGCTGCACGATCAGCCGGCCGGTTTCACACAGCGCCGCCAGGTGCGCGGCCGCCGCCCGCGGGCTGACGACGATGCGGGCGATGGCCCGCCGTTCGAGTGGCTCCGCGGCGGTGTTTTCCGCCACGGCGGTGGCGCCGACGAGCTGCTCCACCAGCCGGCGCTCCTGGGCGTCGAGCGCATCGAGCTCGACGTCGCCGGGACCGATGACGAACGGCCGCGGTCGCCCGGTGGCGTTGCCGGCCACGTCGAGCTGCATCCGGCAGGGGACGAGCACCGCGGCCCGGGCGTCGGTCGAGGCGGAGAGATCGAGCAGGAACACCAGCGCCCCGCCGGTGCGGCGAAGATCGGGAATCTCCAGGCCCGTCGACCGGATCGCCGGCTCCACGAGCCGGCGCCGTTCGTCGAGCTCGGCGGCCCAGGCGGGCAGCCGCTGGCTGCCGCGCCGGCTCGCCGGCTCGGTCGTCGCCATGGGGATGTCGCGCGGCCGCGGCCCCCGCGCGGGTGCGGGCGGGTCCTCTTCCTCGGCGGCGTCCTCCGCCGTGATCGTGTTCCCATCCTCGGCCACGATGTCGAGCGCCACGGGCGTCTGGTCGTGGATGCCGGCGAGCAGGCCGCGCCGGTCCACTTCCAGGAGCACCGCGGCGAGGACCGCGCAGGGCCGGCCCTCGCGGCCGGCCTTGGTCGAGCAGCGGGTCTCGAGGGTCATGCCGCCGCGGCGATGCGCCGCGAGCTCGAGAAACACCTCGTGCTCGTCGTCGCCTTCGGTGACGGTGGCCCGCACCTGGCCCACCCGCGGGCAGGCCACGCTGGCCGGCACGATGCCGCGGGCCTTGGCCACGTCGGCGGGAGCGAAGAGATGAAACAGCCGCTTTTCGAGGGTCTTCATGCTGCCGGGTCGCGCGGACGGGTCGTGAGGCTGCGCGCGAGGCCGGCGCCGGAAGGCGGCGTCAGGGCGCAACACGCTGTTGTACACGGCCGAGTGCCGTCGTGGCGAGGGGTGGCCGGGAGTCGGCTACTCATCGCGACTTCACGGCCGCCACGAGCTCGAGCACGTTTTCCACCGGCGTCTGCGGGAGGATGCCGTGCCCGAGGTTGAAGATGTGGCCCGGCCGCCCGCCCGCGCGGTCGAGCACCTCGTGCACACGGCGGCGGACGGTGTCGCGGTCGGCCAGCAGGACCGCCGGCTCGAGGTTGCCCTGCACCGCCCGGTCGTGGCCGACGGCCGCCCAGGCGGCGTCGAGGTCGATCCGCCAGTCGATGCCGATCACCGAACCGCCCGCCTCCCGGAGCAGGGGCAGGAGGGCCGGGTTGCCCGTGGCGAAGTGGATCACCGGCGCCCGGCGGGCCGCCTCCGCGATCGCGACGCGGCTGTGCGGCAGGACGTAGCGGCGGTAGTCGTCGGGGCCGAGGCAGCCCACCCAGCTGTCGAACAGCTGCACGATCTGTGCGCCGGCGTCGAGCTGGGCCACGAGGTAGCGGCTCACGGCCCGGGCCAGCCGGCCCATGAGGTCGTGCCAGGCCGACTCATGGCGGTACATAAGCGACTTGGTGTGCAGCCAGGCGCGGCTCGTGCCCCCTTCGATGCAGTAACTGGCCAGCGTGAACGGCGCGCCGGCGAAACCGATCACCGGAATCGAAGCGTCGAGGCCCGCCCGCGTGGCCCGCACGACGTCCATCACGTAGCCGAGGCGGTCGACGTCGGGGAGCTCGCGAACCCTGGCCAGGTCGGCCGGCCCGCGGACCGGGTTGTGGATCACCGGTCCCTCGCCCGCCGCGAACTCCAGGTCGAAGCCCATCGGTTCGAGGATCGGAAGGAGATCGCTGAAGATGATCGCCGCATCGACGCCGATCCGCTCCACGGTGGCGAGCATCACCTCGGCGCACAGCCGCGGGTTCTTGCAGAGCTCGAGGAAGCCGACTTTCTCGCGGACGGCCCGGTACTCGGGCAGGTAGCGGCCCGCCTGCCGCATCAGCCACACGGGCGTCCGTTCCACCGGTTCGAGGCGGCAGGCCCGCATCATCAGCGAGCGGCTGTGGGCGTCGTGGGGCTGGCCGGGGGGGATCGACTGCACGGGCTGCTCGACAGGGGGTGACGGGACGGCGCAGTGGCGGCACCGCGATTTCGAGAGTATACGGCGCCGGGGCCATCGGCATCGTCACGGCGGCCACTACACTGTTGGCACGCAGAGGCCGTCGTCCCGGCAGCCTCGATTCCGCCCGCGATTCCAGCGCCCGCATGCATCGATGACCGCGTTTCTGTCCGGCATCTCCGTCGTCTGCTTTGTCGCCAGCTACGCCGTGGCGTTGGCCTGCGAGGCGTCGCGGCTGGTGTTCCGTTCGGGCGTGCGCGGGGCGGTGATGGTCGCCTTCGCCGCCGCCGGCCTCCTCGCCCACACGCTGTTCCTCGGGTGGCGGGCGGTGAACGAGGCTGCGATGCCGCTCTCGAGCCCGTACGACTGGTACCTGCTGGCGGCCTGGATGCTGGCCGCGGGCTATCTCTACCTCACGGTTGCCAATCCGCGGACGCCGGTGGGTTTGTTCGTGCTGCCGGTGGTCCTGGCCCTGATCGGCGCGGCGCAGGTGTCGAGCCGGGCGGCGTTTCCGCAGAGCCCGGCCACGCAGGTCTGGGGTGCGATCCACGGGAGCTTCAATCTCGCCGCCAGCGTCGCGGTGGCGCTGGGGGCGATCGCGGGACTGATGTGGCTGATCCAGGCCGGCCGCCTGGCTCGCAAGCAGGCGCCGCTGGCGGGCTTTCGCATGCCGAGCCTGGAGCGGCTCGCCGCCGTCACGGCCCGCACGCCCTCGATCGCGGCCTGGACGGCGGCGGCGGGGTTCGTCTCCGGGATCGTGCTCAACGCCGTCAACCACCGGCGCGGGCTGATGGAGACGGTTCCCTGGACCGATCCGGTGGTGCTGCGAATGGGGGCGCTGGTGGCCTGGCTCGTGGTCGCCGACGCGCTGGCCGCCGCCGCCCGCCGCCGGCCCGACGGGCCGCGAACCGGCGCCCGCCTGGCGCTCGTGAGCCTCGCGGCACTGACGCTCTCCATCCTCTGGGGCCTGCTCGCTCCCACGAAGCACGGGCAGCCGCCGGTCGCCCCCGCCGGCCATGAGGCCGCCCCATGACGCTGGCCCTCGTTGGCGGCACGCACCGCACGGTGCCGCTCGATCTTCGTGAGCGGCTCGCCTTCTCCGCCGAGCAGGTCACCGAGGCCCTGAACCGGTTTCGGGACCGTTTTCCCGGCCGCGAGGGCGTGCTGCTCTCCACCTGCAACCGCGTGGAGTTTTACGCCGCCGGTGCGGAGGCCGCGCCGCCGGCGGAGCAGATCGTCTCGTTCCTCGCCGAGTGCCGCGGCATCGACGCCGGCCTGCTGACTCCGGTGCTGGCCCGGGAGCAGGACGAGGCGGTCGTGCGACACCTGTTCGGCGTCGCCTCCGGCCTCGACAGCATGGTGCTCGGCGAGCCGCAGATCCTCGCCCAGGTGAAGCAGGCCTGGGCACTGGCCCAGGAGAGCCGCACGAGTGGGCCGCTCACCGGCGGCATGTTCCAGGCGGCCCTGCGGACGGCCAAGCGGGTGGCGACCGAAACGGCACTGGGCCGGGAGCGGACCTCGATCCCCAGCGTGGCCGTGGCCGACTTCGCCAGCGGCGTGTTCGAGCGGTTCGACGACAAGCGGATCCTCCTCGTGGGCGCCGGCAAGATGGCGGCCGAGACCCTCCGCTATCTGCGCGAGGCCGGCGGCCGCGACGTGACGATCGTCAATCGCACCGCCAGCCGCGCGGTGGAGCTCGCGGCCCGGCTGGCGGCCCGGCCGGGCGACTTCACCGCCTTGGAGGCCGAACTGGCGGCGGCCGACCTCGTGGTCAGCACGACGGGGTCGACGGAGCCCATCGTGTCGAGCGACCTCTTCGCGCGGGTCGAGGCCCGCCGTGACGGGCGGCCGCTGGTCGTCCTCGACCTCGCCGTGCCGCGCGACTTCGACCCGCGGATCGGGGACCGGCCGGGCGTGTGGCTGTATTGCGTGGACGACCTGGCGGCAGCCTGCGAGGCCAACCGCAAGAGCCGCCAGCGCGAACTGCCTGCGGCACTGGCGATCGTGGACGAGGAGACGCGGCGGTTCATGGGCGACCTGCATCACCGGGCGACGACGCCGGTGATCGAGCAGCTGCGGGCCGGCTGGAGTGAGACCGGCGATGCAGAGCTCGAGCGGCTCTTCCGCCGGCTGCCGGGCCTCGGCGACGCGGAGCGGGCGGAGATCCGCCAGGCCTTCGAGCGATATGCGGCCAAGCTGCTCCATCCGCCGCTGGCGTCGCTGCGCGACGAAAGCCGCGCGGGCCCGCCGCACGGCCTGCTCGACGCCCTGCGGCGGCTCTTCGATTTGAAGGACTGATTTTCAGGAGTGAGCAGCGGCGTGATCTGCCAGCCGCAGGCCAGGAAAACGCATGGAGTTTCACGGGTTCACGACCGGGCTGGCGATCATCCTCGGCGGCATCGTCGCGGCCATCGGCCTCGTGGCCGCGGTGCGGAAGATGTTCGCCAAGGACATCCTCCGGCAGGCGCACGACATCACCGGCAACCTGCTGTCGGTGGTGGGCACGCTGTACGCCGTGCTGCTCGGCCTCGTCGTGGTCGATGCCCTCGTCCGCTTCGAGCAGGCGATCGACGTCGTCCAGCAGGAGTCGAACTCCCTGGCCGACATCTTCCTCTTGGCCGAACGGCTCCCCGCGGCCCAGCGGGAGCGGATCCAGGAGGCCTGTCGCACCTATGCCCGGCAGGTGGTTGAGGACGAGTGGCCGGCGATGGCCCGGGGCCATGCCAGCCCGGAGGCGCGGCAGACGGCCTTCGCGCTGGCCCGGAGTCTCGACGGCTACGAGCCCGTCACCGAGAGCCAGAAGGCGGTGTTCCCCATGCTCCTCGAGCAGATCCGCGAACTGTGGGACTATCGCCGCGAGCGGATCGGCACGGCGGAGTTCGGCATCCCGGCCGTCGAGTGGATCGTGCTCATCGTCGGCGGCGCGGTGACGGTGCTGTTCGCCGGCCTGTTCCGCGCGGAGAGCGTGAGCCTGCAGCGGTTCCTGACGGCGTTGGCCGCCCTCGTGATGGGGCTCAACCTGTATCTCGTCGCACTCTTCGGCTACCCGTTCTCGGGTGAACTGACGGTGTCGAGCCGCCCGTTCCAGACCGACATCGCGATCTTCGCGGGCCGGGCCGCCGCTGCCGACGCACCGGCGGCCGTGCCGGCCGAATGAGCGAGGCCGGCCGCCGCCCGCGCAGGCATCCCGGCCCTCCGGGCCTGCTGCTCGCACACGAAGCCCCCGGCGGGAGCCGGGGGACTCCGGGTGGTATGCCTTCCCGGGTTCCATGCGAGATGTGTTTGAACCGGGAGTTCACGTGCCGTCATGCGGCATGGACGGCGGGATGGTTTTCATGCCCGGAGTCCCCGGGTTTCCACCCGGGGCTTGTTGGGAACGCCGAAGGGTCCGCACAACACAGTTCAGGACTCGATTCCTGCAACGGCGATGCTCCGTTCAGCTCCCCAGTGCACCATCAAAACCCGCGGCCTCACTTCGGCAGGCAGTAGGTCAGGGCCAGCAGGGCGTAGCTGGTGACGAGGTTCGGGTTGTCCTCCATCCAACGGTTGGTGGCGTTCACCCACGAGCCGTCGGGCTGCTGGCGGGCGAGGATCTCGTCGGACAGTTCGGCCCGCCAGGAGTGCTCCTTGCCCGCGGCGTCGGTGAAGGTCTCGGCACCAAGCACGTCCAGTGATTTGGCCGCGGTGTGGAAGTAGTAGTAGATCCCCGCCTGGCCCATGCCGGGGTTTTCCTTGAAGGTGTAGTGGCGGCCGAGCCACTTGAGCGCCGCCTTGACGCGGTAGTCGTCCTTCGTGAGCCCGGCGAAGATCATGCTCTTCAGGCCCGCGTAGGTCATCGAGCCGTAGCTCCGCAGCCCGCCCTCGGGCGAGCCGCCGGCCTGGCTCTCACCACCGGCCGCGGGCGTGTAGTAGAAGCCACCCTCGTCGGCGGAGTTCTTGTTCTTATCCGCGAATGGCGTCGTGTTCTCCGGGCCGACGAGGTTCTGGGTGCGCGACACGAAGACCAGGGCCTTCTGGATGGCCGGGTCGTTCTCGCTGGCGCCGATCGTCCGCAGCGCCTCGATCATGAACTGCGTGTTGGAGAGATCGGGCCGGCCCTTCCGGCCGTAGCCCGCGCCGCCGTAGGCCGGATCGGCCTTGCCCTTGCCCTCGCCGTCATCCCACTGCAGCCCCTTGATGTAGGCCTCGCAGCCCTTGATCTCCTTGGCGTAGCGGCCGTCCGCGTTGCAGGCGGCCAGCGCCACCATCGCGATCGCCGATTCGTAGTTGCTCACCGGCGACTCGGGGGCGTAGATGCCGCCGTCGGATCGCTTGAACGTGAGCAAATGGGCCAGACCCTTCTGCACGATCGGCGCGTCGACGGGCGAGCCCGACCGGACCAGCGCGTTGACCGCCAGGGCCGTGACGGCCGGGCCGACCTCGGCGGAGAAACTGCCGTCGGCGGCCTGGTGCTTCTCGAGGAACGCCGTCGCCTTGGTGATCGCGGCGCGAATGGCGGCGGCATCGGCGGCGTGGGCGGCCGTAGGCAGCCCGGTGGAGGCGAGGACGAGAACCAGCGGCAGTGCAAGTCGATTCATGGGGCACCTCGGGGGGATACGGTGGCGGGACCCGGTGTAAGAGTAAGAGTATGCCGGTCGCAGGCACCGCTCAAAGCGGTCCGGCCGACGATGGGAAAGATTCCCCGCGCCTGGCAAAACCTTCACCGGCCCCACACCGCCTGGCACGCGGGTGGGTTTTCACGCCCGGAGTCCCCCGGCTTCCGCCGGGGGCTTTTTGGGCCGTTCGCTCGTATCGAGACGAAGGAAAGGCGGCGCGAACGTGCCCCAAGACCACCCGGGACCGGGGAGTCAGACCGGTGCCGTCGGCAGGGCCCGGGGATACGGCGGCACCTCGCGGGGGGGCGGATCGCGGCCCTCCTCGAGCCGCCAGGCCTCCCGCTCCTCGTCGCTGGCGTAGAAGGTCAGCCAGATGGTCGGATCGTCGCCGGCCGTCGCGCTGCAGTCCCAGTGGAAGTAGTTGTCGGGCAGGTCGACGTGCTTCACGGTCGCCGGGAGGATGTCGCGGCGGATGACCGCATACAGCTCCCGGTCGGACAGATGGTCGGTGAAGTCGAGCACGATCCGCTTCGCATACAGCTGCTCGATGATCCCCCACAGCCGCTCGCGGAGCTGCTCGTCGTCGAGCGTGCAGGCGGG
>JAJTED010000097.1 GCA_021300535.1 Planctomycetaceae bacterium | reverse complement strand
GAAGGCGCAGAAGTCGCAGACCGCCGAGCAGACGTTGGTGTAGTTGATGTTGCGGTCGATGTTGTAGGTGCGATAGGGCTCCGGATGCAGCCGCCGGGTGACCGCGTCGGCCGCGCGGCCGATCGCCGCCAGGTCATGCGATTCGAGGAGGCGGACGGCCTCATCCGCCTCCAGCCGACGGCCGGCGACCGCGGCTTCCAAAATGGCGCTGATTGATCGATCCATGGACACAGTCATGCCGAGGCTGTCAGGATGCGGTCGCCGTGCGCAGGCGGCCGCCCGGGGAAGCGGGTGATTCGCCGAGCAGCCCCATTTTGGCGACCAGTTCGCGAAACCGCGAGATCGCCTCCCGCTCGCGGGGCCCGAGTTCGTAGTGCAGATTGTCGCGGAGGTAGCCGAGGCACTGCGGCACGGTGAGACCGTGCGCCGCCGCCTCGGCGGCGGCGATCGCCGCCAGATTGGCCCGCCCGGAGTCGCGGGCGGCATTCAGCAGCGGCTCGGTGGCCCGGCTGTCGACGCCCGGTCGCGCGGCCCAGACGGCGAACACGAACGGGAGGCCAGTCCAGCGGCACCATTCGTCGCCGAGATCCCAGGCCAGCTGGAACGACCGCGTCGCGGCTGGGCTCGCGCCGGTTCCACGATCGAGCGCCCGGTCGCCGATCAGCAGCACCGCGTCGGCCCGGGTGTCGCCCAGGCCGGCCTCGATCGGCAGGGGCTCGATCCGCGGTCGGACTCCGAACCGCTCGGCCAGCAGGATCCGGGCGAGCGCCGCACTGGTCCGTGAGCCCTCGTCGATGGCCAGCGACGTCACGCGGTCGGGAGGCGTGCGGAAGAAAACCTTTACGCTCATCACCGGGCCACGGCAGCCGATGCAGGCGTCCGACACGATGCGGTAGTCGGCTTGGCGAAACGTCTCCACGACCGGGATCAGCGCCACGTCGAGCTGGCCGGCGGCGAGCTGGTCGGCAAGCCGGCTGGGCAGGTCGTACCGCACGCCGACGCCGCGGGCGGCGAGTCCGTGGACGAGCGGTTTGGTATTCAGGTAGCTGACGGCGCCGATGCGGGGCGGTGGGAATGGCGGATGCGGGGTCATGATTCACCAGTGTTTCACGGGAATAACCGCAGGCCGGCACTCCCGCTAACCGGGGCTCGGTCAGGGTTCGAGCTGGCGGAAGGCCCGCAGCCCCATCGACAAGGGCATGGCCGTCGCGGCCAGGCCCAGCAGGGCCACGAGCCCGAGGCTGACGGCCATGCCGCCGGCTCCGGCGGCCCAGGTCAGGAGCCCCTGGGAGGCGGCGGCGGTGGGCCCGAGCGCGTGGGTCAAGAGGAACAGGTGGGTGGGCAGGGCCGCGATGATCACCACCAGCATGATGAACAGCGAACTGATCACCAGGCACAGCGTGCCGCCGAACCCGGACGAGATTTTCGCGGGCGAGGACTCCCGCAGTTCCGGCATCCGCGCCCCCAGGCCGACGGCGATCCCCGACAGCCCGAGACAGAGGATGACGCAGCAGAACTCGTGGACGAGCAGCAGCGGCGTTCGCAGACCGAGCATCCAGTCGCTGAGCAGCACCAGGGCGGAGCACGGGATCACGCCCCCCACGAACGAGAACAGGAACTTCGACCACACGATTTGGTCGCGGTGGACCGGGAGGAGGCCGAGGATCCAGAACCGGCGGCCCTCCAGGCTGATCATCGGATAGACGAACCGGGTCGTGAACGTCGAGAGGATGAGCCCCACCACCGCGAGGTTCAGGAAGCCGATCATCGAGGCGTAGACGTTGTTGTAGACGAACGAGCGCAGGTTGAGGAAATACAGGCCGAGGAGTCCGAAGAAGATGAGAAACTGGGACCACTGCGAGATGTCCCGGCGGAACAGCCGCAGGTCCTTCACGAGCAGCAGCCGCAGCGGCCGGCCCGCCGCCGACCCTGCGTTCACGAGCGCCTGGTCGAACCAGCCGATCGGTCGCTGGCGGCGGGGGGGCGCCTCGCTGAACAGCTGGCTGTACCCGCGCCGGTAAGCGAGCCGGGCGATCCAACCGGCCATCAGGTGCAGCAGCATCCCGTTGGCCACCAGCAGGGCCAGAAACTTCAGCGCCTCCAGGAGCGGGGCCCATGTTCCGCCGGGGCCGCGGCCGACGTCGGCCGCCTCGATCAGGCCGCTCGACAGCCACCAGCTGGGGAAGAGCTTCTGTTCCGTGATCGCCAGGCGGGCGAACGTCTGCTCGAACCAGGCGGCTGACATCGTGTCGATGCGTGCGGGAGCGAACATCGACCAGCCGATCCAGGCCGTGACCGCGGCGCCGGCCGCCGCGGCCAGCGACACCGCGTGGACCCGCAGCCGCGGCAGCCATGCCACCATCAGCATGCAGGCCATGGAGCCGACCGCGGCCGGGATGACGACGAAGGCGATCATGAAGGGCAGGAGCAGGACGAAGTAGGGCCAGGCGGCCTCCCGCTCCACGCCGTATGCGACGAGCATCGGACTGCCCAGCAGGACGAACCCCCAGCTCGAGAACCACAACGCCTCCTGGAACTTGTGGCCGAAGATCGTCTCCGCCCGCACCGGCAGGGTGAGCAGCAGCCGGGCTTCGGTCGAGCAGTACATCCCGCCGTACAGCAGGATGCCCGTCGAGAACACGAGCATCACCATCAACGACGAGAAGAAGGCGTTGAACAGCAGCGACACGACGTCCGCATGCAGGGCCGCCAGGAACGTGAAGGCTTCGAGAAACAGGCCGTAGAGGGAAGCCCAGAACAGCCCGCTGAGGAGCACGACGAGGCTGAGCCGCAGTCTGGCGAAGGCGAACATCGACCCCAGGGTTTCCCAGGCCACCGTCGCCCGGAGGCGGAGGAACCGCCGGGCTTCCTCTTCGATCGACAGGACCCGCACGGCCGCGGAGGGGCTGCGACCGCTCATGGCGCCGTTTCCCGGCCGGCGAGCGGCGACGTGAGCCGCAGGTAGAGCTGTTCGAGGCTGGTGCTCTCCAGGGCCATCTGCTCACGCAGTTCCGTCACTGTTCCCAGGAACCGCAGCTGGCTGCGGACCATGATGCCGATCCGGTCGGCCATCTCCTCGGCCATGGCGAGCGTGTGGGTGGACATGAACACGGTCATGCCCTCGCGGGTTCGCTGCTGGAGCAGATCCTTCACGATCCGCACGCTGCGCGGATCGAGCCCCACCATGGGCTCGTCCAGCACGAGGACGTCGGGATCGTGGAGCAGCGAGGCGGCGAACACGAGCCGCTGCTTCATGCCCAGGGAATAGCTTTCCGCCAGGTCGTCGGCGAAGTCGCCGAGTTCGAAGTGCTCGATCTCGCGGTCGATCCGCTGGCCGGCGAGATGCCGCGGCATGCCGAACATGTCGGCGATGAACCAGAGAAACTCGCGGCCGGTCAGCTTGTCATAGAGGCAGGGCTCGTCGGGCACGTAGCCGATGTGCAGGTGGGCGTGCCGCGGGTCCTTGACGACGTCGTATCCGCAGACCCGCACCGCGCCCCGCGACGGCCGCAGCAGGCCGACGAGCATGCGGATGGTGGTCGTCTTGCCGGCGCCGTTGGGGCCCAGGAGCGCGAACAGCTCGCCGCGCGGGATGGCCAGCGACAGGTCGGCGACCGCCGTCTTGGTGGCGTACGTGCGGGTGACATGGTCGAACTCGATCACGGGACTGCTTCCATGCTGGGGGGCTGCGCGGAGGGAACGCGGCCTTCTTCCGCCAGCGTGGCGGCGAGCCGGGCGGCCGCCTCGTCGGACCGGCGGACGAACGCCAGCTTGGCGCCGAGCAGCAGCGCCTCCTGCCGGAGCACGCGTCCGGTCCGATCGGCCCACAGCCGGCTGCGGGGCTCGCGGCGGCTGGCCGGATCCTCCCGATACGCCACCGGATGCACGCGGACCAGCCGCCCTTCCCAATAGATCGTCTCCTCCGGCCCGACCTCGGCATGGAGGATCTCGATCGGCGACCCGCCCGCCCTGAGCGGGCTGTAGATGGGCACGGTCCAACGGCGGCCCTCGAACAGGCCGGGCATGGTGGCCTGCGGCGACAGTTCGTCGCCGATCATCATCCGATCGGGCAGGTGCCAGGTGGTCTCGTAGCGGATCTCGCCGGTCTGCACTTGCACCCGCACGGCGCCCGCATCGACCGTGCCGTTGAGCAGCACCTGCTCCGTCGAGCCGGGCACGTTCACGACCGACATGAACGACCGCAGGTCGCCGGCGGGGTCGATGGCCAGGCGGCCGCGGGCGTCGAACGTCAGCCCCCCGCCCTGAGGCAGTGCCTTGCGGACCAGCAGCGACGTCCAGGCGGGCAGGATTTCATCGAGCGGCAACCGGTCGAAGTGCATCCGGCTGTCGACGACCAGCCCGCCCAGGGGCGTGCGCTGGCTTTCGGCGATGGCCCAGCCCAGAGGCTGGTCGTTCCAGTGCACCGTCCAGGCGACAGGAATAAGGCCGCTGTCCGACGTGTAGATCGCCTGATAGCCAGGTGGCGATCCGGGCGCCAGCGACGGCAGGATCTTCTCGACCAGCAGCCATCCGCTGGTCACGCACCAGAAGACCACCACGATCGGGGTGAACCATGGTCTGTGCAGCATGCCGGATCTCGTTTCTTCCACGCGTCTCACCGGCGGTGGCCGGGAGACAAGCCTGCCCCGATCCAAAGTTTAGCAGAATGAGGAACAAGTCTGCCCGAGCAGGATGCGTCGGCCATCGACCCAGGGAACCCTCGGTGTTGCCTTTTGATGTTGCGAGTTCCCCAGTCTTGCTCTCAGTTCAGCACGCGCGAAGGGCACAAGAAGCCTCCGGCGGAAGCCGGGGGACTCCGGGTGGCATGCCTTCCCGGGTGCCATGCGATGTGGGTTTGAACCGGGGCATTGCGTGCGGTCATCCGGCATGGACGGCGGGATGGCTTTCGTGCCCGGAGTCCCCGGGTTTCCACCCGGGGCTTCTTGGGGCACTCGCGGCCGGCGGCGATATTTCCGCTGGCTGGTGACGCGATTGCCCGCCGTTGGGGCGCTGCGTACACTGATCGCGTCGCGGGGTGGAAATGGTCCCCGGCCAGGATTCGCTCTGATGGTCGAAAAAGTCTGTTACCACCAACCCTGCCCGGTCTGCGGCCGCACGCTGCGGATCGGAGTCATGCTCCTCGGCCGGCAGGTGTATTGCCAGCATTGCGGCGGCGGCTTCGTAGCGGCCGATCCGGCCCTCGGCCGAGCGGCTGCCGATGCCCCCGGACGGGGTGACCGCGATGCCGCCGTCGACCGCCTGCTCGAGCAGGCCGCCCTCGTGCTGGAGCAGGCCGCGCGGTAACAGGCTGTGGAACAAGCCTGACCGAGCGGGAGGCCACGAACGCCGAGCAGGGAAACCCGCGGCCTGGCCACCGGTCGCCCACGGAGGCCGAGGCCACGGGGGGCCGGCATGGGCTTTGCCCACGGGCAGTCAGGATGCAACGCAGGTCGCGACGTCGCCAGCCGCAGGTGGTGGTGACACTTTCCGCGTCAGCAACGCAACGCCATAAGCCGCCATCGGCAAACAGAAAGCGACCGCGACCAGGGATTCGTTGACCCACCAGCGTGCCACGATCTGCTGCAAGGCGGCTGGGTCGCCGACATTGAGCGCAAAAACGTCGATCACGCCATGAATGATGGCGGCAGGCCAGATCGATCGCGTCACAGCTACGAGTCCGGCAAACCCAAGACTGATCAAGAAGGCGAAGGCCACGGTCGAAGTCTTGAAGGCCCACCAGTGCCGATCATGCGGATTCCGGAGGACGGAAGCCAAATGCAAGATGCCAAAGAGCAGGGACGAGACCAGCGCCGCCCGCAGCAGGGCGGGCTCCCGGCTGGCATGCACATACCGGTTGACCAGCAGGTTCATGGCAATTCCATGGATCAACACTTCCTCGTAGATGCCAACCGACGCCATGTAGATCACGAGCTGAGGCGACAGAAGTGCAAAGTTGTATCCGCCCGTCATGAGCGGCGTCAGCATGGGGTAGACCAAGAGAGGTGTTCCGAACAGGAGCGCATCTCTTGGTTTGGGAAGAATGAATACGTTTCCTATGTGCCGACGCAGAAGAATCGCAAGCGCGATGGCTGCAACCGCACTGATGGACATGTGCAGCCATTGAACTCCCGCAACGCCGGCAAGCAGAATGCCCACGAGGGCCGTGATCAGCAGCGCGGCGAGTGTGAAACGAAGCGGAAACCTCGACGGCACGGCGATGATTCTCATGTCGCGGTTCCGAACGACGGGTCGAGCGCCGCGGCTGCGGCGAGTCGCTCCCAATAGTCGGGAAACGTCTTGCCGACGCAGGCCGGGTCCTCGATCCGCACGCCCGCCACCCGCAGGCCGGCGAGGGCGAGGCTCATCGCCATGCGGTGGTCGTCGTAGGTCGCCAGCGTCGCGGCCCGCAGATCGCCGGGAACGATCGTCAGACCGTCGGCGTGCTCGTGGACCGTGGCGCCGAGTTTTCGCAGTTCGCGGACCAGATCGCCGATCCGGTCGGTCTCCTTGTCACGGATGTGGGCCACGTTGCGGATCGCCGTCGGGCCGGCGGCGAAGAGGGCCGTCACGGCGAGCGTGGGCACGGTGTCGCTGATCGCGTTCATGTCGATGTCGATGCCGCGGGCGGCCCGGCCGCTGACGGTGACCGATCCCGCGTCGCCGGCCGTCGGTTCCCGCCAGTCCACCGTGCAGCCCATCCGCTCCAGGGCGTCGCAGAAGCCGACGTCCCCCTGCATGCTCGCCCGCGACAGGCCTTCGATCCGCACGCTGCCCCCGGTGATCGCCGCGGCCGCGACGAAGTAGCTCGCGGCGGAGGCATCGGGCTCGATCGCGTATTCACGGCCGGCGTATCCGGTGGGGGCGATCGTCCAGACGCGGTCGCCATCGGCAACGCAGCGGCCGCCAAAGCTTTCGATCACCCGGCGGGTCATCGCCAGGTAGGGCAGCGACACCAGCCCGCCCTCGAACTCGATCCGCATCCCGCGCGGGGTGCAGGGAGCCGCCAGCGCCAGGCCGCTGGCGAACTGGCTCGACGTGCCGCCGTGAACACGGGTCACGCCTCCCTGCAGGCCCGTGCCGCGGATTTCCACCGGTGGGCATCCGCCCGGGCTCTCGGCCACCGCGTTCACGCCGAGCGCGGCGAGCGCCGCGACGAGGTCGCCGATCGGCCGCTGCCGCATCCGGGCGGTGCCGTCGAGCCGGTAGCGGCCGTGGCCCAGCGGACAGACCGCCGAGAGAAACCGCATGGTCGTGCCGCTGGCCGCGCAGTCGATCGTCGCCGCCGTGGCCGGCGGCGTGCCGTCGCAACCGGTCACGCGGACCGTGCCCCGGGGCCAGTCGGGCTCGAGGCGGATGCCGAGCGCCGCCAGGCCGGCCGCCATGACCCGCGTGTCCTGGCTGTCGAGCACTCCCGTCAGCAGGCTGTCGCCGCGGGCCAGCCCGGCGCACACCAGGGCCCGATTCGTGATGCTCTTCGAGCCCGGCGGCCGCACCGCGGCTCGCACCGGGCCGGGGCAGGTCGGAATGAGGATCGAATGGGGGACGGGCTGCATGGGATCGGCGGCGCGGCACGGCATGGCTTGCGGCCGGCCGTCGGTCGGAGAAAGTACGCTCAAGGTAGGCGACCGGGCAACGCCGGTCCATGCCCGCCTTGCGGCCAGCCTGCGTTCGAGTCCACCATGCAGCTCTCGCTACCCGCCTACGACCTCGTCGTGCCGCCGTCGATCCGCTTCGGTCCGGGCCGCGCGGCGGAGATCGCGCCGGTGGCGGCCGGCCTCGGCCGGACGGCGTGGCTCGTCGGTGGCCGCCGAAGCCTCGTCGCCTCCGGCCTGCTGCAGCGACTGGAGGCGGAACTGGCGGGCCTCGGCCTCGCTGCCCGGCTGGTGGCCACGACCTCCGGCGAGCCCACGGTCGATCAGGTCGCGGCCGCCGTCGCCGCCCTGCCGCCCGCCGGCCGGGCGGAGGCCGTCGTCATCGCCGTGGGCGGCGGTGCCGCGATCGATCTGGCGAAGGCGGTGGCGGCCCTGGCCACGAACGTTCCCCCCGACACCGCCGACCTGGACGCCGCGGTGGTCGATCGTCTGGAGGGCGTGGGCCGCGGCCTTGCGATCGACGTGCCGCCGCTGCCGGTGGTCGCCGTGCCCACGACGGCCGGCACAGGAGCCGAGGCGACCCGTAACGCCGTCATCTCCTGCCCCCGCCGTGGCTTCAAGAAGAGCATGCGGAGCCCGCTGATGGTGCCCCGGGCGGTGATCGTCGATCCGCTGCTCACGCATTCCTGCGACCGCGGCACGACGGCCGCCTCGGGGCTGGATGCGATCACGCAGCTCGTCGAGTCGTTCGTGTGCCGGTTCGCGCGGCCCGTGCCGCGGGCGGTCGCGCTGGAGGCGCTGCCGCGGGCGTTGGCCGCCTTGCCCGAGGCGGTCGAGCATCCCGACGCCGCTGCGGCGCGGGCCGCCATGGCCCATGCCGCGCTGCTGTCGGGCATCGCGTTGGCGAACTCCGGGCTGGGCATGGCCCACGGCGTGGCGGCGGCCCTGGGCATCGAATGCGGCACCCCGCACGGCCTGGCCTGTGCCACGCTTCTGCCCGTCGCGGTGCGGATCAACCTGCTGGCCGCTGAACGCGACTTCGCCGCGCTCGAGCGGGCGGTGGCGGGCGATGCGGCGCGCGATGATCGCGACGCGGCGGAGGCCTTTGCCGCCCGCATCGAGGCGCTCTGCGACCGCGTGGCCGTGCCGCGGCGACTCCGCGATCTCGGTCTCGCCCGCGACCGCCTCGGCTGGCTGGCTGCGAACTCGGGCGGCACCAGCATGCGGGGCAACCCCGTCGAACTCGATCCCGCGCGGCTGCTGCCGATCCTCGAGGCGGCGTACTGATCCGGCGGCGCGGGAATACCTGGCTCAAACTCATCTCACATGGCAGGCGGGGCGGGATGCCACGCGGAGTCCCCCGGCTTCCGCCGGGGGCTTTTTGTGTTGAGCGCGCGTGACCCAGGAAGCCCCGGGCGGGAGCCCGGGGACACCGGGATGGGAAACCACTCCGCCATCCATGTCGGACGGCGGCGCGGGAATACCTGGCTCGGACCGGCATCACTCGGTCGCCACGGCACCGATGACCCTGTCGGTAAGCAGCGGCACCAGCAGGGAAACGTCTTCGCCTCCCTCGCGGGCGCGTTCCCAGGCCTGGGCCGCCAGCCGCAGGTTGGGCTCGCGGCGGGCGACGAGGTGCGTCCCCAGGAACACGTAGTTGCCCGGCTTGTCAGCCGCGGCGAACCATGTCCGCAGGATCGCGGTCACGACCGGATCCGGCGCCGCGCTGCGGGGCGTGAAGGCCACGTTGCGGCCTTCCCTTCGATAGACGAAGCGCTCGCGCGTGGATTCGATGACCGCGATGCGCTTGTTCCCGACGTCGAAGTCGCCGCCCGCATTGGCTGCGTCCAGCGCCTGTTCACGATAGCCCGCAGCCTGGCGTGCATAGCGGGCGAACTGCCGCCAGCATGTGACCCGGCGCGTCAGGGCGTCGTCTTGGGCGGCGAGCCTGGCCGCGGTGGCGACCTCCCGATCGGCGGCGTTGAAGTCGTCCGCGCGGATCGCGTCGTAGGCGGCTCGCAGCGCGTCTTCGACGAATACGGCCGCGCGGGCTCGAGCCTGCGGATCGGGCGCTGGTAGCGCGGGCTGTGGCGGCGGCTGGGACGGCGGCTGTGGCGGCGGCTGGGACGGCGGCTGTGGCGGCGGCTGTGGCGGCGGCTGTGGCGGCGGCTGTGGCGGCGGCTGGGACGGCGGCTG
>JAJTED010000096.1 GCA_021300535.1 Planctomycetaceae bacterium | reverse complement strand
CACGCCGTGAATGAATGGAACCCAATGCCAGTGAAGCACTTCCGTGCAGAATGATCTGCACCATTCCCTCTTGACAACCAACACAGCCGCTCACCCGGCCTCCGGCCGGCCTCTCCCCGAGGGAGAGGCGAGATTGGCGACGCTGCCGTCAAACCGCACTTGTCGTGCCGAACAAGATTCCCTCCATGGCCTTTGTCCACTTGGCCGACCGGTGGATTCGCAGACCTCGGCGCAGCCGAGGGTGTCCACGGTCGGCATTCCTCACATCCTGCTCGGGCCGACTTGTTCGACAGTCTGCTAGACGCCGGCCGGGAGCGAAATCTCCGCGTCGAGCAGCCGCAGGTACTCCGCGATCAGATCGCCGTAGCGGGCCTTCACGTCGGTGGCGAGGTGCTTGTAACCGGCCACCCGGCCCCGGCACCGGGCGGCGCCGCAGCGGCACGGGCCACCGAGATGGGCGACCTCGTACTCGAAGGTGTCGTAGTCGACGGTGATCTCCTCGCCGGCGGCGATCGGCCGCAGCGCCCGCAGCTCGATCTGCTTGACGCCCGAGCGGATCACGACGCCGCAGTTCGGCTCGCAGGAGTGATTCACGAGCACCGCCACGCCATCGGGCACGATGTGGGTGTTGACGTCCACCTGGATCGTGTGCTGCGACCGCTGCTCCGCCTGCTCGCCCCATGTGCGGATGATCGTCTCGCCGGCGGCGATCGCCCGGACAGCCGCCACGCCCAGGCCGAGCTTGCCGCTCTTCACCGCCACCGGCTCGCCCGGCCGCGGCGCCCGTTCGCCGAGCCCGTGGGCCGCAGGCCCGGCGATCTCGTCGAATGTCAGCTCCCGGAGCCGGCTCCCGTACCGCTCGGACAGCCAGGGAATCGTCTGCTCGATCGTATCCGGCTGGAGCAGCACGAGGTCGCCCCGCGCGGCCGCATCCAGGACCCGCGCCGCGGCCTCGGCCCAGGTGCCGCCGGCCTCGATCGTCACCGGCCGGTCCGCCGCCATGCCCGCGCGGATGCCCTGCGAAAGCAGCCGCGTGATTTCGCCGGGCTGCCGGCCGCGGATGTAGGCATCTTCGTAGATCACGACGCGTTCGAACGTCTGGCCGAGGAGCCGGCCCTGGGCGAGCAGATCCTCGTCGCGCCGGTCACCGGCCGCCGAATAGACGGCGATCCGCCGGTCGTGCGGCAGCTTCTTCATCGACAGGCAGATCTGCTCCAGCGACGGCACGTTGTGGCCGTAGTCCACCACGATCGCGGCGCCCTCGAGGTCGAGGAGGTTGAACCTCCCCGGCGAGCCGCTCGAGCCGCTGGAGAAGCTCTCCAGCCCGAGCCGCACCAGCTCCAGCGGCACGCCCAGCCGCCAGGCCGCCGCGGCGCTGGCCAGCACGTTCTCCACCTGGAAGGTCACGAGGCCGCGATGCACCAGCGGCACGCGGTCGAGGTGCGCCAGCCGCGTCTCGCGCGGCCCGTCACAGAGCACGATCCAGCCGTCCCGCAGCGTGGCCGCCAGCCCGCCCTGCGCCAGGTGCTCGACGATCACGGGGTTCGCCGGATCGAGACCGAAATACACGACCTGACCCTTGCACCACTTCTTCATGTCCACGACGAGCGGATCGGCCGCGTTGAGCACCGCCGCCCCGCCGGGGCGGACGGCGGCGACGATCGCCCCCTTCACCCACGCGATCTGCTCGGGCGTGTCGATCTCACCGATCCCGAGGTGGTCGCCGGAAGCGATGTTCGTCACCACGGCCACGTCGCACTTGTCGAAGCCGCAGCCCTCGCGAAGGATGCCGCCGCGGGCCGTCTCCAGCACAGCCGTCGTCACCGCCGGATTGGCAAGCACCCGCCGGGCGCTCTTCGGGCCGCTGCAGTCGCCGGTGTCGATGAGGCGGCCGCCGATCCACACGCCCTCGGTGCAGGTCATGCCCACGGTGCCACCACCCATGCCGGAGAGGTGGGCGATCAGCCGCACGACCGTCGTCTTGCCGTTGGTCCCGGTCACGGCCGCGGTCGGAATCCGGCCGTCGTCGCCGGGCGCGAAGAGCGTGTCCACGATGGCGCCCCCCACGTCGCGCGGCGTGCCGACCGTCGGCTCCAGGTGCATCCGCAGGCCGGGGGCCGCGTTGACCTCGATCACGACGCCGCGCTGGGCCTCCAGCGGCTGCGCGATGTCGGCCGTCACGATGTCGATGCCGGCGACGTCGAGGCCGATGATCCGCGCCGCCTCGATGGCGCGGGCCGCCACCTCCGGATGCACGATCTCGGTGACGTCTTCGGACGTGCCTCCGGTGCTCAAGTTCGCGTTCTGCCGCAGGAGCACGGTCCGCCCCGCCTCCGGCACGGATTCCGGCGTCAGTCCCTGCTCGGCGAGCACGGCCAGCGCCACTTCGTCGATCACCACGGGGCTCAACGCACCGGCGTGATCGGAGCAACGCCGCGGATCCTCGTTGACCGTGTCGACCAATTGCCGCACGGTCGCCATGCCGTCGCCGGTCACCTGCGGCGGATGCCGCCGCGCGGCCGCGACCATCTTCCCGCCCACTACGAGCACCCGGAAGTCGCACCCCGTGACGAACCGCTCCACCACCACCTCACGCTCCCCGGCATGGGCGACGTCCCAGGCCTGCTCGACCTCCTCGCGCGACGACAGGTTCACCGACACCCCGCGGCCCTGATTGCCGTAGCGGGGCTTCACCACCACCGGCAGCCCGATCTCCTCGGCGACGCTCCACGCCTCGGACGCATCGGCCACCGGCCGCCCCTCAGGCACCGGCACCCCAGCCTCGGCGAGCAGCGCACGAGTGAGATCCTTGTCCTGGGCGATCGTCTCGGCGACGGCCCCGGTCTGGTCGGTCTCGGCCGCCAGGATGCGCCGCTGCTTCGCCCCCTGCCCCAGCCGCACGAGCGATCCCGCGGTGAGCCGCCGCGCGGGAATCCCCCGCGCCGCAGCCGCCTCGACGATCGACCGCGTGCTGGGACCGAGCTGCACCTCGAGCAGCACGCCCCGCAGTCGCTTGACCTCGGCGGCGACGTCGAAGGCCCCGCCCTCGATGGCCGCCATGATCAGCCGATGGGCCGCATGAAGACATTCGATCGCGAACGCCTCCTCCTTGTACTCGATCACCACCTTGTACACGCCGCGGGTTTTGGCTTCGCGGGCCCGACCATAGCCCACCGGCGTGCCGGCCAGCGTCTGCAGTTCGAGCGTCACGTGCTCCAGCACGTGGCCCATCCAGGTGCCGGTGCGGAGCCGCTCGAAGAACCCGCCCCGCTCGCCGATCGAGCAGCGGTGCTCGATCATGCTCGGCAGCCAGGCCATGAGCCGCTCGTTGAACCCGGGGAGCGTGTGCGAGGGAAAGTCTTCGAGCCGGCCGAGATCGACCCAGGCTTCGAGGCAGGGAAACGAGGCCCACTGGTTGGGACCGCGGAGGACCTTGAGCGACGTGATCTCCATGGATCGTTCGTTGTTCTTCTTTAGACCTGGCGCAGACGCATGTGCCGGTCTGGTCGGGTGCGCCTCCTCCAGCCGCGGGACGATCCGACGGTGGGTGCTGGAGCGGAGGTCGCACGATGCACAACGGAATTGTCCGGGCGCGTCGCCTGGACAATCCTGGCCGCCGGGGCGGACGGCCGCATGAACCCGGGACGTAGGTGCGCCGTCAGGGCGGCGGCTGGCAGTCCGGGGCGGCGGGAGAGACGCCGACCGGCAGGCTGGCGCCGGCGATCGGACCGAAGGACGACGGGGGGGAAGAATCTGCTACCGACAACCGACCGGCCGAAGTGGCCATGGGAGGAATGAGTTCCTACACCGCGAGGCCGGATTGCACCGCCGCACGCCACACGGACGCGCGTTCGCTTGCGGTACCCGTTCCTCGCGGCACCTTGATCCCGACTGCGTCGGCGGTCGCTCATCGCGAAGCCGCCAAAGCCCCGCGCCGACGGCCCACCCCGATCGCTCGAGATGGACCGCCGGACGCGTTGAAGAAAGTGTACGCCCCGGACGACCGGTTGCGAATCTTTTTCCACACCGCAAACCCACAAGCACGTCGCGTGCCGGAGCCGCTGAAAAACAGCCGTCTTCGTCCGCCGGGCCGGAAAGCCCGCTCGCGGTGCACAACCGCGGGCCGTGATCATGAAAGCCGGGGGCACTTCACGGTGCCCGACCGTCGCTGGGTGGGAAAAACAGGCTGGAAATTTTGCAAACCAGAGCCGACACCGCGCCTGGAGCAGGCCTGCGGCCCGACACGATTCGCTAACTTAGGTATGTTCGGATGCCGAAGCAAGTTTCTTGCAGAAACGCCCGGCGGCCCGCCTCGCCCAGGCCAGAACGGCGTTTTCGCGGTATTTTCGGCACAGACGACGCCCTCATGACCGGTACACCATCCGCCCGATCTGCCGCCCCCCTGAACGCCCTGCCCTGGAATTCGGGGATCTCCCTGGCCGCCGGCGAAACCGTCCTGGCGAGTTGCCGGTTCGACCTCGACGGCAAACTCCGCTTCACGGACGGCTGGATCGTACTCACCGACCGGCGGCTGATTGCCGACGAGCCCGCGTCGGCGGACGGCATCGGGGCGACGGGGCCACGGTCGTGGCCGCTGGACGCCGACGCGCACATCGACGTTCGGCTGCGGGCCGCCGTGGGCCGCATCGAACTGTCGCGGCAAGGCCGCGTCGTGGCCCGCTGGCTGTTCACGCCGGCCCGCGCCAAGGGCGTGCATGCCCTCGAGGACGCCTTCGACGCGCGGTCCGCCTTGCTTCGCGATCGGGAAACCGCAGGCCGACCGGCCCGTGGCGGCCGCAAGCCGGAGCCGGCCCCGACCGCGGAAGAGTCACAACCCGCCGCTTCAGGCCGTGGCGACGATGACTTCCCGCCACCGGCCGCGGGCGCCGCCTCGTGGCGGGCGCTGATGCGCGTGATCTCGTTCGCCCGGCCGCACGCCGGCATGGCGATCCTCGGCGGCGTGCTCTCCTTGGCCAGCACCACGGCGGCCCTCGTGCCCCCGTACCTGACGATGCCACTGGTGGATCAGGTGCTGATCCCCAAGCAGAACGGCGTCGCCGTGCCGTTCAGCCAGGTGTGGTGGTACCTCGGCGGCCTGACGTTCGCCGCCGTCGCCGCCTGGCTGCTCTCCTGGGCGCAGACGTGGACGCTCGCCTGGGTGAGCGAACGAATCGCCGCCGGCCTGCGGACCCGGACCTATGCCCACATGCAGTCGCTGTCGCTCGACTTCTTCCAGAGCAAGCGAACGGGCGACCTGATGTCGCGGGTGGGCAGCGACACCGACAAGATCAACATCTTCCTGTCGGTGAACCTCATCGAGTTCGCCTCGAACGTCATGCTCCTCGTGCTGACGGCCGCGGTGCTGGTGTGGCTCAACCCCACGCTGGCCCTGCTCACGCTCGTTCCCTTTCCGTTCGTGGTCTGGCTCGTGTACGCCGTCCGCGAGCGACTGCGGCGCGGGTTCTCCCGGGCCAGCGTCGCCTGGGGCGACATGACCAGCGTGCTGGCCGACACGATCCCGGGCATCCGCGTCGTGAAGGCGTTCGCCCAGGAGTCGCGGGAGATCGACCGCTTCGTGGCCGCGAACGACCGCGTGCTCGACGCCAACGACCGCGTCAACGTGATCTGGTCATTCTGCGGCCCGCTGTTCGCGCTCTTCAGCGAGGTCGGGCTGCTCGTGGTCTGGGCGGCGGGGGCATGGCTCGTGTTCGGCGGCGCGGTGACGGTCGGCGGCCTGACGGCGTTCCTTGCCTACATCGCCCGCTTCTACGGCCGCGTGGAGTCGATGATCCGCATGGTGCCGGCGACGCAGCGGGCCGCCGCCAGTGCCCAGCGAATCTTCGAGATCCTCGACTGCCGGCCGACGGTGGCGGAGGCCGCACGGCCGGTGCGGCCGGAACGGATCGCGGGCCGGATCGAGGTCATGAACGTCCACTTCCGCTACGGCGCCCGCGAGGTGCTCCACGGCGTGAACCTCACGATCGAGCCTGGCGAGATGATCGGCCTGGTGGGCACCAGCGGCTCCGGCAAGTCCACGCTGGCGAACCTCATCTGCCGGTTCTATGACCCGTCGAGCGGGTCGATCCGGGTGGATGGCGTCGACCTCCGCGACATGGCTATCGCCGACTATCGCCGCAACCTCGGCTGCGTGCTGCAGGAGCCGTTTTTGTTCTTCGGCACGATCGCCGAGAACATCGCCTACGGCCGGCCCGACGCACCGCGGGAGCGGATCGTGGAGGCGGCCCGCGCGGCCGGCGCCCACGACTTCATCCTCTCCCAGCCGCTGGCCTATGACACCCGTGTCGGCGAGCGGGGCGGCTCGCTCTCCGGAGGCGAACGGCAACGGCTGTCGATCGCCCGGGCGTTGCTCGTCGATCCCCGGATTCTCGTCCTCGACGAGGCCACTTCCGCGGTCGACGTGGAGACCGAGGCGATCATCCAGGCGGCGATCGACCGGCTCGTCGTCGGCCGCACCACGATCGCCATCGCGCACCGGCTCTCGACCCTGCGGCGGGCCAATCGGCTCGTGGTGCTCGATGCGGGGCGGATCGTCGAGATCGGCACCCACGACGAGCTCCTCTCCGCCGACGGCGCCTACGCGCGGCTGTACCGCGCGCAGCTCAAGGCGACCGAGGAAGCCGCCGCCGCATCGGCCTGACTCGGGAGACAGCCCCGCCATGACGCACGACACATCCTCCACCCGCGCGACGCGGGGCGAAGCTCCTGCCGGCTGGGTCCTCGAACGGCACGCCCACGGGCGGCTGGTGTTCGTCGCCGCCGACGGCGCGCGGCATGACGACGTGGACGTGCTCCGGGCGTTTCCGGTGTCGGCGGCCCAGGGTCCGGTCGCGATCGTCGGCGCCGACGGCGGTGAACTCGCCTGGATCGACGCCTTGGCCTCCGTCGCGGCGCCGCTGCGGACGATCCTCGAACAGGAGCTTGCGGAACGGGAGTTCCTGCCGGTCATCGAACGGATCGAAGCGATCGCCGACAGCGAGCCTGCAGAGTGGACGGTGTCCACCGACCGGGGGCCGCACCGCTTCAAGGTCGCCCACGCGGACGACGTCGTGCGGCAGCCCGATGGCGCGGTGTTCATCACCGACACCGACGGCATGCGGTACCTCGTGCCGCGATTCGACGCCCTCGACGCCGAGAGCCGCCGGCTCCTCGACAGCGTGGAGTGAGGGCCGCAGACCGCCCCGCCTGCGCAGGCCCCGGCGGCCCGGCCGGGGGCCCTTTCCCGCACCCGTAAGATGGACCGGTTGCACGGCTCATGCGGGACACGCGGGCATTTTTCCAGGCAAAAACTGGAAATTTTCCTCATCGAACCGCTTGTGGGCCGCGTAGACCGGATTAGTCTCGAAGGGTCTTTTTCAGGAGCGATCCCATGACCCGGTTCGGCGTCTTCTCGCGTTCGAGCACCCTGCGGCGGATTCAGGCCTGCGTTTCCGCCATCCTTGTCGTCGCCCCGCAGTCGCTGGCCATCCAGGCCCCGCTGCTGCGGACCGCCCGCGCCGAATGCGGCTGCGGTGCGGCGCCCGTCGCCACTCCCACCCAGACCTACCGGCTCGACTACCAGACTGTCTACGACGAGCGCCAGGTCACGGCCACCAAGGTGTCGTATGAGACCGTCTACGACACGAAGACCTACACCGTGCAGAAGCCGGTCTGGGAGACGCAGACCCAGGAGCGGCGGTACACCGTGCAGCGGCCCGTGTGGGAGACCCAGACCCGCGAGGAGCGGTACACGGTCATGAAGCCGGTCTACGAGACCGTCGTCGAGGACCGCAGCTACGACGTGACCCGCGACGTGGTCGAGACGGCCACCCGCGACGAGCAGTACACGGTCATGAAGCCGGTCTACGAGACGGTGATGCAGCAGCAGGTGCAGACCGTCCGCAAGCCGGTCTACGAGACCAGCGAGCGGGAGCAGGCCTACACCGTCACCGAACCGGTCACGCAGATGCGCACGGCCTACTCCGTCGGCAGCCAGGCCGTCGACACCGTGACGCCCGTCGTCACCCCCGGCTCCACGGGCCTCGGCTGGGCGCCGGGCGGCTGGGCGATCGACCCATACACCGGCCTCGCCGTCTGGCAGCGGGGCGGCTACCAGTGGGTGATGACGCCGGGCACGGTCGTGAACCAGGTCAACCGCGCCTACCAGCCGACCTACACGCCGGTGCAGGTGCCCGAGACAACCTACGTGAATCGCGTCGTCACGCAGAAGGTTCCCGTGCAGACCGTCCGCTACGTCGACGAGCAGGTGGTCACGCAGGTGCCGGTGCAGACGATGAAGATGGTGGCGGAGACGGCCGTCCGCCAGGTGCCGGTGCAGACCGTCCGCAAGGTGGTGGAGCGGGTCGAGAACAAGGTGCCGGTGCAGGTCATGAAGATGGTGCCGGAGGAGCAGGTCCGGCAGGTCGCCTTCCAGGTGTGCAAGTTCGTCACCGAGGAAAAGGTGGAGCCCGTCCAGGTGCAGGTGATGAAGTACGTCACCGAGGAGCGTTCGATGCAGGTGCCGCGGGTGGTCGAGAAGAAGACGCCCTACACCTACACCGTGCGTTCGCCGCGGGTCGTCGTCACCAAGGTGCCGCTCGATGCGTGCGGCAACCCGATCCCGGCGGCCTCGGCCACCCCGGCGGGCGCCGCCCGCCCCGCCCCCGCGCCGGCTGCTCCCGCTCCGGCCGCCGTCGCTCCGGCAGCCGCCTTCTCCGCGGCCGATGCCAGCCCGATGAAGACCTTCAGCAGCGAACGTCCGGCGGCGGAGCCGAAGGCCGCCGAGGGCTGGGGCGGCTCCAATCTGCGGCACGTCGATCCCGAGACTGCCGGTCGCTACCGGGCCGAGAAGCCCGCGGCCGACGCGGCGGCTCCCGAGATGCGGAAGATCGAGTCGATTCCAGCACCGGCTGCCAAGGAGCCGGCGGCCGCGGCCGCTCCAGAGCCGCAGCCGACGGTGGCCCCGACCGGCCCGAGCGTCTACCCGCCGCCGCCGGCGACCGACACCCGCGACGTGCCCGCCGCCAAAACCTCCGGCCGCCCCTGGGCCGCCGGCGCGGCATCGGGGCACACGACCTGACAACTGGCCGGCACGGATGACGGGGTGGCGTTCGTGCCCCGTGTCCCCGGGTTGCCACCCGGGGCTTCTTGGGTCGCGTGCCACTCACACAAAAAGCCCCCGACGGAAGCCGGGGGACTCCGGGTTGCATGCCTTCCCGGCTGCAATGACACGCGAGTTCGAACCAGGAAATCATGTGCCGTCGTGCGGCATGGACGACGGGGTGGCGTTCGTGCCCGGTGTCCCCGGGTTGCCACCCGGTGCTTCTTGGAATCGTGACGAGCCCGATTCACCGTTCAACGGGTTGGCGCGAGAGCCGCAGCCTCAAATCCCCGCGTGACCCGCGGTCGATTGGCAGCGGCCAGCACGCGGAGTACATTCCCGCGATCGTCGACGCCACTCGGATAGTCACACTCATGGCCGGCAAGGTCACGGACGACCGCCTTCTCCCGCCGCCCTGCGATGCCGTGGAGTCAGCCCCGACTCCCGATATCGACGAGATCCCGCTCCCGGAAGGCGTCCATCGGCTCCACTCCGCCGCGATGCTGGCTGACCTGCTCTCCGTGCCAGCGGCGGCCGTGCGGCACTGGGTGCGCGGCGGCCTGCTGCGGCCAGTGCGGGTTCGCTGGAGTGGTTCGACTTCCCGCAGCTCGTGGTGGGCCGCCAGCTCGCCCGGCTGCTCGGCGGCGGGCTCTCGCTGCGGGAGATCGACGCCAAGCTGGCCACCCTCTCCCCCGGCGGAGCGCCGGCCGCGGCGGGTATGGCCGAGCGGATCGTGGCGGACGGACGGCGGTTGAGCATCCGTGACGGCGAGCAACTGCTCGGCGCCGGCCGTCAGATGCAGTTCTCCTTCTATACAGACCGATTGGCCGACGGCGGCCTGCCGCGGCGGACAATGCCGGCGATCCTGCCCGGCTGGCCCCCGGCCCCCGACCACCAGCCGCCGCCGCCCGATCCCACCCCATGCGTCGACGACGACACGGCCGAGATCCTCGACCTCGCCGACGACTTGGAGGCCGCCGGGGAGTTCACCGAGGCCGCCGAAGCCTTGCGGGCCGTGCTCCAGGCGCACGGGCCGACGGCGCCGGTGATGTTCATGCTCGCCGAACTTCTCTATCGCGCCGGCGACCTCTCCGCGGCCCGCGAGCGGTATTACGCCACGATCGAGATCGACGCCGACCACCTCCAGGCGCGGTCGAGCCTGGGCTGCGTGCTCGCCGAGCTCGGCGAACACGAACTGGCGCTGGCGGCGCTCGAGGGCGTGCTCCGGCAGGAGCCCGAATACGCCGACGCCCATTGGCACGTAGCCGCGGTGCTCACCGCACTCGGGCGTGAACCCGAGGCACGGCACCACCTGCGGACCTTTCTCGCCCTGGCGCCGGACAGCCCGTGGGCCGAGTCGGCCCGCGAGCAGCTCGGGTGAGCAACGCGACCGCGGAGGACGTTCATGGCCGGCGACCGCGATGACATTGACGCACTCGTCGCACGGCTGCAGGCCAGCGACGCCGCCGTGCGGATGGACGCGGCCGAACGGCTGTGTCGCGCGGGACCGGCGGCCGTCGCAGCTGCAGTCGCCCTCGCGCGGGCATGTGCCGACACCGACGACCAGGTCCGCGAATGGTCGGCGGCGGCATTGGAGGAGCTCGGCCCGCCGCCGGATCATCCAATCCGCGGCTGGCCCGCCTGGCCCGCGCGGCCCTCGACGGGAGCGGCTGAACCGCGGCCGATTCCGCGGCGGTGATTCGGTCGATACCAGGAGGGTGTCGGCCACTTGCTCCAGCGCGTCGCGGCCCCGGCCCGCCGGTCTTCACCCGGCCTGGGTGGCGGTGGTGTTGCTGTGCGCACCGGTCGCGGCGGCCCGCGGCCAGCAGCTGCCCGGCGGCCCGGTGCCGAAGCCGGGGAATGCGATCCTCGTCGCCAGCTTCAACATCCAGGTGTTCGGTGAATCGAAGATGTCGAAGCCACAGGTCGTCGAGGTGCTGGCCCGCGTGGTCCGCAACTTCGACATCGTGGCGATCCAAGAGGTGCGGGCCAAGTCGGACGAAATCCTGCCGGCGTTCGTCCGCGCCGTCAACGCCGACGGCAGCCGCTATCAGCACGTCATCGGCCCGCGCGAGGGCCGCACGTCCAGCAAGGAGCAATACGCCTTCGTCTACGACACCAACCGCATCGAGGTCGATCCCTCGTCGCTGGGCGTGTTTCCCGATCCGCAGAACCGGATGCATCGGCCGCCGATGCACGCCCGCTTCCGCACGCGAATCACGCCGGCCGCGATGGCCTTCACCTTCTGGCTCGTGAACATCCACACCGATCCCGACGAGGTGCCGCAGGAGCTCGACGCGCTGACCGGCGTGTTCCAGGCGATGCAGACCGCGCGGCCCGACGAAGACGATGTGATCCTGCTCGGCGATCTGAACGCCGGGCCGCCCGAGTTCGGCGCCTTCCGCCGGATTCCGGGGATCGGCTGGGCCGTCTCCGGCATGACGACCAACACGCGGCGAACGAAGACCTACGACAACCTCGTCTTCGCCCAGCCGATGACCGGCGAATATCTCGGCCACGCCGGCGTGCTCGACCTGCAGAACTCCTACGGGCTGACGCCGGAGCAGGCCCTCGAGGTCTCGGACCACTGCCCCGTGTGGGCCGCCTTCTATCCGGCCGAGGCCCGGCCCCAGGGCCTACCGGCGATGGCCGGCCAGCCGCCGGTGGTCCGCTGAGATCACCGCCGGGCGATCTCCCGGCACGACATCGATCATCCGCGCCCTTGGCGTCGCAGGTACAGGCGAAACGACTGGAGTCTGGGAAGGCTCTCCCGATCCTTCTGCCTGTTGGTGGCGACCTTGCTGGCGATAATGTCGTCGATGTGACACACCGGGAAGCCTTCAACGACCACGCGCCGACTCCAGGCATCTTCGAAACGCTCGATGCCGTCAGGGGCGAAGACGAGATCGAGATCGAACGGACCGTTCTTCAGTTGCACGAAGTCCTTGCCACTGCGAATCTGCATGCCCTGCTCGGCATCGATAGCGAAACCGATCTCCCGAAGTGCCGCGACGAGGGACTCCCCGTTGCGTGGCGATTTTTCCACGAACAAGTCGGCATCCTGGGTGGTATCAGGGAAGCCGAGCAGAATGGCGCCGGACTTTCCGATGAAGAGATATCGGCAGCCGTGGCGGGCGAACGCGTCGCGAATCTCCTCAGCTTGCCGGTAGTCGAACGCGGCCATATCCGAGCCAGTCGGGAAGGTTCTGCTCACACCAGCGCCGATAGTCGGCGGTCGTGTCGAAAGCCCGGAAGGGGGCGTCATCCAACACGGGCTTGTGGGTATGGATGAACGCGTATCGCATCCGCTGCCGCAGCGGTCGCCGGGCTGCGGCCTCGAAATCGGCGAGCAGATCGGCCGGGATCGGCGGGGAATCCGGCATCGCTGTCGAGGGATTCATAAAGGCATGATAGATCGGTCCGGTACCAGGTGCCAGGCCGCGCGTTCATGGCCGTTGCCGGCGGCTGGTCACTGTTGGTCCGTTGACCTCACGGCCGGTATGCGACTCGCCGGAGCAGCGCCACCTCGGCCGTCAGGCCCGGTCCGAAGGCCAGCGCCACGCACGGCCCCACCCCGTCGGGCAGCAGGCGTTCGAGGACGAAGAGGATCGTCGCACTCGACATGTTGCCGTGCGCGGCGAGCACGTCCCGAGACGCGGAAAGCGCCGCGTCGTCGAGCCCGAGCGCATCGCGCACGCTGGCGAGCACCCGCGGCCCGCCCGGATGCACGGCCCATGAGCGGATGTCGCCGCTGGCCAGACCTTCGTCGCCCAAGGCCGCCGCCACGATCGCGGCAATGTCGCGGTGGATGATCCCGGGCACCCGCGCCGAGAGGCTCATCTCGAACCCATGGTCGCCGATCACCCAGCCCATCTCGCCCATCGAGTCGGGGAGGAGCCGCGACCACTGCCGCGTCACGCGCCACTCGGCGCCGCCGGCCAGCGGGTGGTCGTCGCCGACGCCCACGAGGCGGAGGCGTGGGCGGTGGCGAAGGCCTCGGCCACCCGCAGGGCGTTGAAGGCCCCGTGGCAGCCCATGAAGCCGACGTGGGTGCGGCTCACGTCGGCCGCGAGCCCGAGGCCGCGGACGATGTCGAGATCGACGCCCGGGTTCGCGAAGCCCGTGCACGAGCAGGTGACGAGATGCGTGACGGCGGTGGCCTCCACGCCACATCCGGCCAGCGCCTTGCGGGCAGCAGCCAGGGCGAGCGGGCCGGCTTCCGCGGCATAGCGGGCCATGCGGGCGGACGTCGAAGGGCCACCACCGGCCGCATCGGCCGGCGGAAAGAAACTCTGCGCGAACGGCTTCCCGGCCGGGTCTTCGAGCAACACCGAGCCGCGGGCGCGAATCCGGGTTTGCCGGTAGATGGCGGCCAGGGTGCGCTCGTGGCCGGGCGCCGCGTTGGCGAAGCCGACGGCCAGGTCCGCCGCGGCGGCCTGGGAAATTTCCCGCGCGGGAGTGGCCGAGCCGATGCCGAGAATCGCGAGACTCATGCCACGCCTCCCTTGCCCGCTCGATCGACCGCGTGGCCGCCCGTCACCAGCGGCAGGGTGAGCCGCGCGAGCCACGGGGCGCGCCGCGCGGCCCGCACGGCGAGGCCTACGATCCGCGGCCGGCGCAACGCGGCCGCCACCCACCGGCA
>JAJTED010000008.1 GCA_021300535.1 Planctomycetaceae bacterium | reverse complement strand
GCCCACGATCTGCTCTGTACTGCGTCGCTTCTTCATCCGAGAAACCTTTCCAGCCCCACAAGGGGCACGAGGATTCTCTCACAAGACCTGGGTCAAGATTTGGGGAGGGAGTCAATTGCACTTTTTGCCGGCCGTCTTCGTGTAGATGCTGCAGCGATACATCGGGCGGCCGACCCCGCGGTCCTTTCGCACGACGCAGTGCATGATCCCGCCGCACTTGCAGGTCAGGTCGAACACGCATGGTGTCACGGGGTAGGCGGCGGGGGCGTGCGCCTTCCGCTTGCCACGCTGCGCGGTGCCGCGGGCCTTCAGGTTGGCCTGGAGGCGATGCCAACGCTCCGGGGCAAACCGCGCAGCAAAGTCGGCCGCTGCGCGGATCCGGTCCGCCACGTCGTTCTCGATCGTCTTGCCCGAACCATCCGGAAGGAGCTTTTTTTCGGTGCCAGGGCGAAACCCCGTCGCCTTGGCGCGGTGATGCACACCCTCCGAATAGCGGCCGTACTCTTTGACGCCGATGATGATCGGATTGGTGGCGACCGCGAGGACGGTGCTCTCGTGCCATTTGCCAGACACCTCGTGCTCGACGCCGTTGTCGCGCCGCGTGCGGCCGGCGTCCCGCGTGGGGATGCCAAGCTCGTTGAGACACTGTGCAACCCGCTTCGCGCTCCAGCCGGCCTCCAGCCGCTTCAGAATCCAGACCCAGGTCTTGATCCGCTGCTCATTGTTCGGCCGGAAGCGGATATGGCAGTTCCGCTCCGTATGGCGCTGGTGCAAGGCGATCTCAACGAGCGTGTCGTCCGGCCTCTCGAGGAAGCGGCCGTGGCCATACGGGGGAACGCCACCCGTGCTATAGCCCTGACTCGCAAGTTCGATGTGCTTGGTGATGATGCGTTCTGAGAGCTGTCGACTGAACGCGCCGCTCTCGTGATAGCCAACGAACGAGACCAGCGACTGCCCAAAAGCCTCGGACCCGCGGGCGCCGGCCGCGATCACGCCTTCCGACGTCACGAGAAAAACGCCACCGCAGCGGGTGCGGGGCATTTCGAGAAACCCGCTCCGGACGCCCGGGCCGCTCCTCCCGAGGCTCACGAGTCGCTCATCGGCCGGAAGACCGTTGCGGAAGTGCAATTGACCGGGCTATCCTCATGTTCATGAAGCTCGACGACTGGAACGACGTGCTGATCCGCGGCGAGGGCAACTACATCCGCCACTGGCTCAACGGCCGCCTGATCCTCGACTTCACCGAAAACGATCCGGAGAAGGGCTCGCCGAGGGGGTGCTCGCCCTGCAAGTCCACGCAGGCAAGCCGATGCGGGCCGAGTATCGGAACATCCGCCTGAAGTCACTCTGAGCGACGGATGGACGTGTCGCTGTCGGGCATATGCGTCTCGGGAGCCAGGGCCACGCGGTGTCTCCTCGTGGGCCTGCTGTGGCTCGCCTGCGGCTGGGCCGTCGCCCAGACGAACCCGGGCGTGAGCCCGCTGCCGGGCATCGAGATCCCGGCCGAGGATCGTGAGCGGCTTGCCGCGGAGAGCGCGGGGCTGCGGGCCGACATCGAGGCGGCCGCCGCGCCGGGCGGGTTGCCGGCCGCGCTGCGGGAGCGGCTCGTCGACGTGGAGATTTTCCCAAAGGCGGTTTCGTGGGCGGTTGAACTCGACGAGTTCTACGACCTCAAGCAGGTAGCGGCCGCCGAGGCGCTGCTCGCCGAGGGCCGTGGCCGTCTCGAGGCCCTGCGGTCGGGCACGGCGCCGTGGACGACCGCCACGGGCCTGGTCGTCCGCGGGTATCGCTCGCGGATCGACGGCTCCGTGCAGCCCTACGGCCTCGTCGTGCCGGAGGACCGCCCGGCGGCAGGCGGTCGCATGGATATCTGGCTCCACGGCCGCGACGACAAGCTGACGGAGCTCGCCTTTCTCTCGGAGCGGATGCGGAGCCGGGGCACGATCGCCCCGCCGCGCACGCTCGTCCTTCATCCCTATGGCCGCTTCTGCAATGCGTTCAAGTTCGCGGGCGAGACCGATGTGCTCGAGGCGATCGAAGATGCGATGCGGCACTACGCGATCGGCCCCGACCACGTGGCCCTCCGCGGCTTCTCGATGGGCGGTGCCGGCTCGTGGCACCTGGGGGCCCACCACGCCAGCCGCTGGGCCGTGATCGCACCAGGCGCCGGCTTCGTCGAGACCGCGAGGTATGCGAAGGTGTTCGTGCCGGGCAGGACGCCGCCCCCGGAGTGGGAACAGGTGCTGTGGCGGCTCTACGACGTGCCTGGCTACGCGGTCAACCTGACCAACCGGCCCGTCATCGCGTACTCCGGCGCGAACGATCCGCAGAAGCAGGCGGCCGACATCATGGTGGAGGCGGTGGCCGCGGTCGGCGGCCGGGTCGAGCATCTCGTCGGCCCCGACACCGGCCACGGCTACCATCGCGAGACGAAGGAGTCGCTCGACCGGCTGGTCGACGCGGCGGCGGAGCGGGGTCGGCCCGCCGCCCCGCCCCGCGTGCGGTTCGCGACCTACACGCTCCGCTACGACCGGCTCGACTGGGTCCGCATCACCGGGCTCATGCGGCACTGGGAGCAGGCCACCGTCGACGCCGAGCACCGTGGTCCTGGGATCCTCGCCGTGAAGACGAGCGGCGCGACGGCTCTCACGCTCACGCCGCCCGAGTCGTGGGCCGCCGCCGGAACTTGGTCGATCGATCTCGACGGGCAAACCCTCGACTGCCCCACCGCCGCGGACGGGCTCCACTTCCACGTCCATGACGGCCGCTGGCAGACGGGACGGCCAGCCGTCGAGCCGCGCGTGCTCCGCAAGCGGCACGGCCTCCAGGGGCCGATCGACGACGCCTTCATGGACGGCTTCGTGTTCGTGAAGCCAACGGGCCGCGCAACGCATCCGGCGGTCGGGGCCTGGATGGAGGCGGAACTTGCCCGTGCGATCGACACCTGGCGGGTGAACTTCCGCGGTGCGGCCCGGATCGTCGCCGACACCGACGTCACGCCCGACATGATCCGCGACCTGCACCTCGTGCTCTGGGGCGATCCGGCCTCGAATGCCGTGCTCGCGCGGATATTGCCCCGACTCCCCCTCGAGTGGAACGCCGCCACGCTGCGGTTCGACGGCCGCGACTACGCCGCTGCCTCCCATGTCCCGGTGCTCGTGTATCCAAACCCGCTGGCACCCGATCGCTACGTCGTGCTCAACAGCAGCTACACCTTCCGCCAGGGGAGCAGCAACACCAACGCGCTGCAAACCCCGAAACTCCCCGACTGGGCCGTGGTGAACCTCGACACGCCCCCGAGCATCGCCGCCCCGGGCCGCATCGAGGCCGCGGGCTTCTTCGACGAAGCCTGGCGATTTCCCACGACCGCGAGCCTCAAGCAGCGCTGAAACACACCCCGGCCGACGCTGATGTGGCCGGGGCCGTGATCGTCGCCGATGCGATACGGGTGCGATACTCGACCACGCCACGGGTCACGTCGTGGGCAGGAGCCGGCCGGTGATTCGCTCGCTCGCCGCCGGATTTTGCCGTCGCCAACTCGTCGATGATGGTAGCGGTCCAGTTTCAGGCAAAACTCAGCGGCTCATCGCGAACCCCCGGCCGGCTCTGGAACGTCGAGCAGGTCATCGTCGAGCGCCTGTCGCTATCGAGGTCGAACGAGGGCGGGGCATGGGCAGGCCCGACCACGCCAACGCTGCCACCAAGATCTTGCTCTGGCACCTCCACACGCGCTCACACCCGTGGCGATCGTCGCTGTATCACGCCAGCATCGCCTGCA
This sequence comes from Planctomycetaceae bacterium, assembly GCA_021300535.1. Lineage (GTDB taxonomy): Bacteria > Planctomycetota > Planctomycetia > Pirellulales > UBA1268 > QWPN01. The sequence continues at coordinate 53,104 of JAJTED010000008.1, read as the reverse complement.
CGACCTCCCCGTGCACGTCGGTGAGCCGGAAGTCGCGGCCCTGGAACCGATACGTGAGCCGCTCGCGATCGAAGCCGAGCAGGTGCAGGATCGTGGCGTTGATGTCGTGCACGTGCACCTTGTTTTCGGTGACGCCGAGCCCGAGTTCGTCGGTGGCACCGATGATCGCGCCGGGCCGGGTGCCGCCGCCCGCGAACCACATCGTGAAACCCTCGACATGGTGGTCGCGGCCCACCGGCGGCCGCATCTCGCCCATCGGCGTAACTCGGCGGCGTTTGCATTCTGGTTGGACAGCGGAAAGCGAACCGAGCCGCCGAACCGCGAGGCCAGGTGACCGCCCACGAAGAACAGCCGCTGCGGATCGGAGGGGGCGAAGAGGTTCGTGCGGCCGTCCCGCAGACCCTGCTCCGTGCCGCCATCGTACCGGCGGAACTCGAGCCTCCTGCCGCCGCCGACGGAGAGCTCGAGCGCCTCGCCCTCCCTCAGCTTCGAAGCCGCGCCGCGGCGGATTCGCCTCGGCCTCGAGCACCGCCTCGTACGCCTGCGGCCGACCGGCGGGTGCCGGCGGCAGCGTCAGCGACGCGCCGAGCCCGACGCTCTCCCGGGGCGCATCTGGACCCCGCGCCTGCCACTGGATGACCCGCATCGATTCGCGGAGCGACTTGGCCAGCGCTTCGGCGTTGGCGGCCTCGTAGAAACGCCCCCCGGAGCCGGTGGCAAGATTCCGCACGTCATCCATCCGCGATGCGCGGTCCGTCGCATTGGCCGCACAACCGAAGCCCACCACGTGGCGGCGGACAGGCTGACGAGGCGACCGAACAACCTGCGACACCCGCACGGAATCAGAAGAGGTCAACACCACCCAGCGCCACCATTTTCGACCGCCCCGCGCCGCCGTTTTCATCCGCCGTCAACAGGCCACGATCCCTGCAGCGGTTGCCGCCGAGATCACGAGCGGAGTCGGAGGCCCGGCATCCCGCCGACAACGTCGGCCCAGGAGCGTGTGGTCAGCCGCGCGAGGATCGCCCGCTGACGGGCCAGCACGGCGTCGCGGTGATCGACCGCGTGCAGGATCGCCCGCGCGACGCCGGCGGGTTCGCCAGGCAAGTCGAAATATTCCGCCGCCGCGAGTTCCTCGGGCATGAGCACCTCCCGCACGGCCGCCAGCCGGCCCATCACGACCGGCGTGCCGGCCGCCACCGCCTCGCCGAACACCGCCGGCAGACAGACGGCATCGCCGTCGGCCACGACAACCGCGCGGGCGTGTCGCAGCAGACGGCCCCGCGCGGCTTCGCCGAGCCCCGCGGTCTCGGCCACGTCGAACGGCAGCCCGAGGAGTTCGACCTCGCCGGAAACCGCATCGCCTCGCGGCAGGCGACCGTCGAGGAGCAGCTTGAGGTTGCGGCGGTGCCGCCGAAGCACGTGCGCGTAGGCCGGCAGCAGCGGCCCGTGCCGGCCGGCGGGCGACGCCGCCACGAGATACTCGACCCGCTCGAAGGGAAAGTCGCAGAAGTGTCGGTGCGGCGGCCGCTTCTCATCGCCCGCGAACAGCCCGCGCAGGTCGTCGGCGAGCCGCCGCCGTGACTCCTCCGCGCTCGTGGGAGCGACGACGAACGGAAGCGGGGCGGGCCGGATCACGTGACACGGGCGGCCGGCGATGTCGTCTGCGCCGCGGTCGGCCGCCTGCGTCGACGGCGCCACCACGGCGACCGCGGCCCGCGCGAGCCTGGCGAGTGCCGGGCCCCGCGCCGAACGGGCGCCCCCGAGGTCGAGAATCTTCGGCCCCGGGAGCCGCCGGGCCGATGCGGTCCCTGCCGGCAGCACGATCCATGGCACCTGCAGGCCACGCCGCCTGAGATCGGTGACGACGTTCGCCTGCGGCGGCGGCAACTGCCGCACCGCCGCCAGGATCGCCTCCGCAACCCTGAGCGTGAGCGTCAGCTTCGCGAGTTTGATGATTCGGCGCGGCGCGGCGAGTGAGCGGCGGGTCGGCGCCTCCGCGAGCCTGGCGAGCGCCGCCCGCCACGACCGGAACGCCCCGGTCGCGCCGAGGCGGGTGAGCCGATCGCGGCAGGCTTCCCGCCGGCGCTTGGCCCGCGCGATCAGGGCGCGACGCAGGGCCGGATCGCGTCCGGCGGGGATCAACCGGAGCTTGTCGGAGAGCAGGCGCCCCGGCCGGCCGACGTCGGTGAAGAGTGCCGTCATGGCCTCCACGTCGGCGGGCAGGCAGGGCACGAGGATCATCTTCACGCCCGGCAGCGCGTCCAAGCCGGTGACGATGCCACGGGCGTGGCGAACCAGGCCATCGCCCGGCAGCATCACCTGGTCCGCTCCGTCGAACTCGAGCCACAGGCCGACCGTGGTGGGCGGCACGGCGGTGGGGGAGGCGATGCTCACAGGCAGGCGATCCTCGCTCGGTCCGCAGGCCGCGCCCCGTGTCGGGCCCGCCGGGCATCGGCTGCGATCACGCCTTCGATCGCGGTGACCAGCGAATCGTCCCAGGCCCGCCAGCTGCGGTCGCGGATGCGTCGGGCGACCGACCCGCATGGCGATGGCAGCGACTCGCCGGCAACGAGCGCCTCCGCCGTGGCCGCCTCGTCGAAGGGATCGAAGAACCGCAGGCCAAGGCCGAAGGCCTCGTCGATTTCCCGCATCTGCGGATAGTCGCTCGACACGGCCGGCGTTCCCAGCAGGGCCGCCTCGACGACGCTGAAGGTGCCGTTGTCGGCGATCACGTTGTGGGCGAGGAAGCGGGCCGACCGCAGCACCCGGGCGTAGGCCTCATCGGGCACGCCACCCAGGAACGTGAGCCGCCGCCGCACGGCGGGCTCGAGCGCGGCCACCGCTTCCCGCACCCGGCGCACATGCGGCGTGGTCCACTGCGGCTCGCGGCCCAGGCGCCGCTCGGCGGCTAGGTCGGGATCGAAAAGATCGGTCCACACGCCCGTCACCACCACGTCGAGCGAGCCGCCGAGTTCGCGAATGGCGCGATCGATGGCCCGCAGCATCCGGAGCTGGTTCTTGTGGGGCGAGGGATTCGTCACCCAGGCGAAGAAGGGCCGCTGCGGAAGCATTTCGTCGTCGCGTTCGCCCGCCGCCTCGGCCGCGAGCCGCTCGAAGTGGTCCACGTCGAGCGTGGTGGGCAGCCGCACGACCGGCCCCAGCGCGCCGGCATAGCTGATCGCATCGGCGGCCGTGTCGCGGCTCGTGGCGACCACGAGATCCGCGTTGCGCACGTTCCGCAGAAAGTTCCAGGCCGCGGAGTCGGGAGTGGCGTAGGCCGTGTCGTTGAAGATCTCGGGTACGTACCGCTGCAGGTGGTCGGTCACGAACACGGCGTAGGGCCGCAGGGGCACGAGCGGATACGCCAGGCGATCCGACACGAACAGCCAGAACGCACAGTCGAGAAAGTCGGTTGCGCCGTCGCCGGGTACCTGGTAGCGGCCGGAGATCCATCGCCCCACGTCGAGGCCGGCCTCGGCGGCGAGCCCACGGGCCTCGTCCGGCCAGAGCTGCCGCCACCACAGCCCCCGCACCTCGAGGCCCGGCAACTCGCGGCGGAGCACGGCGAGGTCGGCGGCGATCGTCTCGAGGTGGTCGGCCGGCACGCCGAGCACGACCGGCCCCGACCACCGCGCCGCCAGATGACGCACGAGGTTCAAGAGCAGCCGGATCGTGCCGCCGAGATAGGCGTGGGGCAGGAGCACGGCCAGGCGGCTGACGGTGGCTGACGCTGGCGAGTTCATGCGGCGCGGCGGAGGGTACGGCTCCGGCCCGCGGCGGCGATCTGGTCGCAGACGAAGGCCACGTCGTCGTCGGTCATGAGCGGATGCGTGGGCAGCATCAGCCCGGTGGCGCCGAGCCACTCGGCGACCGGCAGCGAAGAGATCCCTTGGCGGGCGGCGAACCGGCGGTACGGCGGCATGTGGTGCAGGGGCGGAAACAGCGGCCGCGTCTCGATCCCACGGGCCGCGAGCGTGGCCATCAAGGCGTCGCGATCGAGGCCGAAGCCGTCGTGATCGACCAACACCGCCATCAGCCAGGGCGAAACCCCGGCCCAATGGGCGTCGGTGCGGTGCACCAGCCCGGTCTGCAGCCGCAACCGCTCGCCGTAGAGCCGCACGATCGCCCGCCGGCGGGCGACGAGGGCCGCGCGTCGCTCCAGTTGGGCGCAGAGGAGCGCCGCCGTGAGGTTCGACATCCGGTAGTTGAAGCCCACGATCGGGAAATGATACCGCCGTGCCAGGTCCATGCCGTGGCTCCGGAGCATCCGCATCCGCCTGGCGAGGTCGTCGCGGGAGAACGTCACGGCTCCTCCCTCGCCGCCGGTCACGATTTTGTTGCCGAAGAAGGAGAACGCGGCCGCGTCGGCGAGCGAGCCAACCGGGCGACCCCGGTAGGTGGCGAAATGCGCTTCGGCCGCGTCCTCGACCACCCACAGGCCGTGCTGCTCGGCGATCGCGTTGATCGCGTCCATGTCGACGGGATGGCCGAGCAGGTGCACGGGGATGATGCCCGCCGTCCGCGGCCCGACCGCGGCGGCCACTCCGCGCGGATCAAGGCACCACGTGTCCCGATCGACGTCCACGAACACCGGCGTCGCGTTGCAGAACCGCACCGCGTTCGCCGTCGCCACGAACGTGGTCGCCGGCACGATCACCTCGTCGCCGCGGGAGACGCCGAGCGTCGTGAGGGCGAGGTGCAGGGCAGTCGTACCGTTCGAGCAGGCCACGGCGTGCCGCGTGCCGCAAGCGGCCGCGAACTCCCGCTCGAACCGCTCCAGGAACTCGCCGCTCGACGACACCCAGCCGCTGCGGATGGCCTCGACGACGTACGCCTCCTCGTTGCCCGCCAGGTCGGGGGCGGCGACCGAAATGCGGCGGAACGGCTCTGGCTCGAATCGGTGATGCATGGTGTCAGACGCCCGGATGATTCCCCGCGGCCGTCAGGCCGCCATCCGCGTGGGCGCGGCGGCCAGGTTCAGGCTTCCAAGCCACTCAATCTCAGAGAAGGGGCGAAACTCGTAGCCGAACGACCGGTAGAGGGCGAGCGCGGCCGTGTTTGATCGGTACACCTTCAGTCTCAGCGTGCGGGCCCCACGGGCGGCCGCGATCCTGTGGAGGTGGGTCACGAGCCGCCGGCCGATGCCTTGCCCACGCCACTGGCCGTCCACGGCGATGCCCAGGCTCGGCGTGGTGTAGCCCTCTTTCCAGCCCCGCAGCATGCCGTAGGCGATGACCGGCCCGTCCCGCCCGGAGGTCAGCACGTGATATTCGTCGCCCTGGCCGAAGGCGGCGAGCGGTTCGACCGCCTCGCGGGTAAAGGCGTGCGGATGAAATAGCCGGCCATCCCCGCTCGCGGTGAGCCGCGCAAGGAAGGTCAGGAGATCGTGGACGTGCCGCGGCGTTAGTCGCCGGCAGCGGAGATCGATGGCCGGCCCGGCAGGAGGGGGGGCGGACGGGAGGAGATTGACGGCTGCATGCATGGGGGGAAAGTCGCAGAATCCCGGCGGGCCCGCAATGCGGTTTCAGCCTCGTTCCGGTCCCGTGCCGACGACCTGGCGAGGGGCCTCGCCGCCCCGGCATGCCGCGGGCCAGCTCGACAACGTGCGGGTGCTCGCGGAGTTCGGGATCGTCACGCAAGCTCGATCCGGCAAGCCGCCTGCCAGATCGGCAGGCGCGGTTTTCGGGCAGGATTTGGAGGCCTTACGATTGCCCCACCGGTTAACGCGGGGCCCCCGTGGCGGAAATCGGCCCGGTGAAAGTTTGCCGATTGCGCCACGCGATGGTACGAGGGAGCAGGGTGGTGCAGCCCGGAGGCGCTTTGTTCGTCGCTATTTCTGGCAATTGGATGCCGATCCCGTCCCTTCCCCCGCTCCGTCTTTTGTGCCGCTCAGCGTTGAGTGCTCCTCAACATCGTGCGGTCGCGCGCGAAGGCCGGCGGCCCGGCCCAAGCACCCGCTCCCAGGGCCCCCACCGTTCGACCCCCGCACTCGGTTCGTTGAAGGATCGCAAGGAGTCCGCCAGTCATGGTTTGGAACGCATTCGCCAATCGGTTCAAGCAGCCCCGCCGCGGCAAGGAGCGTCGCCGTCGCGACCGCATAGCCGTCCGTGATCGCGGAGCGTTCTTCCTGAGCCTCGGCGGTGAGTGGCTCGAGAACCGGGCGCTGCTGGCGAATGCAAGCCTCGTTGGCAACGACCTGCAGATCGACTTCACGGCCACGGGCTCGACCTCCGAAGCCGTGACGATCGCGAGCGACGGCACCACCTTCACGCTGGGCGGTGACATCACCGGCACGACATCCTTCTCCGTCGCGAGTGTCAACAGGATCACGCTGTCGGCCAGCGGCAACAGCACGGCCCAGTCGATGACCTTCCAGGGCGGGACGGCCTACTCGCTCTCCTCCGGCCTCACGAGCACCGGTGTCGATACGGTCACCATCACGCAGGCCATCAGCACCGGCACAGGCAACATCTCTCTCACCGCGCCCCGAAACATCTCCGTTTCAGCGAGTCTGACGACGACGAGCGGCACCATCACGCTCGATGCCGATAGTGGCTCGCAGGCCTCCGGATCGTTCATCGGGGTGAACGTCGCTGGTGCGATCTCCGTTTCGACCGGATCAGGCTCGATCGTCATCGAAGGCCGCGGCGGCAACGCGACCGGAGCGCAGCAAATCGGCGTCAAGATTGAGAGCGGCGCGACCGTGGCCGCGGGTGGCTCGGGCTCGCTTTCCATCACGGGCGTCGGCGGCGGCGCTACGGGCCAGGGCTCGAATCATGGTGTCGCCATTGATGGCGGCGGGACCGCGCGAAATACGGTGGTGAAGACCGCCAACGGCAACCTCTCCATCACGGGCACCGGTGGCAGCGGCGGTGCGGCGGACGAATACAACCTCGGCGTAGTCCTCCAGTTTGGCGGCGTGGCCACTTCCAGCGGCACGGGCACGGTGACCGTCAGCGGCACGGGCGGCGGTGCAGCCGGCTCCAACAACAACTGGGGCGTGCGACTCGACGGCAACACGGGTGGCGCAACCACCGACAGCACGTTCATTTCGTCGAGTGGCGGTGCGATCACGGTCAACGCCACGGCCGGCGTCGGATCCACCTCGTACCCCCTCTCCTTGATCGAAAAGGGATCGATCGGCACGACGGCCACGTTTGCCGGCCTCTCGTCGCTCAACCACAACATCACGATCAAGACGGTCCAGGGGTCAGCCTCAGCCGCTTTCGATGCCACCGCCGACTCCCTGATCTCCGCGGGCACGGGCAACGTCACGCTCCAGTCCGACACGCTCTCGGTCAACGGCACCGATCCGATCGTCACGTCGACGGGCACGTTGACGCTGCAGCCGGTCTCGACAAGCTTTGCGAGCGGCTTCAGCCTCGCGACGTTTGCCGGCAACTTCTCGGTCAACCCGAGCGCGAGCGGCCTCAACTCACTCACCGGCCTTTCGATCGGCAAGGCGGGCAACACCGCGACGATCGGCCTCGACACGGCCGTCACGATCGCCGGCCCGATCGCCGCCACCGGCGGGGCGATCACGGTCTCCGCCGCCACGCAGGCCACGGGAAGCAGCGTCACGCTGACGTCCTCGGCCGAGATTGGCGGCTCGGCCAAGATCACGGCCGACTCGCTCGCCCTTGCCGCCGCGAATGGCATTGGCAGCATCGGGACCCCGCTCAACACGGCCGTCACGACATTTTCGTCGATCACGCTCTCAGGGTCGTCGAAAGTCATCGTAATCAGCCAGACGGGCGCTTTCGCCGTGCCGGCGACTTTCGTCCCCATGGGCAGGGTTGAAATCACGGCCACGGGCGACATCACGGTCGGCAACCCGCTCAATGCGACGGGCAGAAAGGTCTTCCTCACGTCGACCGCCGGCTCGATCAACGGCGGGAGCCCGATCACGGGCAGCGAGCTGACCCTCGCGGCCGCAACGGGCATCGGCAACACGACCGCGCTCAGCCTCGCCGCGCCGACGATCTCCGCCATCTCGACGGCCGGCAAGATCAACGTCGCTAATGCGCTCGGCACGGCCGTCACGGTGTCGTCGCTTACATCAGCGGGCACCAGTGATCCGCTCGGCTCCCTGATCACGTTCAACCAGTCGGGCGGCGGCACGGTCACGTTCAACAACGTCTCGACGGTCGGCTCCGGCGGCGGCTTCGGCGCGATCACGCTCGTCAACACAGGCGGCGGGATCACGGTCGCGAACAGCGGCGTGAGCAGCGCGGGCACCACCTCGACCATCACGCTCGTGACCACCGGCAGCGGCAACATCGCGGTCAACGCGCCGGTCGATGCTCAGCTCAACGACGGCAACATCTCGCTTGTGGCGGCCGGCAGCATCTCGGGCTCCGGGCTGATCACTGGCGCTCAGGGCTCGCTCGTCGCCAACACCGGGATCGACTTCAACGGAAACCTGGCGCTGGGCTTTTCGACGATCACGTCGGCCGCGGGCGACATCACCGTCGCCAACGTGTACGGCATCGCCGTGCCCAACGCGATCACCGCGACCGGCAACGTCTCGCTCATTTCGCAGCAACAGATCACCCTCATCAACCCCATTACCGCCACGGGCAAGACGGTCACGCTCACAGCGCAAGGCGGCGACATCGACGGGAGCAGCCTGATCACCGCCAACACGGTGGACCTGAACGCGACCAACGGGATCGGCACCACGGGCGCCGTGAACCTCGCGGCCTTCTTCGTCTCGGCCGACACGACGGCCGGGGCGATCGACATCAACAACACCTCGGGCACGGCCGTCTCGGTCACCTCGCTGACGACGTCCAAGGCCGCCGCGATCACCTTCGACCAGACGGGCGGCGGTGGCATCGGCATCGACGGCCCCGTGACCACGGGCACGGGCACGATCACGCTCACCTCGCAGCAGGGCATCACCGGCACGGGCCTGATCACCACCGGCGGCACGCTCGACGCGACCGCTCCGACCGGCCTCTCGATCGCCACCAAGGTGACCACCTTCGGCACACTCACGGTCGCGAACGGCCCAATCTCGATCACCCAAACGGGCGCCCTCGACCTGCCGAGCCTCACGCTCGCAGCCGGCAAGAACCTTGTGATTTCCGCGTCCGGCGCGATCACGCAGCAGGCGGGCAGCGTGCTCTCCGTGCCGAGCGGCACGGCATCGTTCACCACGTCGGTCGCCAACGCCGACATCCTGCTCACCGAGTCGAACGTCTTCGGCAGCACGATCAACGTCTCGGCCAGTGGCACGGCCTCCGTCGAGCTCAACGACTCAGGCACCACGATCCTGGGCACGGTAAGCCTCGGCACCGGCACGTTCGCGATCACGACGACCGGCGCGATCACCCAGACCGGCCCGATCGTCCAGGCCGCCGGCGCCGGTGCCGCGACCTTCGAGACCGGCGGCGCCGCGATCACGCTCACCAACTCGGGCAACGACTTCACCGGACCGGTCAATCTCCGGAACAGCGCCGCCAAGAACATCCAGATCGTCGATTCGAACGGCCTGATCCTCGGGGCCATCAGCCAGGCGACCACGCAGGCCAACACGCTCGCCGTCACCGTCCTGGCCGGCAACATCACGCAGCAAGCAGGCACGGCGATCTCGATCGGCACCGGCGGGGCCACGTTCACCGCCGCCAATGGCTCCGACATCATCCTCGACGGGGCCAGCAACGCCCTCAACGGCCTGGTGACCTTCGCCCCGATCGTCGGGGTCGGCAATCAGCTCGACGACATCACCTTCACCAACGGCAAGGCGATCCAGGTTCCGGACGGCCTCAGCATCTCGGGCAACCTCACGATCACCTCGAGCGGCAACATCACCGACGGCACGCCCTTCACCGTCGGCGGCTCGTCGACCTTCAACACGCTCTCGAGCACGGCCAACATCACGCTCACCGGCGACAACCAATACAACGGCCCGTCCGGTTCGTTCAACCTCTCGACGGTCGGCACCGCCAGCGCCTCGGTGACGGGAACGACCAAGGCCATCGCGCTGGGCACCGTCACGATCGGCGGCAATCTGACGGTCGAGACGACCGATGCGGTGACCGACGCGGGGCTCGTCGCCGTCACCGGTGCCACGAGCCTCAAGGGCTCCTCGGTCACCCTCGACACCGCCGGCTCGAAGTATTCGGGCGCGCTCAGCCTCCAGTCGACCATCGGCAATGTGAGCGTGTCAGGGGTCGCTTCCGCCCTCAACCTGGGCACCGTGACGGTGGCTGGCAACCTCGACGTGAGCAGCGCCCTGGCCGTCACCAACTCCGGCAAGTTCACCGTCACCGGCACGTCGAACTTCACCACCACGGCCAACAACGCCAGCATCACACTCGACGGATCGCTCGGCGGGGCGAGCACGTTCGGCGACCACGTGTCGTTCGCCGCGGCCGGCACGGGCAGCGTGGCGCTCACGAACGTGACCGGGCCGCTCGGGATCGACACGGCGACCTTCGGCGGCACGCTCACGCTCTCCGCCACCGGCACGATCACGCTCGACAACTCCGGGTCGGGCGTCACGGGCACGGGCATCGGTGCCGCCGGCACGATCTCGATCACGAGCTCGACCGGCGACGTCGTCCTGCAGGAGCCGATCACCAGCGGCGGCGGCAACGTCACCCTCACGGCCACGCTCGGCAGCGTCACGAGCACCACGGCCGGCGGCGGCGGCGACGTGGCGGGCACAATCACCACCACGGCCGCCGCGAACACGGGGTCGGGCTCCGGATTCCTCGTGATCACGGCCGGTACCGGGATCAACCTGCAGGCGGCCGTCTCCACCACCAGCAGCAGCAACAACGCCGGCGGAGCAGGCGCCGCGGGCAACATCACGTTTACGGCGCCGACCGTCACCGTCACCCAGGCCATCACCGCCGTCGGTGGCAGCAACGCGAGCGCCACGCCGGGACCCAGTGTCGCCGGCTCGGGCGGCTCGGCCGGCGCCGTGACGATCACCGCGACGAATGGCGGGATCTCCGTGGTCGACATCACCGCCACCGGCGGCACCGGCATCAAGGCGGTGGGCGGCGGCGGCGGCAGCGTGCTGCTCCAGACCACCGGCGGCGCCGGCACGATCACCGTCGGCGCGGTCACCACGACCGGCGGCACGGGCGGCACGGGCTTCAACTCCGGCAACGCCGGCAATATCGAGATCGACAGCGACGCCGGCGCGCTGATCACGCTCAACGGCGACCTGATCGCGGTCGGCGGCAGCGGTGTCGTGCAGGGCTCGGGCGGCAACATCACCGTCCAGGACAAGGCCGTGATCACCCGCAACACGCTCGTGGACACGGGCGTGACGGCGGGCGAGATCGTGTTCAACAGCAGCGTCCACTCGATCTCCACCACCCCCTACTCGCTGACCACCACCGCCGGTGAAGGCAGCGTCCTGTTCGTAGGTGAGCTGGGCGCCCCGATCGCGGGCTTCCTCGACAACCGCCTCCTGAGCCTCACGGCGTCGGGGACGGCTGTCACGATCAATGAGAACGTCTCCACGACCGGCAACGCCGGCATCGTCGTAACGGCCACCACCTCGATCACGATCGGCAACGGGGCGACTGCGGACACGGTCGTCTTCAACACCAACGCGGCCTCCGGCGGCGGCGCGACGGCCAACGGCGTGGTCTCACTCAACTCCACCACGACCTCGCTCACCGACAACCTGACGATCACCCGCGGCACCGGCGCGATCACCTTCTCGAACACCACGCTCGCCGGCGGCGACTACGACCTCACGATCAACGGCACCGGCACCGACGTGACCGGCGGGAATGTGTCGCTCCTCGGCAACACGGACAATCTGGGCTCGGTGTCGCTCTCGCAGGTCGGCGTGCTCGTCGTAGGCACCGGCGGGACCAACCTTTTTTCCGCCGATGACTTTATCTACGCCGACACCGGCACCGGCACCGCCACGTTCAACGCCGCGGTCACGATGCAGACCTCCGCGGGCCCAGGCATCGTCGTCTCCACGGCCGGCACCGTGCAGACGAACGAATGGATCTACACGACCAACTCCCCGATCACGCTGACGAGCACCCTCGCCGACGTGGACATCAACACGGGGAACCGCGGCTACTCGACCGCCGGCGGTGCCATCACGATCACCGGCAAGGGCGTGACGCAGGACCCCCAGCACACGATCAACGCCGGCAGCGGCATCATCATCGTGGACGGCGACCCGAGCGGCACCGATCCCGGCGCGATAGCGCTCTCCGGTGTGCTCTCCACCACCTACGCGTCGCCCGGCGGCGAGAGCGACTATGCCGTCCTGCTTCGCGACGCGACGACGGTCACCTTCAACGGCATCACCGCCTCCTCGGGCGTGGTCCAGATCGGCACCGCAGGCATCTCGCCGGCCGACGTGGCTGGCGACGTCATCCAGGTCTCGAACAACAACGCGGGCCTGGTCGTCAACATCTTCGCCGCGAACACGGGCGCCAACATCACGGTGGATGGCGGCAACAACAACGCCAACAACATCGCCAACCTCGCCACGGTCACGCTGCCGAACGTGCTCTACATCCGTGACGATGCGAGCGGACTGAACGTCCTCAACTCCCTCACGGCGCAGCAGATCAGCGTGCTGACCCGCGGGGGCAACCTCGCCATCGCCAACAGCAACATCTCGACTTCGACCGGCACGATCTATCTGCAGGGGCAAGGCGTCACGCAGGGCGGGAGTTCCACGATCACCCCGGGCACCTCCACCGCCAGTACCCTCATCATCGACGCCTCGGATTTCCGCTTCGGCACGGGCTACTCGGCTGTCAACATGGGAGGCACGATCACGACGACGAGCACCGCCAGCCCGGCCGTGACGTTCCGCGGCGCCACGACGATCGTCCTGCCGCAGGTGAACGTCACCGGCAGCGGCAGCAGCGTGCAGATCAACGACGGCAACACCTCCTCGGGGGCGGTGTCGCAAACGACTGGCAAGATCCTGAACGTCGCCACCGTCAACGTGAACACCCGCGGGTCGGTCACGCTCGACCAGGCGAACACGATCACGACCGTGTCCGGGATCACCTACGGCGGTGACGTCGTGGTCAACGACCTCGGCGGCCTCACCCTCACGGGCGGCATCGGTCGCTGGACCACGGGCACGAACAACGTGTCGCTCACCACCACCGGCCTGCTCGACCTGAATGGTCAAAACATCACCGGCTCCGACGTCTCGCTCACGGGCGTCACGGTGCAGAGTTCGGGCGGCACCGTCAGCGGCACAGGCACGATCACGATCGACGCCCAGGAAGGGTCGATCAGCCTGACCGGCACGTCGCTCACCACAGGGCTCAACAACGGCACGGTTCAGCTGCTCGACGCCGGCGGCAACGTCGTGATCGGTTCCATCACCACCAACACCGGCGGCAGTGTCGTGCTGGGCGGTGCGGGGGGTGATGCCCTTAACGGCAACGTCACGCAGATCGCCGCCATCAACACTGGCACGCTCACCGGCAACGTCGGCGGCAGCGTCACGCTCACCAACGCCGACAACACGTTCGGTGCCGTCGGCAATCTGACGGCCGGCGGGGCGATCACGATCGTGGACAGTTCGCTTGGCCTCAACGTCACCGGCGCCGTCACGAATGCCAACACCGGCCTTGTTTCGCTCACCACGTCCGGCGGAGCCGGCCTCAACGTCACGGCCACCGGCAGCATCAACGGGGCGGGCGTGACGCTCGACAATCTCAGCGGAGGCATCTCCATCGCCGGCCCGATCCAGGGCAACGCCGGCACCGTCACGCTCAAGGGCCCCGGCGGATTCAACGCCGTGTCGCAGAGCGGCCTCGGGATCATCCAGACGACCGGAACTCTAACCGGCGAATCGGGCGGCGCCACGACCCTGTCGCTCGCCAACGAGATCGGCCAACTCGGCCCCTACGCGGTGACCGGCGCGGGAGCAACATTCTCGCTCAATGACACGACCGGCGGCCTGGCGCTCGCCGGCGACATCACGATCATCACCGGCGCCCTCTCGATCACGACCGCCGGCGGGCCGCTCGCCCTCGGCACGCACAGCGTCACGGCCAACGCGGGCAGCACCGCGGCCATGTCGCTCACGGGCGTCGGGATCACGCAGGCGGGCGGCTCGACGATCGACGCGGGCACCGGCCTGATCACGCTCGACGCCAACACCGGCAACATCGTGATGGCCGGCGTCACCGACACGGCGTCTGCGAGCACGTCGGCGATCATCATTCGCGACGCCGGCGCGGTGCAGCTCGGCACCGTCACGGCCTCCCTCGGCACCGTCACCATCGGCGTCGCGGGCGACATCACCGGCGCGGTCACGCAGGTCGGCCCGCTGTTCGCCAACAAGCTCGTCGTCAACACGGCCGGATCGGTCGATCTCTCCACCGATCCCGGCAACGAGATCGGGAACCTCAACGGGATCACCACCCTCGGCGACTTCAAGGTGGCCGACTCCACGCTCGGCCTGATCCTGCTGGCCGCCGTCAACGCCGGCGACGGGTCGAATCCGGGCGGCGCGTTGATCCAAACGACAGGCGGCAGCCTCCAGATCGGCGTGCACGACATCACGGCCTTTGGAAACGTGTCGCTCCAGGGCGCCGGGATCACCAACTCGGCGGGCTCGGTCATCGACGCCACCGCCGGCGACATCCTGCTCGACGGCTTCGACGGCACGACCAAGGGCTCGATCTCGCTGCTCGGCACGCTCGTGACCACGAGCAACTCGGCCACCGCCGTCACGATCCGCGACGCCGACTCGGTCGCCTTCGCCGGCATCACCACCGGCTCGACCGGAACGACCTCGCTCGGCGTGACCGGGCAGCCGATCGGTGCCGTGACCCAGACCGGCGCGCTCGTCACGGGCACGCTCGCGGGCAACAGCGGCCAGGTCACGCTCACCAACGCCTCGAACCAGATCGCCTTCCTGGGTCCCTACACGAGCTCGAGTGCCTTCGCGCTCAAGGATTCGACCGGCGGCCTCACCTTCGCCGGCGACGTGCAGACCGACGGCACGACGACGATCACCACGCCGGGCGCCCTCGACCTCGCGACCTACGACCTGTGGGCACTCAACTCGGGCAGCGCCACCAACTTCTCCCAGCTCACGCTCACCGCCGTCGGCATCGCCCAGAGTGCCACCGCCAACACCAGCTCGATCAAGGCCGACACCACCTCGTTCATCTCCGGCTCGGGCGACATCGACCTTCTCAATGCGCAGAACGACTTCACCGGCACGGTGACGCTCAAGTCCACCGGCGCATTCGTGGCGGTTCGCGACGCCAACAACATGACGCTGTCCACGCTCGGGAACAACATCGGCTCGAACACGGCCGTCAAGGGCATCGCCGGCGCAACGCTCGTCCTTGCGACCGAGAATCTCAGCACCGGCACGGGCTATGTCTTCCTCGAGAGCATGGGGGGCAACCTCACCACGACCGGCTCGATCACCACCTCGACCGGCGACATCACGCTCAAGAGCTCCGACTCGGTGACCGGCTACCTGCTCACGATCAACCACGCGATCACGAGCACCTCGGCCGGCGACATCGTGCTCGTGGGCGGCACGATCGAGCACAACGCCCAGGACGTGACCACGACGGGCGCGGGCACGATCTCCGCGACCGCCGTCGGTGGATCCAACGTCACCGGCAACATCACGATGGTGAACGGCACGGTCTACTCGACCGGCTCGGGCGCGATCACGATGACCGCGGCCAACACCATCGAACTGGCCACCGTCTCGACCACCGGCAATGTCACGCTCACCGCGACCGGCGGCGCCGTTATCGACGTCCTCACCGGCGAGACGGCCAACATCACCGGCAACGTGGTCACGATCACGGCCGGCACGGGCATCGGCACGAGTGACGGCGGCACGACGATCGACGACATCGAGACCACGGCCGCCGAGCTCGACCTCACGAGCACCACCGGCGGCATCTACGTCAACAACATCGGCGCCGTCCAGCTGGGCAACGCGACCGGCGGCGTGAACACGCTCACCTCGGGTGACATCGTGATCACCGCCACCGCGGCGATCACGACCGGCGGAGCCATCACCACTGGCGGCGGCAGCGGCAAGATCTCCATCAGCAACAGTGCCGGAGCAATCACACTCTCAAACGCTGTGACAGCCAACGGCAGTGGCGATGTCACCGTCACGGCCATCGGGGCCCTGGCGGTGGATGCGAACGTCAGCACCACGTCCGGGGCCATCGCCCTGACCGGGGCGGGCGTCACCCAGGCCACGGCCACCACCATCAATGCCGGCAGCGGTACGGCAACGATCGATTCCCAGGGTTCGGCCATCGACCTTCTCGGCAGCATCACCTCGACCGGCACGGGCACGGTCGTCACGATCCGTGACGCCTCGACCGTGGCCCTCGGCACGATCACGGCGGCGAGCGGCACCGTCGCGATCGGCGTCAACGACATCAGCGGCGCCGTCACCCAGAACACGGGCCTCGTGATCACCGCCGACACGCTGACCGTCGACACCAACGCCGCGGTCACGCTCACCAATGCGAACGTGCTCTCGAACCTCGGCGCGGTCACCACCAGCGGCGCCTTCTCGCTCACCGACGCGGGCGGCCTGACGCTCACCGGCGCGAGCAGCGCCGGCGGCGGCTACACGATCTCCACCACGGGCCTGCTTTTGATCCAGGTCTCGCAAGACATCACGGCCACGGGCAACGTCTCGCTCACGGGCTCAGGAATTTACCAGCTCGGTGCCTCCGATATCAACAGCGGCTCCGCCGACATCCTCGTCGATGGCAACGGAGGCACGATCATCCTGCAGGGGTCGCTCGTCACCACGAGTTCCTCCGCGACAGCGGTGCAGATCCTCGACGGCGGCAGCAGCACCAACTCGCTCGGCACGATCACCGCTGCGAGCGGCACGGTGGTGATCGGCGCGAACGACACGACGGGTGACTTCAATCAGTCGGGAAGCACGTCGATCACGGCGAGCATCCTGACGGTCGACTTGAACTCGACGCTCACCGTCTCGAACGCTGCCAACGCCATCGGCGAGCTTGGTGTGGTCACCATCGATGGCGGCTCCCTCTACCTTCAGGAAACCGGCGGCGGCCTCACCGTGAGCGGCCCCGTCACCGTCTCGGGGTACGTCTCGATCACGACCATCAGCGGACCCCTGACGATCAGCGGCAACATTACGAACCCCGCCGGCGACCTCGTCCTCCAGGGCACGAGCCTCGACCAGACCGGGGGCGCGATCACGACCGGGGGAGCCATCATCGGTGGCAGTGGCAACATCGCCCTCACGCAGTCGGGCAACAACTTCACCGGTGTGGTCGCGATCACCAACAACAAAAACAACGCGTTCACGACCGCGATCACCGACGCTAATGCCATCCAGTTCGGGGCCGTCAGCGTCGGCAGCGGCACGTTCACCGTGAACTCCACGGGGAATATCACGCAGAAGACGGGCACCGGCATCACCACCGGCGGGGCCACCGTCCTCAACCCCGGCACAGGCTCAATCAGCCTCAACCAGTCGGGCAACGACTTCGGCGGTGCCGTCTCGGCCACGACGACCGCGCCAGCGTTCATCGTCCTCAGGGACACCAACTCGATCCAGCTGGGTGCCATCTCCGCCGGCGGGCACCTGACCGTGACCTCGGTCGGCGTCACCCAGGACTCGAGCGGCATCACGGTGGCGGGCAATGCCACCTTCGACGCCGGCGCCGGCGCCGTCACCCTCATCGAGCCCGACAACGACTTCCAGGGCCTCGTGTCGATCAACAACTCGGGCGCTAACAATGTCGCCATCACCGACAAGGATGCGATCCAGTTCGGAGCCTCGACGCTCGGCTCGGGCACCCTCGCGGTCACGGCCGTCGGGATCACGCAGGTCGCCCCGATCACGCAGGCAGCCTCCGCTGGCACGGCGACCTTCAACGGCGGTGCGGGGGTGATCACGCTCACCAACCCCGGCAATGACTTCACCGGCGCGGTGGCTGCCAACAACAGCGACCCGAACGCGATCCAGATCACCGACTCAAACGCCCTCGTGCTCGGCACGACCACGACCCAGGACGCCCTGACCGTGATCGCCGGCGGTGCCGTCACCCAGACGGGGAACGTCTCGGTGGCCGGGGCGACGAGCGTCACGGCCATGACGGTAGGAACGCCGAACACCTATTACGACATCACGCTCGACCGGGCCGGCAACGCCTTTATCGGGGCCGTGAGCCTCGACGGCGACGACGTCGAGGTGAAGAACGGCAACGATCTGGTGCTCGGGCCGACGGTCGCCACGGGCACCTACAAGGCCTCTGCTGCCGGCAACATCGACCAGGTCAACGCCCCCACGGCCGGTATCACCGCCACCGGCCTGGCCACCTTCACGACCCTGACCGCGAACCGGTCGATTCGCCTCGACAACTCACTGAACAACTTCGGCGGCGGCGTGAGCGTGGGCGGCACTTCGCTCGTGGACGTGACGGTCGCCAATCCGCTCTATCCGCTCGTCCTCGACGCCTTCAATCTCACGGGCAACCTCGTCATCGAGGCCAAGGGTATCACGCAGTCGGGCCCGCTCACGGTGGGCGGCACGTCGAGCTTCGACGGCGGCGCCGGCGTCGTCACGATCAACGATCCCGACAACGAGTTCACCGGGGCCGTCTCGGCCCAGAACACCGGCGGGTTCGCCGTCACGCTCGTTAACAGGAGGGGGATCCTGCTCGGGGCGATCTCCACAGCCGGCACGCTCGACGTCAAAGTTGCCACCGGCGCGATCTCGCAGTCGGGCGCCCTGTCGGTAACCGGCACCGCGAAGTTCGACGCCACCGCTACGCGTCCCGGCCCCACGGGCGACATCCGGCTCACCAACGCCAACAACGACTTCAGCGGCTCGGTCTGGCTGACCACCAGCAGCGGCGGCAAAGCCACCGTCGTGGACAAGACCGCGATCGCCCTCGTCGTGCCGTACGTCGGCTTCGATCTTTCCGTGACGGCTGGCGGCGACATCACCGACGCCGGAGTCATCTTCGTCAGCGGCACGGCGACGTTCGACGCTGGGTCGAACGACGTGGACTTCACCAAGACCTTCAGCAACTTCGGCACCGTCGCCATCACCCAGGCGAAGAACGTCACCCTCTTCGACACCAATAGCATCGCCTTCGGTGCCAGCTCCATCACCGGCGCGCTGAACGTCACCGCCAACGGCCCGATCTCGCAGTCGGGCGCCCTGTCGGTAACCGGCACCGCCACGTTGGACGCGGGGCCGACCAACGACATCACGCTCAATAACGCCGGCAACGCCTTCTCCACGGTGGTGGTCACGAGCGGGCAAAATGTCGTCCTCACGGATAGCGACGCGATCGACCTCGGGGCGAGCACGGTGAGCGGCACGCTCAGCGTGGTCGCCGGCGGAGCGATCACCGATTCCGGCGTGCTCGACGTGACGGGCGCGGCGACGTTTGCGGCCGGGGCCGCAAACGATATCACGCTGAATAACGCCAACAGTTTCTCCTCCGTCGGCATCACGAGCGGTAACAACGTCACGTTGAACGACGCGGGCGGCCTCGCCCTGGCGGCCAGCACCGTGAGCGGCAACCTCTCCGTCACGGCGGGTGGGGCGGTCACGAACACCGGTGCCCTCGTCGTGACCGGCAACACCAGCGTCACGGCCACCGGATTCGATGTGACGCTCTCGAACACGGGCAACGACTTCGGGGGTGCCGTCAGCCTGACGGGCGTGAACGTCGCGGTCTATGACTCGACGAGCCTGCTGCTCGGCCCGTCCACCGCGACGGGCACATACGCCGCGACCGCCAACACCGGCAACATCACCCAGGTGGCCAGTCCGGCCCTGGGGCTCGACGTGACGGGCGTGGCCACCTTCACCGCCAATGGTGCCGCGGCGAACGTCCTGCTCGACAACCCCGCCAACGCCTTCGCCGGCGGGGTGAGCATCGTCGCGGGCGACGCCAACAACGTCACGATCATCGACACGAGCAAGGCCCAGCTCAGCCTGGCGACCATCGCCATCACCGGCAACCTCACGATCAGCGCCAACGGCGTCGCCCAGACCGGTCCCGTGGCGGTCGCGGGCAAGACGTCGATCACGTCCACCGGTGGCAACATCGACCTCTTCTCCACTTCCAACGACTTCGACACCGTCACCATCAACACGACCGGCACCGCCGCGAACGTCGATCTCGGCGACTTCGACGGCATCACGTTCCTGGCCTCCACGCTCGGCACCGGCACTTTCACAGTCAACGCCGGAAGCATCGCCCAGACCGGCGCGATCACGCAGCAGGCTTCGGCCGGGGCCGTGAGCCTCACGGCCCGGGCGGGCACGCTCGTCCTCGACGACGCGGGCAACGCCTTCACCGGCACCGTCAGCGCCAGCACGACCGACGGCAACGCGATCAGCCTCACCAACTCGACCGCCATCACGCTGGGCACGGTCACCGCGGCCACCGGCAAGGCCTCGACCGGCGGCGACATCACGATCACGGCCAACGGCGTGAGCGCGACGGGTGGTGCTGACAGCATCACGACCACCGGCGACATCCTGCTCCAGCCGCTCACGGCGAGCACAACGATCGGCGTGGCCGGTGGCGCGGGCAGCATTCAGTTCGCGCAGTCGGTGTTCAACACCACCATCACCAGCGGTGCTGCGAGCATCACGATCGGCCGCGCCGACCAGTCGGGCCAGATCACCGTCGGCGCGGTCACGTTCCGGGATCCCACGGTCATTCGCGCTCCCGCCGGCAGTGTCGCCGTAACCGGCCTGATCACGGGCGACGACAACGCCTCGATCATGATCTCGGCCTCGCCGACCACGGTCACACTCGGCGCCAACATCGTCACGCTCGGCAACGCGATCACGATCGACGATGGCTCGGGCGGCGCGACCTCCGTGGTGATCGGCGGGACCACCGTGCTCGATACCACCAATAACGGCGGCGTCACCACGGGTGCGGCAGTCACGATCCGCGGCACCGTGACGAGCGACACGGGCAACAACTTCAGCCTGCAGATCAAGGCGGGCACCGACGGCGAAGTGCTCGTGACCGACACGATCGGCGCGGTGGGCGCGGGCGCTGCCCTGGCATCGCTTGTCATCTCCGGCAACGACATCACGCTCGCGGCGATCGACGGGGTGACCGGCAACACGTCGGTCGAGGCCGTTGACGGCGCCGACCCCGGCTCGATCACGCTGACCGGGCAGACCTACTCGACGAACGGCGGGCTGAACCTGAGCGCTGGGCCGCGTGACAAGTCCAACGTGGTCTCGAACCCGCTCACCCTCACCGGGGGCGCGGCCGGCTCGACCACGACGATCTCGACCGTCGGCAGCCTTGTCGAGCTCAGCGGCGCGATAAACCTCAACAGCCGCAACCTCACCATCGACACCACGGCGGGCGGCACCGATCCGACCGGTGGTGGGTCCTCGAGTGGCATTCTCCTCAACGACGCCATCGATGGGACCGGCACGCTCAGGCTCGACGCTGGCACGGGCGGCACCATCGGCGTGAACCACCTTTCGGGGGCGATCGGCGGCACCACGCCGCTCACCGCCGTCACCGTGACCAACGCCAACACGGCGGAGTTCGGCCGCGACATCTCCGCGGGCACGCTCACGATCACCGACGCCACCGACTACGTGCGACTCGCCGGCGTCGTGACCCTCACGACGGGCCTCGTCACGGCCGCCCAGCCGTATGCCCTGAAACTTCTCGGCGGCAGCAGCGGCTCGAACACGATCGCCGGGGTGACGACGTTCCTCAACACGGGCGATGTCCAGTTGGGCGATGCCGGCAACGACACGTTCACCTTCGTCGGCGGCGTGGTGGCCACGGACCCGGCGGCGATCTCGATCTCCGGCACGATCGCGGCCACCACGGGGGTGGTCACGCTCGGCGACCTCGACACGCTCGTCACGGTCGTGGGCGCGGCCACCGTCGGTGGGGCCTCGACCGGTGCCATCACGCTGGCCGACGTCCTGCTCGGTCAGGCCGCCACGCTCACGCTCGGCACGGGCATCGCCAACGCAATCCAGGTCGGTTCGATCACGGGCACGACCGGCAGCGTTGGCGAGGAAGTCACGATCAATACGACGGGCACCGCCGCGATCACGGGCGCCGTCGGCACCGACATCGGCGTCCTGACGATCACCAACTCCGGTGGCACCACGTTCCAGTCCCCGGTCGATGCCGCTCTGGTGACGATCAGCGATACCACCGGCAC
The DNA here is from genome assembly GCA_021300535.1 of Planctomycetaceae bacterium. Taxonomy (GTDB): domain Bacteria; phylum Planctomycetota; class Planctomycetia; order Pirellulales; family UBA1268; genus QWPN01. Next base: position 30,916 of record JAJTED010000008.1, on the reverse strand, counting down.
CGTCACCTTCCAGGGCGTGCTCACCGCGGGCGGTCTCACCACGGCCAACAAGAGCTACGCCGTGGCCATCGTCGGCAACGGCTCGACGATCACAAGTGCCACCACGTTCGACAACACCGGCGGCGTCACGCTCGGCGATGGCGGAGACACGATCACCTTCGATGGCGGCGTGACAAGCACGGCGGGCACCACCACGATCAACGGCACGGTGGCCACGACGGACACCGCGGCCACCTTCGGGGCCGTCACGCTCGCCGGCAACTCCGTGGTCGGCACCACCGCCACGACCGGCGGCGCCATCGAGATCGGCTCGATCACAGGAGCCACCAAGAACCTGCAGCTCATCTCGGGCGCGGGCACGACAACCGTGAGCGGGGCCGCGACGGGCCTCGGTACCGTCACGCTCCAGAACAACGCAGCGACCTCCACCGGCACGGTGACGTTCCAGGGCGGCCTGACGGCCGACACGCTGACGACGTTCGCCCGGCCGTACTCCGTGGTGCTCGGCGGCTCGACGACGGTCGCGACGGCCACGTCGTTCCTCAACACGGGAACCCTCACGCTTGGTGCCCCCGGCGCGGGCGACGTCTCCACCTTCACCGGCGGCCTCACGACGACGGGCGGGCCGAGCGGCACCACGCTGGCCGGCACGATCACCACCACGAATACGGCGCTGTCTCTGGGTGCCGTCAGCCTGGTCGACGACGTGACGCTCACCAGCGGCTCGGGGGCGATCACGCTCGCCTCCCTCACGGCCCCCGGCGCCCAGATGCTCACGCTTGGCGACGCATCGCAAACTGGAGCTGCGACGATCACCGGCAACATCTCGGCCGGCTTCGGGCTGCTGGCCTCGGCCGCCGGGGCGTTCGACGTCACGCTTGGCGGATCGGCCAACTCGGTCGCTGTCGCGACCTTCTCGAACACCGGCAGCCTGCAGGTGGGCGTTGCCGGCGGCACAAGCACCTTCGGCTCAGGGCTTACCGCCAAGGCGCCTTCGGCCGTGAACCTCGCCGGCGTGATCGAGACCACCAACTCGCCGATCAGCCTCGGCGACATCACGCTGCTGGCCGATACGACGCTCCGCACAGGCTCGGGCCAGATCGCAACCGGGGCCGTCACCGACGGGGCGGGCTCGTTCGGCCTGACGCTCGGGAGCGCGGGCCAGCAGGGCGACATCTCCCTCGAGGGCAGCGTCACGATCGACTCGCTGACGACCGTCGCCGGTGCCTACGGTGTGGGCCTGTTCGGCAACGCCAACGAGATCACCCAGGCCACCACGTTCAACAACACCTTCTATGTGGGCCTCGGCGACAACGCGAACGACATCTCGCTGTTCCGCGGCGGGCTCACGATCGCGAGCCTGACGGGCAACACGTTCCTGATCGGCACGGTGCGCACGGCTGGCACGCCGATCACGCTCGACAACACGAAACTGACCGGCAACGCCACGCTGGACACGACCAACAACGGGGCCAACCCGAGCGGCTCCACCATCACGCTCGACGGCGGCGTGCTGCTCGAGGGCTTCACGCTCACCACCATCGGCGGATCCGGCGGCGGCGCGTCCAACACGAACCTCGTCGGCCCGACAAACCTCAGCAACGGCTCGCTGGTCGTCGAGAGTGGCAACCTCAACATCGGCACCGGTCCCGGCACCCCTGCGGCGCTCACCGTCACGGCCAACACCACGCTCCAGGTCAACAACGGCAGCCTGAACGTCAGCGCCAACTCCACGATCGACGCCACCGGCAAGTCGCTCACGCTCCTGGCCGACACCATCACGATCGCCTCCGGCCCCGGCTCGATCGATGCCGCCGAGGTGACGCTGGCGCCGGTGACCGCCGGCGAGAGCATCTTCCTCGGCACGGCCACCGGCAGCGGGCTCGTCCTGCCCCAGGCGGCCTTCGACGCCATCGACGCCGACCAGATCCAGATCGGCCGGGCCGGCAACACCGGCGACGTGACGATGGGTGTGCTCACGCTCGCCGGCACCTCGCTCGAGGTCTTCGCAAACGGTATCGGCGGCAGCGTGATCGTGAACGGCCAGTTCACGTCCACCGGCTCGACGGTCAGCGGCATCGGCCTCGAGATCAACGGCTCGGGTGCGACCACCGTCCTGAATGCCGACATCGTCTCGGCGACCGACGTCATCATCAACGACGCCATCGAGGTCGGAGCGCCCCTGGTGACGATCGACACGTCGAGCGGCAACGCCGCCATCACGCACAACGGCGGCGCGGCCGGCATCTTCGCCACATCGGGTGAGACCAATAGCCTCACGATCAACGCCGGCAGCGGCGTTGTGACCCTGGACTCGATCCCCGCCTTCGGCGACAACGGCGGCGCAGGATCGCTCGTGAACAACGTGACGATCACCGCGGGCGATACGATTCTGGGGGCGGGCACCTCACAGATCGCGGGCATCTTCTCGCTCCCGGCCGGCACGCTCCTCCTCTCTGGCAGCCTGACCGCCGCCGAGATCGTCGTCGGCTCCACCGCGGGCGTCACGCTCGCCGGCAACGTCGTGCTCACGGCCCTGACGGCGATCACGCTGGCCGGTCCGGTGGACGCCTTGACGGCCGGCGGCAACTCGCTCACGGTCAACACCGCCGGCAGCACGACCTTCGGCGGGATCGTCGGCGGGATCAACGCCCTGGCCAGCATCACCACCGACGCCGCCGGCACGACCAAGCTCGGCGGTGGTTCCGTCACCACGACCGGCAGCCAGACTTTCAACGACGCCGTCGCGCTTGCCGTGAACACGACGCTCGAGTCGTCTGCCTCGGGCGCGATCACGCTGGCTGGTTCGGTGGACGCCGCCATAGCGGGCGGCAGCTCGCTTACGGTCAACACCGCCGGCACGACGACCTTCGGCGGGGTCGTGGGCGGCACCAAGACGCTCTCCAGCGTGGCCACCGACGCGGCTGGCACGACAGCCATCAACGGCGGCGCAGTCTCCACGACCGGGGCCCAGACGTACAACGATCCGGTCACGCTCGGTAGCAACACGACGCTGACGGGCACGCTGATCACCCTCGCCGCCGTGACCGGCGGCAGCAAGAACCTGGCCATCGCCGGCAACACGTCGCTCACCGGCCAGGTGACGGGCGTAAACAACCTGTCGGTGACGGGCACCGCGCTCATCGGAGCCGATGTCACGACGACCGGCACGCAGGCCTACGGCGGCCTGGTCACCCTCGCCGCCAACGTCGTGCTCACCGGCACCACGCCCACCTTCACGACGGGCGTGGCCGGTGCCGGCAACAACCTGACGCTCGACTTCAGCGGTACGACCGCCATCGACGGGGCAACGTTCACGGGCATCCAAAACCTTGCGACGGGCAACGGCGGCACGACCACGCTGACGGGCGTGCTGACCACCAGCGGCAGCCAGACCTATGGCGATGCCGTCACGCTCGTCAGCAGTACGCCCGGCCTTGGCTCGACGACCGTCGCCTCTTCAGGCTCCGGCGCGATCACGTTCTCGAGCACAGTCGATGGCGGCTTCATGACCCTCATCGTCAGCACGGCTGGCGCAACCACGTTCGGTGGCGCGGTCGGCGGTAGTGTCGCTCTCTCAGAACTGTTCATCACCGGCGGCGGCACGACCGCGATCAACGGCGGCTCCGTCCGCACGACCGGCACCCAGGATTACAACGATGCCGTCACGCTGGGCGCCGACACGACCCTGACCGGTTCGGTCATGACCTTCGGCGACACGCTCGCCGGTGGTGGTAAGTCGCTCACCGTGACCGGCCCGCTCGCCTTCGGCGGCGGCAGGGCCGTCTTCAATGGCACCGTGTCCGGCGTGACGAACCTGTCGGTGGCCAACACCACCGCGGTCAACACCGGCTCCATCACCACCGCCGGCTCGCAGACGTACGGCGGCCTCGTCACCCTCGGCGCCTCCACCGTCACCCTGACCGGCACTGACCCGACCTTCACGGCGGGCGTGGCGGGCGCTGGCAACAGCCTCGTGCTCGCCTTCAGCGGCACCACCGCGATCGACGGCGCCACCTTCACCGGCATCAACAACCTGACGACCAGATCCGACGGCACCACGACGCTCACCGGGGCCCTCACGACCACCGGCCGTCAGAGATACGGCGACGCCGTCTCGCTCCTGGGGGCCACGACGCTGGCCGGCAACGGGATCATCTTCGACCTCTCCCTGGACGGAACCCAGGCCCTCGTCATCAATGACTCCGGGGCCACCTTCTTCGGCGACTTCGTGGGCAACTCCACCCCGCTGGCGAGCCTCGCTGTCACCGCGGTCGGCGGGATCGAGATCGCCGGCGGCGTGGTCACCACGCAGGGCACGCAGGCGTACAACGATGCCGTCACGATCACCTCCAACACCGTACTGACAGGCACCACCGTCACGACCAACTCCACGGTCGCCGGCGGCGGCAACTCGCTCACCGTGACGGGCGATGCGGTGGTGAACGGCGTCATCTCCGATGTTACGGACTACGCGGTCAGTGGCACGTCAAGCCTGGCTGCCGACGTCACGACCAGCGGCACGCAAACCTTCACGGGCGCTGTCACGCTCGCGCAAAACGTGACGCTCGCGTCCACGGGCTCGGGCGCGATCTCCTTCTCCGCCGCGGTCGACGGGGCCAAGGCCCTCACGGTCAACACTGCCGGCACCACCACCTTCGGCGGCGCTGTCGGCGGCGGCACGGCCCTCACGAGCCTCGTCACGAACGCCGGTGGCACGGTCGCCATCAATGGCGGCTCCGTCCGTACGACCGGCGTGCAGACCTACAACGACGCCGTCACCCTCGGTAACGACACTACGCTCACCGCCTCGACCGTTGCCCTAGCCAACACGCTCACCGGCGGCAGCAAGTCGCTGACGGTGACCGGCAACGCCAGCATCGGCGGTGCCGTCTCTGGTGTGGCCAACCTGTCGGTGAGCGGCACCACCGCCGTCAAGACCGCCTCCATCTCCACCACCGGCTCGCAGACCTACGGTGGCTTGGTCACGCTCGGTGCCGGCACCGTCACTCTCACCGGCACCGACCCGACCTTCACGACAGGCGTGGCCGGTGCCGGCAACAGCCTCGTGCTCTCCTTCAGCGGCACCACCGCGATCGACGGCGCCACCTTCACCGGCATCGAGGACCTCAGGAGCAACGGCGGCGGCACCACCACGCTGACCGGCACGATCCAGACCATTGGCACGCAGGCCTACACCGACGCGGTCACTCTGCTCGGCGACACCACCGCCTCCTCGACCGACTCCTCGTCGATCACCTTCTCAGGCACGGTCGATGGCGCGAAGGCCCTCACGGTCAACACCGGCGGCACGACCACCTTCGGCGGGATCGTGGGCGGCAAGACGGCCCTGGCGAGCCTCGTCACCGACGCGGCCGGCACCACCGCCATTGACGGCGGTGCGATCACCACGACCGGCGTGCAGACCTACGCCGGCCCGGTCACGCTCGGGGCCAACACCACGCTCACCGGCTCCACCGTCACCACCTCCAGCACCGTCACCGGCGGCGGCAACTCGCTGGGGATCGTCGGTGACGCCGTGGTCGACGGGGCGGTCTCCGGTGTCTCCGACTTCGCCGTCAGCGGGGCCGCAAGCCTCGGGGCCGACGTCTCGACCACCGCCACCCAGACCTTCGGCGGCGCCGTCACCCTCACCAGCGGCGTCACCCTCACCTCCTCGGCCGCCGGCCCGATCACCTTCGGGGCGGCGATCGACGGGGCCCAGGCCCTCGTGGTCAACACCGCCGGCGCGACCACCTTCTTCGGCGCCGTGGGCGGCACCACGCCGCTCACGAGCCTCGTCACCGACGCCGGCGGCACGACCCAGATCGACGGCGGCTCGGTCAAGACCACCGGCACCCAGACCTACAACGACGCCGTCACGCTCGGTGCCGCCACCACCCTCACCGGCTCCACCGTCACGCTCGGCAGCACGCTGGCCGGTGGCAGCAACTCGCTCGACATCGCCGGCAACGCCGTGTTCGGCGGTGCCGTCTCCGCCGTGGCCAACCTGGCCGTGACCGGCACCACCGCGGTCAACACCGCCGCGATCACCACCACCGGCTCGCAGAGCTACACGGGCCTCGTCACGCTCGGTGCCTCCACCGTGACCCTCACCGGCACCGACGGCACCTTCACCGGCGGCGTCGCCGGTGCCGGCAACAGCCTCGTGCTCTCCTTCAGCGGCACCACGGCGCTCGGCACGGGCACCGTGAGTGGCATCGACAATCTGACGAGCAACGGTGGCGGCACGACCACGCTCACCGGCTCGATCACCACGACCGGCACGCAGACGTACGCCGACGCGGTCACGCTCCTCGGCGACACGACCACCCAGGGCACGACCGTCACCTTCTCCGCCATCACCGGCGGCGGTAAGGATCTCACGGTCACCGGCGACGCCGTCTTCGGCGGCACCGTCTCCGGCGTCGACGCCCTCGCCGTCAGCGGCTCGGCTGCCGTGAACGTGGCGTCGATCGCCACCACCGGCCCGCAGACCTACGGCGGCCTCGTGACCCTCGGCTCTCCGACCGTCACGCTCGCCGGCACCGACGCCACCTTCACCGGCGGAGTCGCGGGGGCCGGCAACAGCCTCGTGCTCACCTTCAGCGGCACGACCGCGATCGACGGCGTTGCCTTCACTGGCATCGACGACCTCTCGAGCAACGGCGGCGGCACGACGACGCTGGCCGGCACGCTCGAGACCACGGGCACGCAGACCTACAGCGACGCGGTCACGCTCCTGGGGCCGACCACCACCAAGGGCACCACGGTCTCGTTCGCCGACATCACCGGCGGCGGGCAGGCGCTCACCGTCGACGGCAACGCCGTCTTTGCCAGGGCCGCGACCGGCCTGGCTTCGGTCTCCGTGTCCGGCACGACCAGCCTCGCCGGTAGTCTGACGACGACCGGGGCTCAAACCTTCACCGGCACCTTGACGTTGGGCGGTCCCGCGATCCTCTCCTCGTCGGCCTTCACCAGCGGCGGTGCGATCGTCGCCGGGGCCAACGCCCTGACGATCCTCACCGACTCGCTCTCGCTCGGCGGCCAGATCTCGGGAACGAGTTCGCTCCAGATCGGACCCCGGTCGCCGACGGTGACGATGGGCGTGGGGGACGGCGCTGCCGGCACCCTCGCGTTCCCAACCTCGAGCCTGGCCCTGCTCCAGGACGGGTTCTCCCAGATCACGCTGGGCAACCGAGCGGCGACCGGCCTGGTCACCGTCACGGCCACCACCTTCCGCGATCCGATCGCGATCGTCGGTGGCGGCACGCTCCAACTCGACGGTCTGATCCGCACGGGGCAGGGAACCCAAGCCGGCTCGATCCTGCTCGCCGGCGACACCCTCGTGCTCAACGCGGGCGTGCAGACCGTCGGCCAAGACGTCACGCTCGAATCCATCAATGGCGACGTCACGATCTCGGCCGGTGCCGTCCAGACGCAGGCCCCGCTCGACAGCGGTCTGGCCTCGGGCGGCATCTTCATCAACGTCACGGGCACCGGCAGCGTCAACCTGCTCTCGACACTCTCGACGCTCGGTGCGACGAGCGCCACCGGTCCGGGCAGCGACGGCGGCACGATCTCGATCACGACCAACACCGGCTCGATCTCGGTGGGCAGCCTGATCACCGACGGCGGTGCCTCGAGCGCCAACGCCGCGGGCGGCCGGGCGGGCGCGATCCTGCTCGCCTCGAGCAGCGGCACGCCGGTGACCTTCAACGGCGGCACGATCAGCGCCCAGGGCGGGTTCGGCATCGGCGGCCAGCCGGACGGCGGGAACGTGGCCTTCGGGGCGGTGACGCTCGCCAACGCCGCGACGGTCGTGACCACCGGCCCGACCGGCGGCGACATCGCTTTCAACGGGCCCGTGAACGGCGGCCAGTCGCTGTCGCTCGTGGCCGGCACCGGCTCCGTAACGCTCGGCGGCCTGTTCGGGGCGACCACGCCGCTCACGTCGCTGGCCGTGCTCAGTGGGGCCACGACGATCAGCGGCGGCGGCGTGCGGACGACCGGGGCCCAGACCTACGCGGCCCCGGTCACGGTCACGGGCACGGCAGCGCTCGAGAGCACGGTGGCCGGGGGACTCACCTTCGCATCCACGATCGACGGCCCCGGCTCGCTGTCGCTAGCCACCGGCGGCCTCGCCACGCTCTCCGGCCTGGTCGGCGGCAGCGTGCCGCTGGCCGCGCTGCAGACGAACGGCGGCACGACCCGGATCGCCTCCGCCGGCGTCACGACCTCGGGCAACCAGACCTACGGCGGGGCTGTCCAACTGGCTGCCCCGACGGTGACGCTCAAGGGCGGCACCGGCAGCTTCGCGTCCGGCGTGAGCGGCGGTGGCAACGGCCTCGTGCTCGACTTCAGCGGCACGAGCGCAATCGACGGAACGTTCGCCGGGCTCTCGAGCCTGACCACGCAGGGGGGCGGCGTCACGACGATCACCGGCGCGGTCACCACGACCGGCCCACAGGCCTACCTCGACGCCGTCATGCTGCTCGGCGACGCGACGCTCACGGGCACGACCATCACGACGGGCTCCACGCTCGTCGGGGGCGGCAAGAACCTCGCGATGGTCGGCAACGCCGTGATCGGAGGGGACGTCTCGGCGGTGGCCGCGCTCGCCGTGTCGGGCACCACGGCCCTGAATGCCGCGACCGTGACAACCACGGAGACGCAGTCGTACGGTGGCCTGATCTCGCTCGGGACGAGCACCACGCTCACCGGCACCACGCCGACCTTCGGTGGCGGCGTGGCCGGCGGCGGCCATGACCTGACCCTCGACTTCAGCGGCACGACCACGATCGCCGGTGAGACATTCACGGGAATCCGCGACCTGGTCACGAGCGGCGGCGGCACGACGGCCCTGAGCGGGCCGCTCGTCACCATGGGCTCCCAGACCTTCCGCGACGCGGTCTCGCTGATCGGCGCGACCGCCCTCGAGGGCACGCGGATCGACTTCCAGGCGGCCGTGGACGGGGCTCGCAACCTCGGCCTCGCGGCGACCGCCGGCCCGGTGAACTTCGCCGCCGCCGTCGGCGGCACGACGCCGCTCGGTTCGCTGGCGATCACGCGGGCCACGGCAGTGAACGCCGCCGCCTGGGTCGTACTCAGCGGAGCCGCCCCCGGCGCGAACCGCACCGGCCTTACGATCGGCGCGGGCGTCAACAACGTGAACCTCTCCCAGACGGGCAACTCGGTGACCGGCTTCGTCGGCAACGGCGTCGTGCTGCAGGGTGGTTCGAAGGCCTCGACCTTCGCCAACTTCACCGTCTCCGGCAACGGCGAGAGCGGCATCCTCGTGCAGGCCGGCGACTCGAGTGGCACCGTGATCCGCCACAACACCGTCAGCGGTAACGGATTCAACGGCATCTGGCTCAACGGCGCCGTGCCGAGTGTCAGCGTGACCAACAACACGCTCGCCGACAACAACAACAACGGCATCGTCGTCAGCGGTCCGGCGACGGGTGTCACCATCAGCGGCAACGTGGTGACCGGCAGCGGCCTGACCGGCATCCGCACGGAGGTCGTCGCCGGCAAGTCCACGACGGGCCTGACGATCTCGGGCAACACCACCCAGAAGAACCAGGAGAACGGCATCATCGTCTCTGGTGGCACCGGCACGACAGTGACCGGCAACGTGGTTTCCGAGAACCGGCTGCAGGGCGTCGTGGTGACGCTTGGAGCCTCGGGCACCAGGGTGCAGGGCAACCAGATCTTCCGCAACGGCGCGATCGGCGTGGTGGTGTCGGGGCCGACCACGGCGGGCAACTCGATCCTCTCCAACTCGATCTACGGCAACGCCCGGGGCGGCATCTCGCTGCTGCAGCAGGCCAACCGGCAGCAGGTTGCGCCCACGCTGACCTCGGCCCGCCTGGCCGGCGGCCGAATCACGATTGCCGGCACGATCCGGGGCCGCGTGGGTGACGTGGTGCGGATCCAGTTCTTCTCCAACCTTCCGAGTGACGCGGCCAACGCGCGCACCGTCCAGGGGCGGACCCTGATCGGCTTCCGCGACGTCCGGCTCACCAGGGCCACGATGGCGATCAACTCGAGTTTCTCGGCTGCCGGTATCCCGGCCAACGCCTGGATCTCGGCCACGGCCACCCGCCTGGTCGACGGGCTCCCGAACGACAGTTCGCAGTTCTCGCTCGGCGTGCGGGCTCGGGCTTGATCCTCACGATGCAAGTTTTGGTGTTGCGCGGAAGAGTTCAACAGAGCGGCGCCGCTGCAGGGATCCAGCAGCGAATCGTGTTTTGACCACCCGTACAAGGCGATCGGTCCCGTCACCGGCCCAAGAAGCCCCGGGTGGAAACCCGGGAGCATGCCGCACGCGAACCCGCGGCGTCGTGCCGCGGTTCGCTTGGCGGGCCGCCGCCCGCTCGGAATCAACCCGGCCCTCCGGGCCTGGCGCGCACACAAGAAGCCCCGGGTGGAAACCCGGGAGCATGCTGCACGCGAACCCGCGGCATCGTGCCGCGGTTCGCTTGGCGGGCCGCCGCCCGCTTGGAATCAACCCGGCCCTCCGGGCCTGGCGCGCACACAAGAAGCCCCGGGTGGAAACCCGGGAGCATGCTGCACGCGAACCCGCGGCCTCGTGCCACGGTTCGCTTGGCGGGCCTGCGCCCGCTTGGAATCAACCCGGCCCTCCGGGCCTGGCACTCACACAAGAAGCCCCGGGTGGAAACCCGGGAGCATGCTGCACGCGAACCCGCGGCGTCGTGCCACGGTTCGCTTGGCGGGCCTGCGCCCGCTTGGAATCAACCCGGCCCTCCGGGCCTGGCACCCACACAAGAAGCCCCGGGTGGAAACCCGGGAGCATGCTGCACGCGAACCCGCGGCATCGTGCCGCGGTTCGCTTGGCGGGCCTGCGCCCGCTTGGAATCAACCCGGCCCTCCAAGCCTGGCACGCACACAAAAAGCCCCGGGTGGAAACCCGGGAGCATGCTGCACGCGAACCCGCGGCATCGTGCCGCGGTTCGCTTGGCGGGCCGCCGCCCGCTTCGAATCAACCCGGCCCTCCGGGCCTGGCATCCGCACAAAAAGCCCCGGGTGGAAACCCGGGAGCATGATCCACGCGAACACGCGGCATCGTGCCGCGGTTCGCTTGGCGGGCCGCCGCCCGCTTGGAATCAACCCGGCCCTCCAGGCCTGGCATCCGCACAAAAAGCCCCGGGTGGAAACCCGGGAGCATGATCCACGCGAACCCGCGGCCTCGTGCCGCGGTTCGCTTGGCGGGCCGCCGCCCGCTTGAGTCAACCCGGCCCTCCGGGCCTGGCATCCGCACAAAAAGCCCCGGGTGGAAACCCGGGGACACCGGGTGTGAAAACCACCCCGCCGTCCATGCTGGATGACGGAACGCAATTGCCCGGTTCAAACCCACATCGCATGGCACCCGGGAAGGCATGCGACCCGGTGTCCCCCGGCTCCCGCCGGGGGCTTCTTGTGCCGTTCGCGCGTGTTCCAAAAAGCCCCGGGTGGAAACCCGGGAGCATGATCCACGCGAACACGCGGCATCGTGCCGCGGTTCGCTTGGCGGGCCGCCGCCCGCTTGGAATCAACCCGGCCCTCCGGGCCTGGCATCCGCACAAAAAGCCCCGGGTGGAAACCCGGGGACACCGGGTATGAAAACCACCCCGCCGTCCATGCTGGATGACCGCACGCAATGTCCCGGTTCAAACCCACATCGCATGGCACCCGGGAAGGCATGCGACCCGGTGTCCCCCGGCTCCCGCCGGGGGCTTCTTGTGCCGTTCGCACGTGTCAAACTGAGAGCAAGACTGGGGAACGCGCAACATCAAAACTTCCGCCGGGGGCTTCTTGTGTCGATCCCGCGTGGCAAGCCGCAAGCACGGCCGGAAAACGCGAACCATCAATACACCGCAGCACGCCCCGGGCGGATCCCAGTTGCACGATCCGCGCCGCCACCGTTGAATCGTAGAGCCGCGCTGCGGCTCCCGCTCTCCGGAGGCTTCCATGTCCAAATCGCGCAAGGGTGTCGTGTCCCAGCAGGCCGAGACCGCGGGCGTCCCCGCCGCGATCGAGGGCCTGGGCGTCTTCTATCTCGGACAGAAGGTGGACGAGCGGTCGGGCGGGCCGACGGCGGAGCCGCTCCTCGTGGACGCCAAGCGGTTCACGACGCACGCCGTCTGCGTCGGCATGACCGGCAGCGGCAAGACCGGCCTCCTCATCGGGCTCATCGAGGAGGCGGCGCTCGACGGCATCCCCACGCTCGTCATCGACCCCAAGGGCGACCTCGCCAACGTGCTGCTGTCGTTTCCCGAGCTGGCGCCCGGCGACTTCCTCCCCTGGCTGGAGCCCGATGCCGCCAAGCGCGAAGGCATCACGCTCGAGGCCTTGGCCGAGCGCACGGCGAAGAAGTGGTCCGACGGCCTCGCCGCCAGCGGGCAATCCGGTGAGCGGATCCGCCGCCTGCACGCCGCCGCCGACATGGCGGTGTTCACGCCCGGCAGCCGCAGTGGCCGGCCGCTGGCGATGCTCGGCAGCCTCGACGCCCCCGCCGCGGAGATCGCCGCCGACCCGGAGGCCCGCCGCGAACGCATCGAGTCGCTGGTCTCCGGCATCCTGGCGCTGGTCGGCATCGACGCCGAGCCGGGCACGAGCCGCGAGCACGTCCTGCTCTCCACCATCATGGACGCCCTGTGGAAGAGTCGGCTCAACACGGTCGCCGCGGCCCCCGGCTTCGAGGCCTGGCTCGACGGCGAGCCGCTCGACGTCGGCCGGCTGTTGTGGACGCCCGAGGGCAAGCCGCGGGTGGCGGTCATCTCGATCGCCCACCTCGCCGACCCGCAGCGTATGGCCTTCGTGACGCTCCTCGCCGGGGCGGCGGTGTCGTGGATGCGGTCGCAGGGGGGCACGTCGTCGCTCAAGGCGCTGTTCCTGATGGACGAGGTCTTCGGCTACGTGCCGCCCACGGCCAACCCGCCAAGCAAGACGCCGATCCTCACGCTCATGAAGCAGGCCCGGGCCTACGGTCTCGGCGTCGTGCTGGCCACGCAGAATCCCGTCGACCTCGACTACAAGGGCCTCTCCAACGCGGGCCTGTGGTTCCTGGGCCGCCTCCAGACCGCCCGCGACAAGGCCCGTGTCCTCGACGGCCTCGAGGGGGCGGCGGCCTCCGCCGGAGGCACCTTCGACCGCGGCCGTCTCGACCGGCTGCTGTCGGGCCTCGAACAACGCCGCTTCCTCATGCACAGCGTGCACGGCGAGGAGGAGACGCTCTTCCAGACCCGCTGGACGATGGCCTACCTCCGCGGCCCGCTGCTCCGCGAGGAGATCCGCCGGCTCACGGCGGCCGCGCCGGCGGAACCACACGCGCCGACGACGGGGACCGTGGCGACCGGGTCGGTGCACGCGCGGACCGTCGCCGGCGGCCCGCGGCCGATCCTCCCACCCGGCATCCGCGAGGTGTTTCTCGCCCCCGACGGCCCCGTCGATCCCGACCGGGGCGTGGTCTACAAGCCGGCGATCCTCGGCCGGGCGCGGGTCCGCTATGCGCGGCCCAGCCCGCGGATCGAAGTCGATCGCGAGGTGATCTTCATGGCGCCCGCCGGCGACGTGCTCGGCGAGTCGGCCTGGGAGGCGGCCGAGACGTTCGCGGAGGCGCCCGAGGTCGAGCCGGCGCCCAGGCAGGGTTCCTTCGCCCCGCTGCCCCCGGCACTCTCCGGCCCGCGCGGCTATTCGAGCCTTGCCACGTCGCTCAAGAGCCACCTCGGCCGCACCTCGAAGCTCACCGCCTGGCGGGCGCCGGCGATCGACGCCGTCTCGCGGCCCGGGGAGACGGAGGGAGAGTTTCGTGCCCGCATCGCCCACCGCGTCAAGGAGTGGCGCGACGAGCGCATCGAGGAGGTGCGGGCCAAGACCGCCACGAAGCTCGCCAGCCTCGTGGATCGCATCGATCGGGCGCGGCAAAAGGTCGAGAAGGAGAAGGCGGAGGCCAAGAACCAGTCGCTGCAGACCTACGTTTCGATCGGCACGGCCGTGATCGGCGCCCTCTTCGGCCGCAAGAAGATCAGCGCCACCACGATCGGCCGAGCCGCCACGTCGATGCGGTCGGCGAGCCGGGCCACCCGACAGCAGGCCGACGTGGCCCACGCGGAGGAGAGCCTGCAGACGCTGGAGGACCGCCGCCAGATCCTCGAGGAGGAGATCGAGGCAGAGCTCGACCGCATCCGCCACGAAGCGTCGGTGGACCGGATCGCCCTCGAGGAGATCGACATCCCCGCCCGGAAGACCGACATCGCCGTCGACGCCGTGGCGCTGGCCTGGGTCCCCGAGCGGACGGCATGAGCATGTCATCCTCGGCCCCGCGCGAGATCGTCCGCGTCGACTGCCCCGACGACGTGGGCCTGATTCACCGGATCACGGGCGTCCTCCAGGACCACCGGCTCAACATCGAGAGCAATCACGAGTTCGTGGACGGTGATGCGCGGCATTTCTTCTTTCGTGCCGAGGTCACGGCCGCCGCGGCCGCGATCGCCGGCGGCACGCTGCACGCGGATCTGGCGGCCGTGCTCCCGCCAGGGGCGCGGGTGCGGGTGACGCGGGAGGACCGCCGGCCGATCGTCGTCTGCGCCACCCGTGAGCCGCACTGCCTCGGCGAGCTCCTGCTGCTCGACGCGGTCGGCGAACTTCCCGGGCGGATCGTCGCCGTGGCGGCCAATCACGACGACCTGCGGGGCCTCGTCGCGCGGTTCGGGGTGCCGTTCCACCACGTGCCGCACGAGGGTGTGAGCCGCGCCGCCCACGAGGCGGCGCTCGGGCAGGTGATCGACGCCCACGCCCCGGCCTACGTGGTCCTGGCCCGCTACATGCGGATCCTCTCGGCGGCGTTCGTCGCCCGCTACGCCGGCCGGCTCCTCAACATCCACCACTCTTTCCTGCCGGCCTTCGCCGGGGCCAGCCCCTACCGCCAGGCCTTCGCCCGCGGCGTGAAGCTCATCGGCGCCACCGCCCACTTCGTGACCGCGGATCTCGACGCCGGGCCGATCATCGCCCAGGACGTGATCCCCGTGGACCACACCTTCACCCCCGAGCGGATGGCCCAGGCGGGCCGCGACGTCGAGAAGCTGGTGCTCGCCCGGGCCGTGCGGCTGGTGCTCGAGGAGCGGGTCTTCGTCCACGGCCTGCGGACGGTCGTCTTCGGGTAGCCATCAGGACCCCATCAGCCCGCGGAGCTTGGCCATGGCCCGCCGGCGGGCCCGCGACACCGTGCCCGGGCAGACGCCGAGTACGTGCGCGATCACCGCCTGGCTCTTGCCGTCGAGAAGCATCCGCACGACGGCCTGCAGGTCCGGCTCCAGGCGATCGATCGCCACCACGAGTCGGTCGTGGACGTCGGCCTCCGCTTCCTGCCGCGCCGCGTCGTCAGGGTTCGCGAGGCTCCACCGCACCGTGTCGCCGGCCGACGAGAACGGGCATTCGTAACGCCGGTGACGACGATGGCTGCGGGCCACGTCGAGCGATCGGTTGCGGGCGAGGAGCCGGATGAACCTGCCGCCGCTGTCGCTGCCCGGATCAGCGCCGCGGAACATCGCCACCGGCCGCTCGCCTTCCTGGCCGCCGGGCAGCCGCCGCAGGTGATCGAGCACCAGCGACAATACGTCGTCCACCGCCGACTGATCCTTGATCCGCCGGCTGCGCAGCACCCGCACGGCCACGGCCTCCACCATCGGCCGGACGGCGCCGACCAGCACCGCGAGCTGCTCCGGATCGTTGGTCGCCTGCCAGCGATCGAGCAGCCTGCCGATGCCGGCCGGGCTGCTCTCCGCGGCCTGGTTCGCCGCCGCGGTTTCGGCCCCCCTGCCCTCCATGGCCACCCCTTTCGGTCGCCTGCCGCCTGCAGACGCCCCTTTCTCGATATCGCAATGATTACCGCACGGCTCGCACGGTTGGTCTGTGTCCAAACGTGCCGAGAAAAAAACAACGGCGGCGCGCACGATTCGCCTCCGGGGAGCGCATACATCTTCGGAGGGGGGTGCGGCACGAGGCCTGCCCCACGTTGACCGCCAATCGCAAGGAGTGCGTCATGCCGACGAGTCTCTCGCAGTGCGCGCAAGCGCTGGCCGAGGAGGGGGTGCGCCATCACGTCGATGCGGAGGAGCAGGCGATCCGCGTGGCCTTCGTCACCAGGCACTATCGCAATCTGCGCGGCGAGCGGCTGGCGATCGTGCGGATCGAAACGCCCGACGACGGCCATCGCTGCCGGGTGTCGATCGGCCGCGCCTTCGCCGTCGGGGCCGACCCCGACGCGGCCTGCGGCCGCCTCTGCCGCCTGGCGGCCGACACGCCCCTGATCGGGCTCGAGTTCGACGCCGATCAGGAAGACCTGCGGATGGTGGCGGAGATTCCCGTCGAGGACGGCGCGGTGACGCGACTCCAGCTCCTGTCGATGGTCGATCGGCTCATCGAGGCCGCCGAGGTCTGGCACTTTGCGCTAACGCCGGCCGCACGCGACAGCCGGGGCGATCGAAACGTCGCCTGAGCGCACGTCGCCGCCTTGCCCGCATGCTGTGGCGCAGCTACCCTGCCCCCCCGATCCGGAGCCCCGTTGTTCACGCGGCTCCGCATCACCAGCGGCTGGCAACGGGCACGCGTGACCAACGGTGCCATGTCGGGGGTCACATTTCGGTCGTCCGGGAGAACGCCGGGGCCAGACCGGTGGGGGGTCTCGCGGATTTTTCGGCCCGGCACCGCGGTCTTGTGTCGCGACGCTCGCTCCGCACCTTTTGACATTTACACCATGCCCCGCAACTTCTCGCGCCACGAGCAGTTCCTCCGTATTTTTGCCCTCCTCGAAATCCTCTCCAATTCCCGTCAGCCGCTCGACGACCAATCGCTGATCGCCCAGCTGAAGGAGCGGCTCGGCCTCTCCCGGCTGTCAACCCGCACGCTCCACCGAGACTGCGACTTCCTCGTCTCCTGCGGCTACCCGATCGACCACCTGCCCCTGCCGGGCATCCGCCGGTACGGCTGGCAGATGACCAAGGACGCGGCCGGGAGCCGGCGGATCCCAGCGGAGCCGGTCACGCTGCTGGAGCTCGTGGCCTTCATGGTCGGCAGGGATCTGCTGCGGACCTTCGAGGGCACGATCCTCTGGTCGGGCATCGAATCGCTGCGGCACAAGATCGAGCGCGACCTGCCGCCGAACCTGATCGCCCGCCTGGAAGGCGCCAAGCAGGTCTTCCACGTGAAGAGTTTCGAACCTGCCCGCTACGCCGCCCGGCCGCGCCTGCTCTCGACCTTGAGCGCCGCCATCACGGATTGCCGCGAGATCGAGATCTACGAGCGGCCCGCCCCCATCGGGTCTGGAGACCGCCGCCGACTGCGGCCCCTGCGGCTGGTGATCGAGCCGCCGCGGGTCCAGCTTCTGGGCATCGATGTCGCCCCGGATCAGGCCGCCCCGCCCGTGTTCATCGACATCGACCGCATCGACAAGGTGACGCCGCTCGACGTCACGTTCGACCCGCCGCCGATCGATCCCGAGGCGCTGCTCGCCGCCCAACGGGCAGGCGGCTGAACGCGGCTCCGGTCAGGGGCCGCGTTCGGTGTCGCGGACGTATTTGTGGCACTGGATGCACTTCATCGTCACCTCCATCCAGGCCAGGGCCGCGCCATCGAGGTTGCGGGCCTTGGCGGCGGCCCGCAGCCCGTTGCAGGACCGGCGAAACTCGTCGCTGTGGCGGGCATAGTCGGCAGTCTGCAAAACCTGCCAACTCGAGGCCTGGCTGGCGAGCGCCAGATCATGGGCTCCGCGGTCGATGAGGTCGAAGTCCGCGACGGCGAGTCCCTCGAGCACGAGCCGGGAGTGATCGAGCTTGGCCCGCATGAAGGCCGCCACCTTGTCGGCCGCGACCGCCGGCTCCTCGGCCGCCGGCGTGCCGCCGCGCATGGCGAGCGTCGCCGCGAGCAACAGCCCCCCGGCCGCCAGGGGCCAGGCCCGGTCAGTCCAGCCCCAGGTCCTCGTTGTAGCCTTCCTGGACGACGGCATTCTCGTTCCTTTCATGATCGAGCAGGTGCTGCGCGAACCGCTCCGCGGCGGCCGCGGTTTGATCCCATGCCGCCGCACTATCGGCTTTCTCCAGGCTGCCGATCAAGGCGTCGAGTTCGGCCAGCAGCGCCGGGTGTTCGCCCATCACCGTGCGGGCCGCGGCCGAAAGCCGCGGCATCCGCGCGATCGACTCCTCCAGGAACCCGCCCATCTCCTCCTGGCGGAAATGGCTGCGGAGATGGTCTCGCAGGCTCTCGAGGGCCGCCCGCAGCTCCGCGACACACCGTCCGGAGCCCGCCAGGCAGGCCCGCACCGCGACGAGCTGGGCATGCAATTCCCGGTGCTGGGACAGAATGTGCCCCATGATCACGGGGTCGGCCCGGTCGATCGAACTCATGTGCGAGTTGCTCCGCGTGCGTGCCCTGAGCAGAAATCATAGGCTTGCCGATAGTGGGTCGTCCGGTGGGCCACCGGCTGGTCGGTCGGCCTGCCGCCGCAGCCCGCGAGACACTTGGTCGCCGCCATGCCTGAATCGCATCCGTCCCCTGCCGAGCCGCCCCTCGGCCCGGGCCCCGACGCGTTCCAGGCACGGGCGTTTCTCGTGGGCCAGGGCATCGATCTCTCCGCCCTCGGTGCCACCGACCGCAGCGGGGCGGCGCCGCTGGTGCTCGCGATTCCCGATGCCGCCGGTTTGGCGGTGCTCTTCCGCTATGGCGCGGCCGTCTTCTTCCGCACGCCATCGGCGGCGATCGCCGCGACGCTGCGCCGCATCGGCCCGCACATTCGCCAGCCCTTCGCCGCCCATGAGCAGGAGACGGAACTGCTCGACATCCGCGTGGATGCCGTGGGCAAGGAGGCGGTCGAGGGCAACACGCTCGTGCTGGCCGATGCGGCGCCGGAAAAGCTCCAGCTCGTGGCCGACATCCTCGCCAAGAGCGTGTCGCTGGCCCACCACGAGCGGAGCATCGAGCGGCAGTTCGAGCGGATCGAACCCTTTGCCGTGAACCTCGACCACTGGGGCCGCGGCGGCCGGGCGGCGCGGGAACTGCTTCAGCACCTGGGCACGGCCCTGCTGGCCGAGCATCGCGTCGTGGCCGGTGCCCGCGTGGACGACGCGCCGGAGCTGCTCTGGGACCATCCGGAACTCGAGCGGCTCTGGGCCCGCCTCCGCGACGAGTTCGAGATCCGGGAGCGGTTCGCCGCGGTGCACGGCAAATTGGCGCTCATCTCGCGGACGGCCGAAACGGCCCTCGATCTGATGCAGAACCGTCGGTCGCTGCGGGTGGAATGGGCGATCGTGGGGCTGATCGTCTTCGAGATCGTGATCACGCTCGTGCAGTGGTGGCTGGCCGGTTTTCGGCCGGGTGGGGTATAAGGATCGCTCTTCCTTCTCCCGGGAAAACTTCCATGCGGATCAAATCGTGGCTGGTGGCGGCGGGCCTGGTGGTCGCGGCGGCGGGCGCCGCGGCGGCCCAGCAGGTGGCGGTCGAGGAGTTCACGCTCCCCAACGGCATGCAGTTCCTGCTCGTGCCGCGCAGCGACCAGCCCAACGTCGTCAGCGCCGGCTGGGTGGCCAAGGTGGGCAGCGTCAACGAGCGGCCCGGCATCACGGGGATCAGCCATTTCTTCGAGCACATGATGTTCAAGGGCACCGACACGATCGGCACCCGCGCCCCCGAGAAGGATGCCCGCTACCGGGCCGAGCAGCAGGCCCTCCGCGACGAGATCAACCGGCTCGTCTGGACGCGGCAATACGACCGGTTCTTCAAGGGCGAGATCGACGACCCCTGGAATCCGGCCAACGACACCCAGGAGATCCGCGTCCTCCGGGCCAAGCTCGACGAGTTGATCAAGGCCCAGCAGGGCCGCGGTCCGGGCGGGCCCGCGGCGGCGACGATCGTCAAGGACGAGTTCGACCAGGTCTACACGAAGGCGGGCGGCAGCGGCATGAACGCCTTCACGACCTACGACCTGACCTGCTACTTCATCACCGTGCCCGCCAACAAGCTCGCTGCGGACCGAGAGCACGCCCACGGGCCGCTTCGAGGAGCAGTTCGACGCCCTGTTCTGGGCCTCGAGCGGCTATTCGTGGCCGGTGATCGGCTGGCCCAGCGACCTCAACAGTTACACCTTCGAGCAGGCCCAGGAATACTGGAACGTCTACTACCGGCCCGGCAATCTCGTCGGGATCCTCGTCGGCGACTTCGATCCACGGCAGGCCCGCGGCCTGATCGAGAAGTATTTCTCGCGGCTCGACCCCGGCACCCGGAAGCCGACGCCGGTGGTGACGCTCGAGGTCGAGCAGCTCGCCGAGCAACGGATGAACGCCGCGGGCGACGTGCCGCCGGGTGTGGAGATTCGCTACCACACGGTGCCGGCCGGGCACGCCGACAGCTATCCGCTCGACATGCTCGCCGAGGTGCTCAACGAGCGGACGGGCCGGCTGTACACGGGCCTCGTGGAAGGCCGCGGCATCGCGGCTACGGCCCAGGCCTCCTCCGACACCCGCAAGTATGCCGGGTTGTTCGCCGTCGCGGCCCAGGCCCGCGGTGCGGCGACGGCGGCGGACCTGGAGCAGGCCTGGTATGAGGAGCTCGCCCGCCTGCAGAAGGACGGCGTGCCGGAGCGGGAGCTCCGCAAGGTGAAGAACCGTGTGGCTGCACAGAACTACCGCAAGCTCGAAAACAACATGTCGCTGTTGGTGCAGCTCGCCTTCGCCGAGGCCGTGCTCGACTGGCGCGAGATCAACGAGGGGCCGGCGAAGTACGAGGGGGTGACCGCCGCCGATCTGCAGCGGGTCCTCGGCAAGTATTTCAACGAAACCAATCGCAGCGTGGCCACCTACCGCCGCAAGTCAGACTGAAGCCCGAACCGAAGGCATGCACCCACCCATGAAGCGTCGTCTCACCGTTCTCTGCGCCATCACGGCTCTCGCCACGACCTCCTGCGCCCGCCCGGTCGCCTCGCCACCGGCCACGGCCGGGAAGGCCGGTAACGGCGAACCCCGCACGGCCGCTGCTGTCAGTCCACCCGTGGCGGCTGCACCTGCTGCACCTGCTGCACCTGCTGCACCTGCTGCACCTGCTGCACCTGCTGCACCTGCTGCACCTGCTGCACCTGCTGCACCTGCTGCACCTGCCAACCAGGCCGATCAGCAGGCCGCGACCGCGGCCCTGCCGGACCGGCCCGAGAAGATCGTCTTCGCCCCGCTCGCCTTCGAGCCGCCCGCCGCGGCCACCTTCCGCCGCACGCTGCCCGACGGCACCGTCGTCTACTTCGCGCCGTCCCGCGAACTGCCGCTCGTCACCATTTCGATCACGTTCAAGGGGGGCGGCGCGCTCGACCCGGCCGACGCTCCCGGCCTGGCCGCGATGACGGCGCGGCTCGTCCGCGAAGGGGGGACGGGCAAGACGGCCGCGGCACAGTTCGACGAGACCCTCGACTTCCTGGCGACGCAGGTCTCCGTGGCGGCCAACGACACGTTCACCACCGCCACCATGAACTGCCTGAAGAGCAACCTCGAAGAGAGTCTGCGGCTCTTTGTGGAGATGCTGCGGGAGCCGGCCTTCGACCAGCAGCGGCTCGACACGGCCAGGGCGCGCCAACTGGAGGCGCTCAAGCAGCGGAATGACGAAGCCGGCTCGATCCTCGGCCGCGAGTGGAAGCGGCTCGTCTACGGCCCCGACCACTTCGAGGCCGCGGAGCCGACTGCGGCCTCTGTGGCGGCGCTGGACCGCGAAAAACTCTCCGCCCTGCACCGGCGGATCTTCCACCCGGGCAACGCGATCGTGGCCGTCTCGGGTGACTTCGACGAGCAGGACATGCTCGACAGGCTGACCCGGGCTTTCACGGGCTGGGAGCGCGGTGTCGCCGCCCCCGATCCGGCGGCCCCCACGGCCGTGCTCGAGCCCGGCCTGTACCACGTGCCCAAGAAGATTCCCCAGGGCAAGGTCGTGATCGGCGGCCGGTCGATCGCCCGCGACGACCCCGATGCGATCCCGCTTCTGATCCTCAACGAGATTCTCGGCGCCGGCGGGTTCACCAGCCGGCTCATGCAGCAGGTGCGCAGCAACGAGGGGCTCGCCTATTCGGTCCGCTCCGCCGTCGCGCCGCGGGTCACCTACCCGGGCGACTTCCGCGCCGGTTTCGAGAGCAAGAGCGAGACCGTGGCCCTGGCGACGAAGATCGTCCTCGACGAGATCCGTCGAATCCGCGCGGAGAAGGTTTCGGCCGAGGAACTGGAGACGGCGAAGCGCGGCCTGATCGAGACCTTTCCGCGGCAGTTCGAGAGCAAGCCGGCGATGCTGCGGCTGTTCGTCAACGACGAGTGGACGAAGCGTCCGCCGGACTACTGGAAGACGTTTCGCCGCAAGGTCGAGGCGGTGACCGCCGACGACCTGCTGCGGGTCGCGCAGGCCCATCTCGACCCGGAGAAGATGGCGATCCTCGTGGTCGGTGATTGGGAAGCGATCGCCCCGGGCGACCTCGGCAAGCGGGCGAGCATGAACGAGTTTTTCGGCGGCCGGGTGAAGCACCTCCCGCTTCGCGACCCGCTCACGCTCGAGCCACTGCCGGATACGGGCGGGACGAAGTAACGCGGCCACTTCAGGCTCTTCGCCATTCTGCGGGTCGTGCCAGCATCGCATGGCACCCGGGAAGGGATGCAACCCGGTGTCCCCCGGCTTCCGCCGGGGGCTTTTTGTGGGCAGCGCCAGGCCCGGACGGCCGGGTGGATTGCCAGCGGGCGGAGGCCCGCCAAGCGAACTGCGGCACGATGACGCAGGTTCGCGTAAACCATCCCCCCGGCTTCCGCCGGGGGCTTTTTGTGGGCAGCGCGCCAAGAAGCCCCGGGTGGCAACCCGGGGACTCCGGGTCCAAAAACCATCCCGCCAGCCACGCCACACGACTCCAAACCTTTGCATGGTTCCGGTCCGGCTGCTCGATGGCCCGTGAAAACACCGCGAAACCTTCCCGGCAGTCGGCCGTTGAAGAAATGTCTCCAACGCACCGTCGTATTGGAGGATCCGCGGCCCGAGACCGCCACTTGCCCCAACCGGAGACTCGACCCATGCAACGCACCGCCCGGCTCGATGGACTGCTCGCGACCGTCGCGGCCCTCGCCCTGACGACGGTGGCGGTCGCCCAGCCGCCCGAGGGCGGGCCTCCGGATCGCGGCCCCGATGGACCGCCGCGTGACCCGCTGCGGGCGGCGCTCGATGCCGACGGCGACCACGAGTTGAGCGCTGCCGAGATCAAGAATGCGGCCAGCGCCATCGCGCGGCTCGACCGCAACGGCGACGGCCGAATCGACCACGAGGAGTTCCGCCCACCGCGGCCGCCACGGCGCGGCCCGCCCGAGGATGGTGACCAGACGCGGCGGCCTCCCCGTGATGCCGCAGGGCCCGCCCGCGGCCCGCGGCCCGAGGGACGGCCGCCGCGTGAGTTCGGCGGTCCGCGGCCGGGCGGACCATCCCCGGAGCGATTCGTCGAACGGGCGCTGGCGTTTGATGCGAACGGCGACGGGAAGCTCGACCGGGCCGAAATGGAGAAGTTCGCCGGCGAGATCCAACAGCGGATCCGCGGCGGCCGTGGCCCGGGAGGACCGGGGGGCCCGCCCGAGGGCGACGAGCGGCCCGTGCGGCCCGAGTGAGGCGAGGTATGCTCTGCAGACGATGAACCTCGCCGCAGAGCCGCTGCCTGCCCGTCCCGCCGAAGCCCACGCGCTCGCCGTCGCCCGCACGCTGTCGGGCGAGCGGATCGTGTGCACGACTGCCGGTCGCGGCCAGGCGGCTCATGCGTTGGCCCTCGAGCGGCCCGCCGCGACCGTCGTCGCCTGGTTCCTCGACCTGCATCCGTGCACTGCCGCCCGGGAAGGCTGGGCCGCGACGCCGCCCAATCTGGCCGCCGAGTGTGTGCCCGATATGCCGGAAGGGGCATTCGACCTGGCCGTGGTGCCGCTGGCGAAGGCCGGCGAGACGGAACTCGCCCGCGACCTGCTCCAGGCGGCGCTTGTCAACCTCGCGATCGGGGGCCACCTCGTGGCGGCGATCGACAATCCCCGTGACAACTGGCTGCGGGAGCAGCTCGCCGAGACGGGCGAGACGGTGCGGGTGCGGCCCGTCGAGGCCGCCGACCGCAGGGCGAAGGCGGGGACGATCGCCTACGTGGTGCAGAAGACCCGCGTGCCGGCGAAGGTCCGCGACTTCTCCTCCGAGGTCGTGTTCCGCGACCGCGACCGGCTGCTCACGGCCTTCACGCGGCCGGGCGTGTTCGCCCATCGGCGGATCGATCCCGGGGCCCGCCATCTGCTCAACGCCGTCGACGTCGCTCCGGAGACCCGCGTGCTCGACATCGGCTGCGGCTCGGGCTGCGTGGCGCTCGGGATCGCGGCTCGTGATCCGTCGATCCGCGTGCACGCCTTCGATTCATCCGCCCGTGCGGTGGACTGCACCCGCCGCGGCGCCGAGCGGAACGGCCTGGCAAACCTCACGGTGGCGCTCGAGGCGGCGGGCCGGGTGCCGGAGCCGGGCAGCTGGGACCTGGCGCTTGCCAATCCGCCCTATTACTCCGATTTCAGACTCGCCGAAATCTTCGTCGAGTCGGCCCGCATGGCCCTGGCCCCGGGCGGCACGCTGCTGGTGGTGACGAAGCAGCCCACCTGGTACGTCGAAAACCTCCCCCGGATGTGGACGAACGTCGCCCGCGAAGAGGTCAAAGGCTACCACTTGATCGAGGCCCAACGGCCCGAATGATCGGCCGCCTGGAAGGCGGGGTGGTGTTCATGCCCGGTGTCCCCGGGCTCCCGCCCGGGGCTTCTTGGGCGTCACCGTCCCACAAAAAGCCCCCGGCGGAAGCCGGGGGACTCCGGGTCGCATCTCGTCCCGGATCCCATGCCATACGGGTTCGAACCGGCAAACCGCTCGCCGTCGTGCGGCATGGGTGGCGGAGTGGTGTTCATGCCCGGTGTCCCCGGGCTCCCGCCCGGGGCATCTCGGGCGTCACCGTCCCACAAAAAGCCCCCGGCGGAAGCCGGGGGACTCCGGGCAAGAGGGCCAATTCGCAACCCATTCCGTAAGGCTCAACGCGAACCCCCGCCGCACCCCAGAAAGCAGCGTGTCGAAAGCCGCCAGGGGCTTGCGTGAAACCGCCGCGATCGCGGCCGCCCCGCCCGGTCAGCGATTCACATGCACCACCTTCGCGGGCGGAAAGCCGTTGAAGTGCGTGGAACTGGCGGCCGAGTAGGCGCCGATGTTCTCGGAGTACAAGTAATCGCCGATCTCCAGGTCGGGCAACTGCTCCGAGAGGCTGATCGTGTCGAGGGCGTCGCAGGTCGGGCCGAACACGGCGCACAGCTGCGGCGTGCCCTTCTTGAAGCTCTTCAGGTGGTAGGTGCAGTGGTCGAAGATCACGCCCGAGTAGGTGTGATAGACGCCGTCGTCAACGTAGTAGCCGAGCTTCTCGTTGCGGAACGCCTTGCCGATGATCTTGCACACGGCCGAGCCGGCCGAGGCGACGAGAAACCGCCCCGGCTCCGCGAGGATCTCGATCTCCTTGGGGAACAACCGGTCGAGCTCGTGGTTGATCTTCTTCGCCAGGGCCGAAAACTTCGGCACCGTGGCGTCGTAGGCGGCCGGAAAGCCGCCCCCGATGTCGAGCAGCTTGAGGTTGAACCCCCGCGACTTGGCCTCGGAAAAGATCCCGGCGCACAGGTGCAGGGCCTGGATGTAGTTCTGCGGGTTGGTGCACTGGCTGCCGACGTGGAACGACAGCCCCTCCACCACGAGATCGTGGTCGTGGGCATACTTGATGAGGTCGACCGCCTCGCCCGGCAGGGCGCCGAACTTGCTCGACAGCTCCACCATCGACCCGGTGTTGGGCACCCGGAGCCGCAGGGCCAGACCCGCCTGCGGGGCGTGCCTGGCGATCTTCTTCACCTCCTCCGGGTTGTCGTAGGTGACCAGGGGCTTGTAGCGGTCGAGTTCCTCCAGCGTCTCGATCGGCTTGATCGGGTTGGCGTAGATGATCTTGTCCCAGATGAAGTCCTGCCGCTCCTTCGCCGGCAACTTGGCGATGAACTGGTAGACGGTGCGGAACTCCTGGATGCTCGCCACGTCGAAACTGCCGCCGAGCTTGTAGAACGTCTCGACGATCGCCGGGTCGCTGTTGACCTTCACCGCGTAGTAAACCTGGACGCGGGGAAAGTGCTTGCGGAACAGGGCGTAGTTCTTCCGCAGTTCGGCGTGATCCACGACGAACAGCGGCGTGCCGTGCTTCTTGGCGAGATCGAGCAGGGTCTTCTGGTTCATGTCGTTTCTCCCTCGCCCTCCGGGAGAGGTCCGGGGTGAGGGTGCTTTCGGAGGACGACGCCAGGCACCCTCACCCGGCCTTCGGCCACCCTCTCCCCAGGGGAGAGGGCAGAATACCGTCAGTCCCCGTCGGTGAGCAGGAAATTCTTGAACTGCCACGGATCGGCGGGGTCGATCGCCGGGCGGTTGTAGCCGTGGAAAGCGTTCGAATAGTGCCTGAGCGGCGTCCAGTCGCTGGGCACCGAGACGAATTTGCCGAGGTAGGGCTTCGCGATCGAGAGCACATAGTCGTGCGGCAGGTCGTCGGGAAGCTTCACGCCCTGGTCGGGATTCTCGATCATCCACATCGTGGCCGCCACGACCGAGCAGGCCACCTGCATGGTCGTCGCATTCTGCCCCGGCACCAGCCGCCGCGATTCCTCGATCGAGAGATCGGTGCCGCACCACCAGCTCGTCAGCGGATGGCCCATGACCAGCGCGCCGAGGATGTCGGCGCCGCTGGTAATCTCATCGGTCATGATGCGGATCTTCGGCTGCAGCCGGTAGTCGTTGCCCCGCAGCTCCCACAGGCTGGCGACGGCGGCGTCGCACGGGCAATAGGCGTAGTGCACCGTCGGCCGGTAGACGGTCTTGCCGGCGGCGTCGCGCACGGAGAGCTTCTCGGTGATGCTGAAGGCCTCGCCGTGGCGGACGACCATGCCCACGATCGTGTGGTTGGGCGGCACCCAGCTGACGACCTGCGTGTTGATGCCCATGCGGGCCAGGCAGATCTGGCTCCGCGGACCGTCGGCGTGCTCGTAGGCGAAGCGGGGCAGTTCCTTCTCGTGCGTGCCCCAGCCCATCTCGGCGGTCGTGGTGCCCTCCTCGCGAAAGCCCTCCACGCTCCAGGTGTTGACGAACTCATCCACCTCCTTGGGCCGGTCGGAGATCTGCGTGTCGCGCTCGCTGCAGTGGATGACCTTCACGCCCAGCTCGTGGGCCAGGTGGTTGAAGGCGTGGCTCGTGGCGTGCTGGGCGATCCGCTCCGCCTGCTCCCCCGCGAACTTCTTCTCCTCCAGGCACGCCGCGGCGATGTCGAGCAGGGCGTGCTTGGTGAAGTGGCTGATCAGGCCGGGATTCGCCCCGTGCTCGAGCACCGCCGTCGGCCCGGGCGTCTTCCAGCCGGCGATCATCCGCCGCAGGTTCATGTGCCGCCAGTAGAGCGTGAGGTGCGTGGGGTGGGCGGCCTTCGAGTGCTCGTACGGATCCCAGAGCTCGACCGAGGTGTTGAGGTAGTTCACGCCGTGGTCGTGGCACCACTGCACGATCTCGCAGCAGTCGATGTTCCAGGCGAGGTCGATGAGGATGTCACCTGCCGCCAGATGCTTTCCCAAAATCGTCGCGAGATTGCCCGGCTCGACCTTGCCGCGGACGAAGTTCACGCCCCGCTCCGTCCACGGCCGCAGCGCCGCCTCGTCCGGCTGGAACTCCAGGATCGTGATGTCCTGGGGGGACACCTTCACGTGGTCGAGGAGGATCGGCAGCGTGCAGCGAGCCACGGCGCCGAAACCGACGAACAGGATGCGCTTGTGGAAGTGGAGCATTTCGTTTCCAGGAGGGCAGGGAACAGGGGCCCGATCGCCTGATGTTTACGCGATGCGGCAGGAATTGTTCAACCGGCCGGCCTGGGTGACGATATCCTGGCCACGTCTGCGTCACGACAAGAACCCGAATCGGCCCAACCCGGCTTGGGGACGGCATGAGTTGCGTCGCTGGCGAAGGTCCGCCACGCTCCGCATCCTCACGCCGATCCCCGCGCCTGTCCCTTCAGATCTGTGGCTCACACTTGAGCCGTGCGCACAAACCACTCTTGGGCAACAACGGTCAGGGAGGGGTTGCCCATGCCCCAGGAGCCGGCGTGGCTGACCAGCGGAGGCATGGATGCCGAAGCGCAGGCAGCCTCGAGAGAGCGGAGGCCTGGAAGGCCGAAGCGAACGTCCGGCGATGGGACGTGGGCAGCCCCGACCAGCGTCACACGCGAGGTTCAAGTGTGAAGCGTATGAGATGCCTGGCCACGTCTGCGGCATGACACGTACCCGAATCGGCCCAACCCGGCTCAGGGACGGCATGAGTTGCGTCGCTGGCGAAGGTCCGCCACGCTCCACATCCTCACGCCGATCCCCGCGCCTGCCCCGCGAGCGGCTGGGCGACGGCGTTTCCGGGCCCAAGAGTTTACCCACCCCTGCGCGGAGATCGATCGGCCATGCATCCGTTCATAACAGCACTGGGGATCGCCGCAGCCGGGGCCGTCGGCACGCTCCTACGGGCCGGGCTGACGACGCTCGCCGTGCGGCATATAGGGCCTGGATTTCCGTGGGGCACGCTGGCCGTCAACCTGCTCGGTTCCTTCGCCTTCGGGCTCGTCTTTGCGGCGGCCCGCGTCCGCGGCGGCCTGTCCACCGAGGCCGAGACGATCCTTCTTGTCGGCCTGCTCGGCGGCTTCACCACCTACTCGACCTTCGCCTTCCAGACGACAGAGATGCTCCAGCACGGCCGACTGCCGACCGCCGCGGCCTACGTGCTGGCCACGAACCTCGCCGGCATCGCAGCCGTCTGGGCCGGCCTGCGGGCGGGCGCCGCCTGACTCACGGGGGCGGCATTTCCCAGGCGGAGCGGAGCACGAGGCCGTCGTCGGTCATCCGCATCGTGGAGACGCTGACGCCAAACATGCCCTCCATCTCGGCGGCCGTCGGCAGGGCGTCCTTGATGCTCCGAAGCAGCTCCCGATACTCCTCGGGCACGTCGTCCGCCTCCAGATTGGCCGCCATCTCCCGGAGGCTGCCGAGCATGCCGCCGGTTTTGCCGGCGTCCCCCACGGCGAACATCCTCGCGGGGTCGAGCGGCAGGAGCTTGCCGGCCCGCCGCATGACGTCCCCCTCGCGCAGCGAGGCATCGCCGGCGGGCGGGTTGCGGATGCCGGCCAGCGTCCGCTCCAGTGAATCGCCGCCGATCGCCACCACGAGGTGGTTCATGCCGATGGCGACCGCCCCGGCCTCGCTCGGGAGCCGGCCTCGGCGATCCGGGGCGGGTAGTCGATGATCCAATGCCGGCTGCCGAGCGCCGACAGGAACTTGGGTAGTTCGATCCCCAGGTTCCCCTGGGCCTGCATCTCCGCGACCGTGAACATGTTGCCCGCCTCCTCACCCACCGCCGCGGTCATCACCTCGCGGACCGTCTGGTAGGCCTTGCCGAGGTCGAGCGAGATCTGGGCCAGGCTCACCGCCTCGTTCGACACGAACGGCGGCGGCTCCGCCGGGTCGCACTTCTGGTCGAGGATCTGCATCAGGCCGCGGCGCGGGGCAGGCATGGCGAGAAACATGCCCTGATGGAGCAGGCCGCCGTCGAGCGTCTGCCGCCAGGCGAACGGCCCCACGCCCCCGAGCCCGATGCTTTCCAGGAACCGGGTCGCCGCCTCGGCCTCCGCGCCGGCCCCGGCGAAGGCCGCCTGGAAGACCCGCGGGTCGACGATCACGTCGACGAAGGTCAGTCCGTCGGGCAACGCGTTGCGGACGCCCGGCAGGCCGAGGATGTCGGCCAGCGGCGCCGCGCCGGAGCCCTCGTGGGCCGCAAGAAAGCGAAGGAAGGTCTTCTTGGCCTCGTCGGCGCCGCTCTCGGCGCTCCAGTCCCGGTCGCCGCCCGCGCCGCCCTGGCCGACGGCCGCAGCACGCTCCAGCTGAACTGGGCCCCCGCCGGCGTGGAGAGCAACGCTGACGTGCGTAACGGCGGGGATCGTCTGGCCGACGAGCAGTCGGCCGCCGATCCTTGTCAGGAACGAATGAGCCAAGCCCGTCTGCTCGCGTTTCGCAGCCTTGATCCGCTCCTGAAGCGCCTTGACCTGGGCCTCGACATTCTCGTCGTCCGCCGCGTCGACGGCCAGGTCCCCCATGTCGACACTCAGCACGGGCTCCTGGACCCAGAGCACCTCGTGGCCCGCCATCTCGAGGTCGATCCGCTTGGGTGCGGCGTCACCCTCGGCCTGCCTCTCCTCGAGCAGCTTCTTGGCGGCGGCGACGAGCCGCTCCGCCGGCCCCGCGCCCGGCTCGAGCCAGGCGAGCACCATCTGCAACGGCGGCCGTCCCTCGTCCCGCCGCAGGACGACGATCCCGAACCCCATGTCACCGGCGAATAACGCCGTCGGATCGTTCTTCTCGAGGCCGTACTTGGCGAGCGACTCCTCCATCCCGTCGACCGCCTCCTCGCCGCCGGCGCGGCGGAGGTTGTCGAGCACGAGCTTCCCGAGCTTCTCCAGCCGCTGCGGGCCGAGCACGGTAGCGCCGAACTTGGTCCGGGCCTTGACCGCGTCGACAAACCCGCGGGGCTGCGGCAGCCGCACCATCACGGCCGTCTTCTCCGGCAGGCACTCCCAACTGGGACGCAGGTCGGCAGCGGTCGCCCCCGCGCCCACGGCGAACGCCGCGGCCACGACGGCAGGCAGAATCCAATGGCGGGGGGCGTTCATCGTGACTCCTTCGCCTTCTCGACGGGCGTGTTCGGCCGGAACGGCGGCGGCAGGTAGGTGACTCCGTTCTGGGGCTGCGACTCGTCGTACAGGTACGTGTCGCGG